>JAFMEV010000001.1 GCA_017856545.1 Chitinophagaceae bacterium
CTAAGATTTCCAACATAAATGTTCATGTTCTTTAAAATTAAGTGATCTAAATACCTTGGGGCAAAATACCCTTCGGACAATACGAAGATAGTCATTAATACTCCGCCACCAAGCTTAATGCATTTAATTTCCGCTTTTCGGCTTTTTTAGGCCCTAAAAACTAACAAAAAACCCTTTCTAAGGGTTTAGAAAGGGTTTTGAGGGGATAGTTTGGGGATATTCTCCTATATCTATCTGCTAATCAGATTAAGCTTCAGCTGCGATTTCGATATCGATTTCTGTAGTTTGACCATTACCAAAATCAATAGTTGCTTTATAAGCACCTAATTCTTTGATATCATCAGCAACAGAGATTCTTCTTCTATCAATCTCGTAACCTTTTTGCTCACGAATTGCTTTTGTAACTTGTAAAGATGTGATGCTACCAAAAATCTTGTTGTTCGCACCCACTTTAGCAGTCAATTTAACTGGACCGTTCGTTAATACAGAAACCACTTTAGTGATTTCAGCTAACATAGCAGCTTCCTTCTTTGCTTTTACTTTCAAACGCTCTTCATATTGTTTTAAATTTGAAGCGTTTGCTTCTACAGCATGCTTAGTTGGAAATAAAAAGTTACGAGCATAACCGTTCTTCACGTTTACTAATTCGTCCTTTCCACCTAAATTGTCTACATCTTTAATTAAGATAACTTGCATAATAATTGTTTTAGTTCCCAAGAGCCCAGCAATTGTTGTTGCTGTCACTCGCCTTATTTTTTTGTCGCGAGATTAGGGATGGTTGACTAATTGGATTCTATTTTAATAAATCTGTTACATAAGGTAACAACGCCATTTGACGAGCTTTCTTAACAGCATCAGCCACTTTACGTTGGTACTTCAAAGAGTTTCCGCTCAAACGACGAGGTAACATTTTACCTTGCTCGTTGATGAATTTCTTCAAGAACTCGATGTCTTTGTAATCTACATACTTGATACCATACTTCTTAAAACGACAGAATTTCTTCTTTGGTTTTTCCTGTTTGATCGCTGTAAGGTATTTGATTTCATTCTTTGCCATGATGGTAAAAATTTAATTAAGCCTCTTGTGCTTTGTGAACAGGGAAACCGCCGTTTCTCTTAATGTGGTTGTACTCAACTGCGTACTTGTCAAGTTTAGTAATCATATGACGCATGATTTGCTCGTCACGTAAGAACTGCACTTTTAATTTTTCGTTAATAGTTGCAGGACCAGTGAATTCTAGTACCCAGTAGATACCAGTAGTTTTCTTATCGATTGGATAAGCAAGTGATTTTAAACCCCAAGGATTTGAGGCTACAGTGTCTCCACCATTTTCTTTGATGAAGTCTTGGTATTTTTTCTGAGCTGATTTGAAATCATCTTCAGATAATACCGGTGTGAAAATCACCATTAATTCGTAATTGTTCATTACTTGAATTTTTTGGTTAAATAATTGGTTTTTCCCAGTGGACATTTCGATTACTCAAAACGAATCAGCCAAAACTGATTTGGGAGGGCGAAGGTAGGCTATTTCAGTGGATTTTCGGCCATTTTTAGCTTTAAAATTATAGATACTGGGAAATGGTCGCTGAAGCCTCCGTTATATTGGTCACCCGACCAGGTTCTTTTTGGGTAACCCTTGTATCTTCCATGTGTTTCTATTCTATTATTTTTTCTATAAATAATTGATTTATAATATGTTATGATATTTTTAGGATCCATTAAAGCATCGCTTATTAAAACCTGATCAAATAAACTCCATTGATCATTAAATGCCAAGCTACCGTATCCTTTTTTGAATAAATTGAAAAAAGGGTTTTGTAAGGGGATATTCAGTAGAGAGCGATCGGAAGGGTTGTCGTTAAAATCTCCCATCATTATGATATTTGCCTCAGGGTCTGTCATTTTCAAACTATCAATAAAAACCTTGGCTACTTCACTTGCCCATAACCTTCTTTTTTCAGATGTACTTGCCCCACCTCTTCTACTAGGCCAGTGGTTTACTAGTATATGTACCCATTGCTGGTCAAGCTGTCCCTTCACATATAAAATATCTCTCGTGGGGAAATCGGTTTGATGATTTTTTATAGAAAGGCTAATGGGTTTGTACTGATATGGTACAAAGTGTATAGGATGATATAATAAGGCTACATCAATCCCACGATAATCTTTAGAATCAAAATGGATTATTTTATAATGGTACTTTTGAATCAGTGAATCCTTCACAAGTTCTTCTAGTACATATTTGTTTTCAATCTCTACTAATCCAATTAAGCTAATTCCATCTTGTTGTTCTTGTTTGCCTAGTTCATGAATGGTTTGAGCTATTTGTTTTCGTTTTAACTTAAAAATAGTTTTATTGTAAGCCTTTGCACTATTTGGGGTGAACTCTTCGTCCAATATATTTTTTTGGTCTATCGTATCATAATAATTTTCACAATTATAAAAACTTATGATTCTTTTTTGCTCAGGTTTTAGTACTTGTGCTAATACTTCTCGATTAGAAGTAATCATAAAAATTTGAACAACTACATAGAGTAATAATTTTTTCATACACGCAATCCTAATTCAATTCTAAATTTTAAAATCTAGTATTTGCCGAAAAAAGCTGTATTCAGAAATTAGACAATTTGAGACATGCTTAATTCAGAAAATAATTTCCTTAAAGTTTGTTGCATATTACTATTGATCGCAATACTTGAACAAGCTAGCGCTCAGGACGTACTTTTAAAAGAAGAAGATGGTTGGATCCCCGGGATGTTACAAACCAAGAACAGTGCTTATTTTCAGCTTTTACAATTTAATGGGTATGGTATTGGATGGAAATACCGAGGATTTGAAAATAGCTCCACTTTAACTATCAATGGTATTGAGTGGAATAGTAAAAAGTTAGGAGTTGATTTGAATGCTGCAATGTTTGGCATATACACATTGAGTAGAACTGAAAAAATTACAACAGGTTTTGTGCCTACTGAAAATGGCTTAGCAGCTTCCCCAGTGATGCGTTATGTGAATATGAATGCAAGTGACTTCTCAAAAAATATAACAATATCTAATAGATTTCAACCTTTAACTGGTTCTTTTCAAACAAATTTCATTTGGAGTACTGGAAGGTTAAAAAAATCTTGGTATGCTCAACTAAAATTGCAACATGAGCAAAGTTTCATACAAAATCCTGCTTTAGGAAAAAGAGCTTTAAAAGGATTTGTATTTAACATGCATAAATCTTTTACCAAGCACCAATATTTAAATATTAATTTTTGGTATAATCATCGCTATCAAACCAAACAGTCTCCTTCAGTAAATGAAGTATTAAAATTATCTGAAAATGAACTGTATCAGCCAGGGTGGGGTTGGTTAGATGGAGAGCTGGTCTTTCCTAACGCCAAAACTTCTAAACTCCCTATTGTTCAAGTACAATATAGTAGAAAGATCAATGAAAGACATCGCTTTCAAGTCAATTGGGCGCTAGTTAAGGGAATTCAATCTGTTGATGGCTTAGATTGGACATCCGTGAAAGACCCTCGACCAGATTATTATAAATACTTGCCCAGCTTTTATAAGGATAGTGTATTAAATAATCGATTAAAACAATTTTATAAAGAGCATCCTATAAGACTTCAAATAAATTTTGATGAAATGAGGAGAGTGAATCAGTCAAATAAAGATAAAAGGGCATACTATATTATTAGTAAAGAAAAAGCCAATATACAAATGGCACAACAAGCTTTTCATTATTATTTTGATTGGACAGATAGAATGCAATTTTCTTTTCATGTCAATTCCATTTTAGAACAAATAGAAAAAACGAACTCAGTTCTTGATTTATTGGGAGGAAATTATTTCTTGAATTATAACACTTGGGTGAGTGATGATGACGCTAGTGTATTTCAATTTGATATCAATCAGCCAGATCAAAAAATTAAAGAAGGGGATATTTGGGGTGCACATTATAGTATAAAAAATATAGATCAGCAGGCAAGTGCATTATTCTTTTGGCAATCCGATAGGATTGAGTCTAGTATTGGTTTTGGATATGGGTTAAGTTATTTTCAAAGAGAAGGATTTAATCAAAATGGCTTATTTCCTAATAACTCTATTGGCAAATCATCTTGGTATTTTTTCCCTTCTCAAAAAATTCAATGGCAATTAATGTACAAATATTCGCCAAGGACATACATCAAGTTGAATTCGCTTTTTCATCAGGAATCCCCTAATTGGATTGATGCATTTAAGAATATTGCCATGCAAGATAATTTGACTGAATATCTTTTACCTATTCATCATCTTGGTTTAAATCTTGGTGTTTATTATTTGGGAATGAATTATCGAACGGAAGTTCAATTTTTTAGCTATCATCAAAAGAATCAGTCTGGAAGAACAAGTTTTTATCATGATTTTTATAATGCTTTTGTTCAAGCCAATTATGGCTTATTTAATTCCAATAAATTAGGAATTGAGTGGAGTATGGAATCTCAATTTGCAACTCGCTTTAATCACCAATTAGCCATTGGTTGGGGGAATTATACCATCAGCAATAATCCAATTTATAGTATTCAATCTTTGGGCAGTAATTATCCACTAGAATCAGGCAATTTGCATCTTTCAAAACTTCCTGAACTATCTACTCCCAAAGTGATTCTAGCACTTGGTTCACAGGGACAATTATCCAATAGTGTAAGATTCGGAATTTCATCTGTATTCGCATGGAATAGGAGTATTGAAGTCGATTATTTTAGACGCTCTTTTTTATGGGAGAAAAAAATAATTAGCCCAGAACAGTTGCCAAATGGATTTATAACAAATTGTTTTATCAATAAAAATATTTCATATAAGGTTAAAGATGATCAACATCAGATTAGATTATACCTGCAATTTCAAAATCTTTTCAATATGCAATTCTCTGTATTTGCATTTGAGCAAACTAGATATGATTATAAAGGCCATGATCCTTTAAAATTTGCTCCAAAGTATTTACAAGGATATCCGTCGAATGTCTTTCTTCAAATTATTTATCAAATCAATTAAATTTTTTATGAAAAAAATACAAATTACTTTTTTTGCTTGTTTGGTATTTATTCTATCAACTTCTGCATGTTTAAAACAAGCTTCCTTTGCTAATAATATCAATAATAGGGTGGATAGTATTGTAAGTATTAAAAGTGTAAAAAAGCTTCATTATACTGGTGAATTTGAAGTCGTTCAGCAGAATATGAGCATAGAGGCTGTAGTTGTTGCTAATGATGCGTCTAATAATTTATATAAAACTATCGCTGTTCAAGATAGTACGGCGGGTATTATGATTTTATTAGATGGTATTAATTTATATCAAGAATTCCCCATTGGAGCAGTATTAAGAATTCAATTAAAAGATTTAATTCTAACAGATTATAGAAGAATGGTTCAAATTGTTGCAGCCATTGATACTTCAAATGGCTCCTTACAAACGACTGGAATCCCATCACCTCTTTTTTCTAAACATATTGTTATTGTAAAGGATCAACCCAACATAAAACCTATTCAAGTAAATTTTAAAAATTTGCATGATAGTTTGCAAGGTAGATTGATCAAACTATCTAATGTTGAGTTTGCTTCAGCAGATACCAATCTTTCTTTTGCCGATAAAAAAAATAAAATAGGAGCTAGTAGAGCTTTAAAATTTTGTACTGGGGGTACGGTTTATTTAAGGACCAGCGGCTATGCAGATTTTGCTGGTATTAAGCTGCCATCTGGCAACGGGGATCTGGTTGGGGTGTATTCGGTTTACAATAGTGAAAAACAGGTTTTTATTAGGGATACAAGTGACATTTTGCTCAAAAATAAGCGTTGTACTGGGGCGGCTTGGCTGAAAAATTAGCCATAGCTTGTCAGCTTGTCAGAATCAGGGGTTTGGTACCTTCTTTGCTATATGTATGTCAAATAAGAAAAAATAGAATTATGCAAAAAGGTCAAATACGCGTTCAGACGGAGAACATCTTTCCAATTATTAAGAAGTTCTTATACAGTGATCACGAGATTTTTTTACGTGAGTTAGTGAGTAATGCAGTGGATGCTGCTCAAAAATTAAAAACCCTTCACGGTAAAGGAGAAGCCAAAGGCGAACTAGGCGATCTTAAAGTAGAAGTGGTTTTGGATGCTAAAGAAAAAACCATTTCCATTATTGATAATGGTATTGGTATGTCTGCTGAAGAAGTTGATAAGTACATTAACCAAGTTGCTTTCAGTGGCGCTGAAGAATTTGTACAGAAATACAAAGATGCTAGCGTGATTGGTCATTTTGGTTTAGGTTTCTACAGCTCTTTCATGGTAAGTAGCAAAGTAGATATCTACTCTAAGAGCCACAAAGATGCACCAGGTGTTTTCTGGAGCTGTGATGGTAGTACCGAATATGAATTGTACGAAGTAGATTATAGCAATCGTGGAACCAAGATTGTTTTACATATTAACGAAGAGAGTGCTGAGTTTTTAGAAGCTCATAGAGTGAAAGGAATTTTAGAGCGCTTCTGTAAGTTCTTGCCAGTGTCTATTTATTTCACTGATGCGAATGCGGAGAAAGCGGAGAAAAAAGAGGGCGAAGTAGAAGAAGCACCAAAGCCAATTAACAATACCAATCCTTTATGGATTCGTAAGCCTTCTGAATTAACGAAAGAAGATTATGAAAATTTCTACAGAGAATTGTATCCATTTGGTGAAACTCCTTTATTCTGGATTCATTTGAATGTAGATTTTCCATTTAACTTAACAGGTATTTTATATTTCCCTAAAATCAAGCAAAGCTTCGAGATTCAAAAAGATAAAATTCAATTGTACTGTAATCAAGTATTTGTTACTGATGAAGTAAAAGACATTGTTCCAGAATTCTTGATGTTGTTACATGGTGTAATTGATAGCCCAGATATTCCATTGAATGTAAGCCGTAGCTATTTACAAGGCGATCCAAATGTGAAGAAGATCAATGCGCACATCACGAAGAAAGTGGCAGATAAGTTGGAAGAAATCTTCAACACAGATCGTAAAGCTTTTGAAGAAAAGTGGGAGAGCTTAGGTTTGTTTGTGAAATATGGTATGATCACAGACGATAAATTCTTAGAGAAAGGAAATAAGTTCTTGATCTTAGAAGACGCTGCAGAAAAAGGTAAGTACTATACACTAGATGAATACAAAACTGCTACTGAAGCGATTCAAAAAAATAAGGAGGGTAAACATGTATTATTATATACTACCAACCCTGTTGGTCAGGATGCATTTATTCAAGCGGCTGTAGGGAAAGGGTATAAAGTAATTAGTTTGGAAACCATGGTGGACGCTGCATTCATTAATAATGTAGAGATGAAATGGGAGGGTGTTCAATTTGTACGTGTAGATGCAGACGTAGTAGATAATTTAATTGATAAGCAAGAAAATGCTGAATCTGTTTTATCTAAAGATGAAGTGGAACAAGCTAAAAAATTATTTGAATTCCAAGTTCCTCAAATCACCATCACAGTGGATGTGAAAGGTTTAAGCAAAGATGCTGCACCGGTGATTGCTACTCGTCCAGAGTTTATGCGTCGTATGAAAGATATGGCTAGCATGGGCGGCGGAGGCATGACTGCTTTTTACGCACAAATGCCGGATGAAGTCAATTTAACCATCAATGGTAATCATCCAATCTTCCAAGCTTTATTAAAAGAACCAGATATGGATAAGCAACAAAAGCAAGCTAGAAATTTAGCTGACTTAGCTTTATTGTCTCAAGGTTTATTACAAGGAACAGAACTAACCAACTTCATTAATAGAAGCGTTGATTTATTAAAATAGATCTTGGTTCATAGATAAAAAGTAAAAGCGACTCCTAGGAGTCGCTTTTTGTTAGATGGGGTAGTAAAACATTGCAAGTTTATGCTTCGCAAGGTTTGATGTCTATTATTTGTAATTGCACCGATTGCGTTCCTTGCCAGTCATTTAATTGCAATTGGAAAACAATATCAAATGGCTTTCCGGATTGAATAACGTTCATATGTTGTGGCATATTGTATCCAATGCCTCTCAGGGTATTCTTTCCTTGTTTGAAACTGCAGCTAATATGTTGATCTTTAACGATTTTGCTATAACCTGTATCTTGTACTTTATGTGCAATAAATATGGGCTTCATGTTATCAGGTCCAAATGGTTCCATTTGTGAAATGATCTGATAAAAGTTCATATTGATATTATCTAAAGGCAAAACGGAATTGATGGTAATCTCTGGTGTAAGTTGTTCTTCGGTTATTCTTTCTGCAACAGATTGTTCAAATGCTTCTTTGAATGCCTCTAGTTGATCTAATGCCAATGTCATTCCTGCTGCTGCAAAATGTCCACCATATCCTAATAAATATGCTCTACATGCATGCAATGCTTCATATAAATTAAAACCTTGTACACTTCTTGCACTGCCTGCAATTACTTCACCACTCTGTGTTAATACAATAGTGGGTTTATAATGTTTTTCAATCAATCTACTTGCTACAATCCCCACTACTCCTTTATGCCAATGTGCTTGAAACACTACGGAGGATTTTTTTTGTGTATGGTTGGGATCGTTCTCTATTTGCGCTAAAGCTTCTTCTGTAATAGTTGAATCTGCTTCTCTTCTGTCTAAATTATCTTGTTGTAATAAAGAGGCAATGGCTCTTGCATTGGTCAAATCTTTCTCTATAAATAACTGCACTGCTTTTTTAGCATCATCCATTCTTCCAGCTGCGTTAATTCTCGGAGATACAGTAAACACCAAGCTGCTCATTTTTATAGGAAGGTTTTGTTTGGATTGTTCCAGTATGGCTTTTAATCCATTACAAGGGTTCTCATTGATTTTTTGTAACCCAAAAAAGCTAAGCGTTCTGTTCTCATCCACAACAGGTACTATATCTGCTGCAATGGCAGTCATGACTAAATCTAAATATTGCAAATAACTTTCACTTGGGAGTTGATATGTTTCAGCCAATGCTGTGATTAATTTAAATACCACACCACAACCACATAATTCTTTAAATGGATAAGTGCAATCTAATTGTTTTGGATTGAGTATCGCTACAGCAGGAGGAATAATAGGATCGGGCAAATGGTGATCACAAATCACAAAGTCCATGCCTAGCTCTTTGGCATAACTAATGAGTTCAGTTGATTTAATACCACAGTCTACCGAAATAATTAAATCAAATCCATGCTCTTTGGCAAAGTCAATCCCTATTTTTGAAATACCATATCCTTCTTTGTATCTATGTGGAATATAATAATCAATATTTGGAGATAGTTCTTTTAAGAATTGGAATAATGTGGCTACTGAAGTAGTTCCATCCACATCATAATCACCGTAGACCAATATTTTTTCTTCTTTATCAAAAGCTGTTTGAATACGTTCTACCGCTTTTTTCATATCCTTCATTAACCATGGAGAGTGCAGGTGTTCAATTTGAGGTCTGAAGAATTTCTTAGCAGCATCAAAGTCCACAATACCTCTTTGAACTAGTAGTTCACAAAGAATGGGACTGATCTTTAATTGCTCTTGCAGCGCAGCAACGGTTGCCGAATCGGCTTTTAATATATTCCACCTTTTCTCCATTAGTATGCTCTATCGGTTGTGTATCTCACTAATTCTTCAAGCGCTTCTCTTGCAGGAGAGTCTGGAAAAGAATGTAATATGTTTAATGCATTGTCTCTGTACTCAATCATTTTTGCCTCTGCATATTCAATTCCTCCATAGTCTTTCACAGCGTCAATCACAAATTTCACTTTTGCTTTATCGTTGTTATTATTCTTTACAATATAGATAATTGATTTCTTTAAATCCTTAGGCACTTTTTGTAAAATATGTATGAGGGGCAGGGTTAATTTTTTTTCTTTGATATCATTGCCTGTTGGCTTGCCCACTTTAACATCACCGTAATCAAATAAGTCGTCTTTAATTTGGAATGCCATACCTACTTGTTCTCCAAAGTTTTTCATTTTTTCAATGATGGCTTCGTCTTTTGTTACTGAAGCTGCACCAGCTGAACAACTAGAAGCGAGTAAGCTAGCAGTTTTACCATTGATAATATCGTAGTAAACAGTTTCGTCAAAATTTAAATTCCTAGTCTTTTCAATTTGTAGTAATTCTCCCTCACTCATTTTCTTTACTGCATTGGACAAAATGGTCAGGGTATTAAAGTCTTTATTTTCTAATGATAGTAAAAGGCCTTTTGACAATAAATAATCACCCACTAAAACTGCAATCTTATTTTTCCAAAGTGCATTGATAGATAAAAAACCTCTTCTTTCAGTAGCATCATCTACTACATCGTCATGCACTAAAGTTGCAGTGTGCAATAATTCTACTAAGGAAGCAGCTCTATAAGATGCTTCATTGATTTCTCCGTGTAATTTTGCAGATAACAATACAAACATAGGGCGCATTTGCTTGCCCTTTCTTTTGACAATGTATTGCATGATTCTATCTAACAAAGAAACCCTACTCTTTACCGCTTCTTTGAAATGCGACTCAAAAAGGTCTAACTCTTTACCAATTACTTTCTTTGCTAATTGCATGGGGGGATTAGTCGTTTAGCATATTAAAATGTAGTGCACCGAAATTTTGTAAGGAACTCAATTTTAAATCGGCGGAACCCCAAATCTCAGATTTGATATGTTCTGCAGCAGGTACAACTACACAAGTCATTCTCGCTGCTTTCGCGGCAATCATACCATAAAAAGAATCTTCAAAACAAATACATGCTAAAGGATTTGTGTGTAAGCCAGCAGCACATTCTAAATATACTTGTGGATGCGGCTTTGCATGTATCATATGCTGTGCAGAACAACTTGATTGAATATAACTTCTAATATGCAATTTATCTTTGATCCATTCGATTAATAAAGCTGGAGATGAAGTCGCTAAGCCCATTTTGAAATCTCTTTGTAAAAAAAACTCAAAAATATGTTCTACTCCAGGCATTAAAGTGGCTTCCTTGTCAATTAAGTCTAAAGCAAGGTCAATGATCTTTTGTTCTGCTCGATCAAACTCAGTGGCAGGCACTTTATGTTCATGCAACCAATGTGCTACAAACTCTTTAGATCTAAGGCCAGTAGTGAATTGGTATTGAGCCTCTGTTAATTGAATTCCATATTGTCTAAATATCTCTGTAGCAGCCTTATTCCATAATGGCTCACTATTGATTAATAATCCATCAATATCAAAAATTACAGCGGACTTCTTCATTGTTTAAAGATACTATTTGTTAGTTAAACAGCCCATTAATCATACATATTTATGTGTTATATTGCAGATCTAACTAATTAGACAAGTATGAATTTGTGGGAGCGTATTAAAAGAATTAAAATTTTCCGTTCTATGATATATGGAGTGGTAGGTTTGTTTTCTTACCCAGGCCTAGCATTGTTTAATACGATAGAAATTCAAGGGACTGAAAATTTAGAAAACCTGCCCAAGAAAAATGTTTTATTTGTGAGCAATCATCAAACCTATTTTGGTGATGTGATTGCTTTTGTTCATATTTTTTGTGCAGTTAAATGGGGTAAGTACAACAAATTAGGAATACCATATTATTTATTGAATCCATTTACCAATGTTTATTTTGTTGCTGCAGAAGAAACCATGAATAGCAATTGGTTGTCAAAACTTTTTAAATTAGGTGGAGCTTTAACGGTGAAAAGAACTTGGAGAGCAGAGGGTCAGGATGTGCAAAGAGATAGAGATGTAGTGGATACTCAAAAAATTGACAAAGCGTTAAAAAAGAGTTGGGTTATTACTTTTCCTCAAGGTACCACGAAGCCTTTTGCTCCTGGAAGAAAAGGGACAGCGCATATTATCAAAAACAATCAACCCATTGTTGTGCCAGTAGTGATTAATGGTTTTTGGCGAGCATTTACTAAAAAAGGGTTGACCTTTAAAAAAGTTGGAACACCATTAACAGTGAGGTTTAAACCAGCTTTAGATCTGAATTATGATGCACCTGTAGAAGAAATATTAGAAGAAGTGATGGAAGCCATTGAGCAAAGCAAATCTTTTATGCTAAAAGGTGCACATCACCAACAATAAGTTAGTCTTTAATAAACAATGCTTTTAGTTCAGTAGCATCATCTGGCAACATTTTTCCTGCAAGTATCAAACGCAGCTGTCTTCTTCTTAAAGCGCTAGCATAGTATTTTTTTTCTTCTTCTGATTCAGGAATAATTTCTGGAACTTTTTTAGGTTGTTTATTTTCATCTAAAGCAACAAAAGTAAAATAAGCTTCGTTGCTTAATTCTCTTGACTGAGAAATCATGTTTTGATTCCAAACTTTCAAATGTACTTCCATAGAAGTATTAAATGATCTTGTAACGATTGCTTCAATACAAATTACATTTCCTAAACGAATGGGTGATTTGAAACTTAGATTGTCAACGGAGGCAGTCATACAAGCGGAGTTGCAATGCTTTGCTGCAGCAAGATAGGCTGCAATATCCATCCAGTACATTAGTTTTCCTCCCATTAAATCTCCAAAAGTGTTGGTATCATTGGGTAGTACCAATTCATTCATGGTTATAAAGGAATCTTTCGCTTTTCTTGCTTCCATACATTTGTATTTAGAAGCCAAAGATACAATATGTTATACTACACAAGATTCGAGTTTGGAAAGATAATTTGGGTCAACGGTGGCGCCTATCCCCGGACTGTCTGAAATACTGATATGCATTCCATTAAATTGAACACCTCCAATAACAGGATCTTCCTTATGCCCCAATAAACAAGTGTCCATATCGTAAAAGTGAATATTATCATGTGCCATGGCAAAATGTACTTTGGCACTTAAGGCCAGTCTGCTTTCTAGCATTCCTCCCATCATACAAGCAATACCATTGGCTTTACCAATATCATGTATTTTAATAGCTTCATGGATGCCCCCGCTTTTGGAGAATTTAATATTGATATAATGACAAGCTTTTTGTTGTATTAATTTTCTTGCTTCATGGTGGGTGAATACAGATTCGTCAGCCATGATTTTAATAGGAGAGGCCGCACACAAAGCTGGTAAATAATCATCATAATATTTATGCATGGGCTGCTCACAAAATTGAATATCATATACTGATAATGCAGTTAATACAGGCAATGCTTCTTCTTTTGACCATCCTTGATTGGCATCAATTCTTAAAATTGTTTTTTCTCCAATTGCCGATCTTATTTGTTTGATTCTTTCAATATCATCTGCAGGCTGCTTTCCTAATTTCACTTTAATCATCGTCACTCCTTTAGCAACAAATGCAACAGCTTGTTTTGCCATATCTTCTGGTGTTCCAATGCCAATGGTTAAATCTGATTCAATGGGTTTTTGTTGACCCCCTAGAAAAGCATACAATGGTTGATTGGCTGCTTGTGCTGCAATATCATAAAGAGCCAAATCAAAAGCACTCTTTGCAGTATAGTTTCCTGCAATAATTTGATCCAACTCTTTTAATCTTTCTTCTATAGCCAATGGATCTTTTCCTTTCCAAAAAGCAGCAAAATCTTTTGCTAACAAATAACAACTTTGTTGTGTTTCTCCAACAATCATTGGAAAAGCAGAACATTCTCCCCATCCAATGATGCCTTCGTCGGTATGAATTTTGATCAAAACATTTTGTGCATATTCCATAGTGCCTGTTGCAATGGTGAATGGCTCCATGGGAATTTTGTATAAGTATATCTCCGTTTTTACGATTTTCATATTCCACAATTTAGATGCCAAGATACCGCATATTATTTATATCTATATCCTTTGTAATTAGCTATTTAGTACCGATATTTGCGAACGAACCAATGTTAGCATGAACCCATCTTTTGACAATACCCAAAACGCTTTTGCATATAAATCTACTGGTGATTTAAAAAGAGCAAGATTTTTATTCAGTGTAATACAAAGTCCATTGGTTGTGAAGTTGGCCACCAAGTTAACACCTGCATTGATGCAATCAGGTTTACCCATTAATGGTTTAATCAGAAATACCATTTTCAAACAATTTGTAGGAGGAGAAACTTTAGAAGAGTCTGCAAGAGTGGTGAAGCAATTGGGCGCTTATCAAGTGCAGGTAATTTTAGATTATGGCGTTGAAGCTAAAGAGGGTGAATCAAATTTTGATGCGGTTACTGAACATTTTATTGAAGCGATAGAGTTTGCAGCTTCTCAATCCAATGTTCCTTTTGTGAGTGTGAAAATCACTGGTATCGCTAGCCATCACTTATTAGAAACCTTAAATGATGCACCAAGATTGAGAAGTGGTATTCATGATAGTGAGGAAGACAATGCTGCATGGGATAGGGTGAAAGAAAGAATGCATGCCATTTGTGAAGTAGCTTCTGAAAAAGGTGTGGGCGTATTGATTGATGCAGAAGAAACTTGGATACAAGATCCTATTGATCGTTTAGCCATTGAATTGATGACTATATACAATAAAGAAAAAGTAGTGGTTTATAATACCTATCAATTATATAGACATGATCGATTGAGATTTTTACAAATGTCTCATTCAATTGCCAAAGAGAAGCAATTCTTATTAGGTGCTAAATTGGTAAGAGGTGCATATATGGAAAAAGAAAGAGAGCGTGCTCAAAAAAATGGTTATGCTTCTCCGATCCATGAAAACAAAGAGGCGGTTGATGCAGATTTCAATAAAGCAACCGAATATTGCCTTCAGCATTTAGACAACATTGCATTGTTAGTAGCCTCTCATAATGAGTACAGCAACCAATTAGTGATGGAAGCCATGCAAACAAAGCAGATAGATACACATCATCCTCATATTCATTTCTCACAGTTATATGGTATGAGTGATCATATTACATTTAATATGGCAGCTGCAGGATATTCTGTTAGCAAATACTTGCCTTTTGGACCTATCAAAGATGTTATTCCGTATTTGATGCGTAGGGCGGAGGAAAACTCCAGCGTAAATGGTCAAACTGGTCGCGAATTGGTGTTAATTCGTAAGGAATTAGCGCGCAGAAAGGGGAAATAATTTTTTTATTCTCCAGCGTATTGGTTGTAAATTGCAGCATGCAACAATATTTAGATTTAGTACAACATATTTTAGATCACGGTAACCAAAAAACAGATCGAACTGGTACAGGTACCAAGAGCTGTTTTGGATATCAAATGCGTTTTAATTTACAAGAGGGCTTCCCATTAGTCACTACCAAAAAAGTACACTTAAAAAGTATTATTTACGAATTGCTTTGGTTCTTGAATGGCGATACCAATATCAAATATTTAAAAGAGCATGGAGTGCGTATTTGGGATGAGTGGGCAGATGAAAACGGAGACCTTGGTCCAGTATATGGTAAACAATGGAGAAGCTGGGAAGGAGCGAATGGTGTGGTGATAGATCAAATTTCCGAATTGATTGAGCAAATCAAGAAAACACCAGATAGCAGAAGATTGATAGTGAGTGCTTGGAATGTGGGCGATTTGTCAAAAATGGCATTGATGCCTTGTCACAATATGTTTCAGTTTTATGTGGCTGATGGTAAATTAAGTTGTCAATTATACCAAAGAAGTGCAGATGTATTTTTAGGAGTGCCTTTTAATATCGCTTCTTATGCTTTGTTAACCATGATGATTGCACAGGTCTGTGATTTACAATATGGCGATTTCGTTCATAGTTTTGGTGATGTGCATTTGTATAACAATCATTTTGAACAAGCTAAAACGCAGTTAGCGAGAAAGCCTTTTCCATTACCTACTATGAAAATTAATCCTGCTGTTAAAGATATTTTTTCTTTTAAGTTTGAAGACTTTACATTAGAAAATTATGAATCTCATCCAGCGATAAAGGCTCCAGTAGCAGTTTAAATTAAATAAAGAAGCATGAAAATATCCCTTGTGGTTGCTGCATCAGAGAATCATGCCATTGGCAAGGATAATCAATTGCTTTGGCACTTACCCAAGGATATGCGTTTTTTCAAAAACACTACCTGGGCTTTGCCTATTTTAATGGGCCGTAAGACTTTTGAATCTTTGGGCAATAAAGTATTGCCTGGAAGAATGAATATCATCATTTCTAGACAAGCTAATAAACAATATGATGGGGCCAAAGTGGTAAACACTTTAGAAGAGGCCATTGAATTAGCCAAGCAAAATGATTACAAAGAATTGATGGTGATTGGGGGTGGTGAAATTTATGCAATGGCTTTACCATTGGCGCATACCATTTATTTGACAAGAGTCCATACACATATTGAAGGAGATACTTATTTCCCTGCATTAGGGAATGAGTGGATCAAAGAATCTTCCGAACCTCAATTAGCCGACGAAAAACATGCTTTTAATTTTGACTTTGAAATTTGGCAAAGAAAATAAAAGTTATGTATCCAACTTTTACGCTGATTAAAAAATACATACAGTATTATGTGAATGCTTCAAATAGTAAAGGTCATGGTGTGCATTCTCCATTTGTTTATCAGTTTATCCAAGAAGTTTTACTCAACAAGCAAATTCCTCATGAAGCAAATTTGATGGAAGCCAAAAGAAAAGACTTACTCACTGATAATACTATTTTAGAAGTATGGGATAGAGGTGCTGGATCAAGACAAAACAATCAACCTAAAAGAGTGGTGAAGGATATTGCTGCTGCAGCTTTAAAACCTAAAAAGTATGCACAGTTATTAGCCAAGATAGTGGACTATTTTCAGCCAGAGAATATTATTGAAATGGGAACTTCATTGGGAGTGACAACTTGTTATTTGGCAAAAGCTGCAAAAGGCCAACCTGTATTTACGATGGAAGGTGCGCCAGCAGTGGCTGAATGGGCAAAAAAAACGATGGCTGATTTACATGTGCAAAACGCACAAATTATTGAAGGTGATTTTAATCAAACATTACCTGATCTTTTACAAAAATTAGATAGAGTGGGCATGGCCTATATAGATGGCAATCATCAATACATACCTACGATGCAATATTTTAGAGACTTAATGAAAAAATCGGATGAAAATAGTTTTTTCATATTTGATGATATTCATTGGAGTGAAGAAATGGAAAAAGCTTGGTTGGAGATTCAGCAAGATCCTGCTGTAACTTTAACCATCGATTTATTTTATATTGGCTTGGTGTTTTTTAGAAAAGAAAACAAAGAACCCATGCATTATACCATTCGATACTAATCATTCATGTTACCTGAATCATTTATACAATCATTAGAAGGACTTACAGGATTTGATAAAGCAGCTTTTGTGGCAGTGCATGAGCAGCGCGATCAAATCACTTCTGTGAGATTAAATGAATCTAAACCTTTTGAGCTCAGTCATCATCCTTTTTTGCATCAAATTACGCAAGTGCCTTGGTGTACTAATGGTTATTATTTGCAAGATCGTCCATTATTTGTGCAAGATCCACTTTGGCATGCTGGTGCTTATTATGTGCAAGAAGCAAGTAGTATGTTTTTGCATTTTATTTTGTCTCAGATTTATACTAGAGCTTCCAATCAAGTTGTGTTAGATTTATGTGCTGCTCCTGGTGGCAAGACAACCCTACTTGCTAATTTTTTCAAAGAGGGATTAGTAGTGGCCAATGAGACCATTAAAAATAGAAACCATATTCTCGTAGAGAATATCACCAAATGGGGTCAAGATAATGTAGTGGTGACTCAGAACGATCCTGCTCATTTTGCCTCTTTGCCAGCATTTTTTGATTTAGTATTAATAGATGCACCATGCAGTGGTAGCGGATTATTCAGAAAAGATCCCAAAGCCATTGAAGAGTGGAGTTTGGATCATGTGCAACATTGTAGCGTTAGGCAAACAAGAATTATTGAAGATTCTTGGTCCTCAATTAAAGAAGGGGGGTATTTAATTTATGCAACCTGTTCTTATTCAAAAGCCGAGGACGAACAAATGATGGATTATATTGCATCATTGGAGGGAATGAAAAATATTCCCATCTCTTTGCCAGCCAGCTTTAATATTATTGAAACTGAAAGTGATCTGCATAAAGCAAAAGGCTATCGTGCATATCCTAACTTAATTAAAGGAGAAGGTTTTTTTATTGCAGTTTTTCAGAAACAACATGCTAATGATGGTTATGCAATTCATAAAGCACATGGATTAGTAGATGCTACAAAAAATGAAAAAGAAATAGTTGCCAATTATTTTTCTATTCCTTCTAATAAATACATCATTGCCCATCAGCAAAACTTATTAGCACTTTCAGAGAACTGGAAAGAACAACTTCAAATGATTGCTAGTCATCTGTACATTAAAAAGATGGGAATCACCATTGGGGCGATTAAGGGTAAGGATTTAATCCCAAGCCATGATCTTGCCATGTCGGATTGGTCCGACCTGCCTTATGAAACAGCTGAAGTAAACTTAGAGACTGCTTTGCAGTATTTAAGAAGAGCCGATATCACCCTTGAAGGTAAAAAGGGCTGGGTCTTATTAACTTATATGCAAATTGGCTTGGGTTGGGTAAAAGCCCTGCCTAATAGATCGAATAATTACTATCCAAACGATTGGAGAATATTGAATTACTAAGGTTTAGATATATAATTATACTTTAATACATAATTTTAAGCATTTCTTTGCACTTGGATTTTGTACCTTTGCATCCATGTTAAAAAGACTTCTATTATTCATGCTCTTGGTCTTGGGTATCATTACCCAGTCTACTTCTTTTGCTGCAAAGCAAAAAAAGCAAACCAAAAAGCATACTAAGAAGCATTCAACTGCTTTGTCTGCTTCCAAGAAAAAGAAGTCTAAAAACACAGTGGCTTACAAAAAGTCTTCTAAAAAGAAGAAGGGTAGTTATTACGCAAAAAATAGTCGTAAGCACAAAAAATCGAGACGTCATAAAGTTGTTCGTATGTCTGCAGAAGAATTAGCTGCTGACAAAGCCAAGCGTGCTGCTTCTAAAGATATGATAGCACAAAATTTAGAAAAGAAAAAACAAACAGACAGTGCACATAAATTGGTTTTTGTCAATGTGAACAAAGAAGAAGAGGGCTATTTTGCAACAATGTTCTCAAAGCAAAAACAAGCAGCAAGTTTTCAAACCCTTGAAGGCACAGCTGCAGTTTTCAAAAGTGTTAGTGGCTGGGAGGATAAAAAGTTTTATATACTCACCAATGATATTCCTGTGGGCACTTTGGTGAGAATTACCACACCAGATTTTAAAAGTATTTGCGCTAAAGTAATTAGTGCTTTACCTGATATGGGCAATAGTATTCAATATAGACTCAACGATGCTGCTGCTGCTATTCTTGGAATGACTTCCAAGACCTTCAAAATTTCTGTTACTTATTAAATCAATCTATGAAATCTAAACTAATAGTAAGCCTTTTTGCATCGGCATTATTTTTTGTTGCCTGTGCGCAAAACAATACCAATCAACAAACTGCAAAAGCATCTCAACAACCATTAACTATTTCTGCGGTTCAATTTAAAGCTGCGATAGAGCAACCAGGAGTACAAGTTTTAGATGTAAGAACAACTGGTGAATTTCAGTCTGGTCATATTCAAAATGCTTTTCAAGCCAATTGGAATGATTCAAAAGAGTTTCAAGAAAGAATTCAACATTTAGATAAAACTAAAACAGTTTATGTGTATTGTCAAGCAGGTGCAAGAAGTGCAGCAGCTCAAAATTTCTTGATAGAAAAAGGGTACAATGTAGTGAATTTGGAGGGTGGTATGAGTAGTTGGAAAATGAGTCAATTACCTGTTGAAGGAAACGCGAATGCAGTTCAAATGCGTGTTGTTGATTTTGACAAAGTAGTTGCATCCAACAAAATGGTCTTAGTGGATATAGGCGCTTCTTGGTGTCCTCCTTGCAGAAAAATGCAGCCTATTATTGATCAAATAAAAAAAGAGCAAGGAAATAAAATATACTTCTTAGCGGTAGATGGTGGAGTAGATATGGATGTAATGAAACACGTTCAATTTGAATCATTACCAACTTATATCATTTATCAAAATGGGAAAGAGATCTGGAGAAAAAGTGGCATTGTTGCTGCAGATGAATTTCAAAAAGTATTCGCTGCTAAATAGCACGATAGCCTCTTAAAAAATCTTCAATAGGCATTCTTTTCTTGCCTTCCCATTGAATATCATTTAAAAGTAGATAGCCATTTTTGCATGCAAATTTGGCTATTTTTTTATCTTCTATAATGAAGGTGCCTGGGACTTCTTTCGGTGTTTTGATTTCCTTTTGGGTAGAGAATAACTTAACTACTTTGCCATCCACTTTGGTAATGGCACCTGGGAATGGAGCTAATCCTCTGACCATATTGTGTATATGCTCTACATCTTGATTCCAATCAATCTCACAATCTTTAGTGAATATTTTAGGAGCATGTTTATCTATACTTGGTGTGGCTTGAGGTGTGGCAGTTATATTTTTTTGTACAAGGCCATTCACTGTTTTCACAAGCACATTTGCTCCCACTTCCATCATGATATCATGCAATTCTCCAGCAGTCATGTTCTCGCTAATTGGAATGCGCTCTTGTAATAATATATCTCCAGTATCGATGGCATGTTGTAATTGGAATGTGGTTACACCTGTTGATGTTTCTCCATTCATGATGGCCCAATTGATAGGTGCTGCACCCCTATAGTCTGGTAATAAAGATCCATGTACATTCAAAGTGCCCATCGGTGGGAAGGACCATATTTTTTCTGGTAACATTCTAAATGCCACTACAATTTGTAAATCTGGAGAGTAAGAAGCTAATGCTTCTAAAAATTCAGGAGCCTTTAATTTTTCTGGCTGTAAAACAGGTAGTTGATTTGCTAGTGCAAATTGCTTTACGGCACTTTCTTGTAATTGCATGCCCCTGCCTGCTGGTTTGTCTGGCGCAGTCACTACAGCTACTACATTCATCTTTGCATCTAATAAAGCTTTTAATGATGCCACAGCAAATGCAGGCGTACCCATAAATACAATTCTAGGTCCTTGATTCATGGCTCAAAGTTACTGAGAATTATGTACTTTTGCTCTTTGCACCTCTATGGTGCTTTATTTAAAATAAACAATATGCAACAAGTAAAAAATGGGGATACCATTCAAGTGCATTATCACGGTAAATTAACTACTGGTGAAACATTTGATTCTTCTGAAGGAAGAGCCCCTCTAGAATTTGAAGTGGGTTCAGGTATGGTAATTCCTGGTTTTGATAATGGCGTTTTAGGAATGACAGTGGGTGAAAAAAAGACCATACATATTCCATTCATGGAAGCCTATGGTCCAAAACAACCTGAAATGATTGTTGAATTTCCAAAAACTCAATTCCCTCCAGATTTAAATCCAGCTGTGGGAATGGCTTTGACAATGAATAATGGTCAAGGACAACAATTTCAAGTAATGGTGATTGAAGTGAAAGAAGAAGTAGTCGTTTTAGACGCTAACCATTCTTTAGCTGGTCAAGACTTAACTTTTGATTTAGAATTAGTAAACATCGATAGTCCTTCAAAGATTATCATGCCTTAAAATTTTGATAAATATTGCTAAAAAGGCGGCCTTCTAAAAGGCCGCCTTTTTTATTCCCCAAAATCAAATTATCTTCAAGTATCTTTTTAAGTTATATAGAATTTATGAGTGTTACAGTATCAGGTGTTGCAGAGCGTTTTATGAGATATGTGCAAATTGACACACAGAGTGACCCCAATAGTCTAAGTTTTCCCAGCACTACAAAACAGTTCAATTTATCTAAAATTTTAGTAGAAGAATTACAATCTTACGGCATTCAAGATGCGCATGTGGATGCGAATGGATATGTGATGGCAACGATTCCTGCCAATACCAACACCCCTTCGCCGGTGATTTGTTTTTGTGCACATGTAGATACCGCTCCAGATTGTAGTGGGACAGATGTTCGTCCTATATTACATCAGCAATATACTGGTGCGCCCATTGTATTGCCGGATGATCCTGCGCAAATCCTTACCACCAATCAATATCCGTATCTTAAAAAATTTATTGGAAAATCCATCATCACTGCTTCAGGTAAAACCCTATTGGGTGCAGATGATAAAGCTGGTGTAGCCATCATTATGGAAATGGCCAAGCAATTAAGTACCCATACTTCAATTAGTCATGGAACAATTAAAATTTTGTTTACTCCAGATGAAGAAGTGGGCAGAGGAACGGAGCATTTAGATATTCAAAAATTAGGTGCTGATTTTGCCTATACATTAGATGGAGGAGCACTTGGATGTTTTGAGATGGAAACATTTAGTGCGGATGCATTGACTTTATATATTGATGGAGTAATTGCGCATCCAGGTTATGCTAAAGGGGTGATGCAAAACGCTATTAAAATTGCCGCATCCATTATTGAAGCATTGCCCAAAGATGAATTATCTCCTGAGTCTACAGAGGGAAGAATGGGTTTTGTGCATCCCCATCATATCAGTGGTGGAGCAGAATCTGCTACCATTGAATGCTTGGTAAGAGATTTTGAAACAGCCAATTTGGCCAAACATGCTCAAAAAGTACTAGCTATTGCAAAAGAAGTGATTCAATCCAATCCAGCCTATCAAAAAGCTTCGGTTAGAATGGAAGTAAAAGAGCAGTATAGAAATATGCGAGAAATCATTGATCAACATCCTCATATTGTGGAGAGCGCTTTGGCTGCATATAGAAAAGCAGGCATTGAACCAATCCTCGAACCTATACGTGGCGGCACGGATGGAAGTAGAATGAGTTTTATGGGACTTCCTACACCAAATATTTTTACTGGGATGCAAGCTATTCATAGTAAGCATGAGTGGATTGGTGTGGAGGACATGGAGAAGGCAGTAGAAGTATTGGTGAATTTGGTAGAAATAAATTAACTTTAAACATAAATTAGAATCTATGTTTTTATTACAAGCTGTAGAGAGTAAAATATCTTTATTTAGTTTATTGCAAAAAGGTGGATGGATCATGTATCCATTGTATGGTTTATTGGTAGTAGCTATTTTTGTATTCATTGAAAGATTTTTAGCCATAAAAAAAGCGGGTACAATCGATCCTCAATTTATGTTGGTGATTCGAGATCATATTATTGGTGGAAATATTGCTGCAGCAAAAGCGCTCGCAAAAAATACAGCTAATCCTGTTGCAAAAATGATTGAGAAAGGGGTGATGCGTATTGGCAAACCATTAGACGCGATTGAAAAAAGCATGGAGAATGTTGGTAAATTGGAAATGTATAGTATGGAGCGTAATTTGAATATTTTGTCTTTGATTGCAGGTATTGCTCCCATGTTTGGTTTCTTGGGAACCATTGTAGGTATGGTGCAATTGTTTTATGGCATTGCTTCTACAGGTGAATATACTTTAAACACGATTGCTGGTGGTATCTATACAAAAATGATTACTTCTGCAACAGGTTTAATCATTGGCTTGATTGCTTATGTAGGACATAATTTTTTATCTACTCAAATAGATAAAACAGCTAATAAAATGGAAACAGCTAGTGCAGATTTCTTAGATATATTACAAGAACCAACCCAAGCTTAAGATGAATTTAAGAAATAGACTTAGACATCAACCTGAAGTACATACAGGAGCATTGAATGATATTTTATTCATCCTGTTATTGTTTTTCTTAATTGTTTCTACCTTGGCTAATCCAAATGTCATCAAAGTGTCTAATCCAAAATCGGCTAGTGACACAAAAGCGAAGCAAACTGTTGTGGTGACGATTGATAAAGATCAACAATTGTTTATTGGTTCTACGCCTGTATTGATGGATTCACTTTCTAATCAATTAAAAACGTTCTTATCTAAAGAAACAGATAAGCCCTCTGTTGTCATTAACGGAGACAGTGTTGCAAATTTAGGGGTGACTATTCAAGTAATGCAAATCATTAAGCAATTAGGTGCAACACCTGTGGTAGCAGTAGATCCATCTCATTAAAATCTAGTATTTATTTGTCAGCCATGTTTAGCTTTTCAAACTGGCTCTCACCATTCTGTCTTTCCCAAATATATCCTGTTTTAATTCTGCATGATAGCCCATTTCATTTAATAAAGCAATGATGGCTTCTCCTTGGTCATAATGAATTTCAAAAAATAATTGACCATTGGGTTTCAATGCTGACTTTCCAATATGTGCAATTTTGGAATAGAAGATTAAAGGAAATTGATCAGGTACAAACAATGCAATTTCGGGCTCGTGATCTGCAACTTGTTTTTGCATGGCTAGTTTTTCTCTTAATGGGATATATGGTGGGTTGCTTACCATAATATCATATCTATCTTTTAATTGCTTGGTTTGTAATATATCTTGCGCTATCCACTCAATTTCGGTGTGATAGCTTGCTGCATTTTGTTCTGCGATTGCCAAAGCTTCTTTACTAATATCTATTGCGGTAATATGGGCATTGGGAATAGCTAATTTCAATGAAATAGGAATACAACCAGAACCTGTTCCTATATCTAAAATGCTCAATGGTTTATTGATGATTTGCGCATATTCAATGATCCATTCTACTAATTCTTCTGTTTCTGGTCTTGGAATCAAAACTGCTTCATTTACAAAATAGGCCTTACCCAAAAACCATGCTTTTTGAATAATGTATTGCAAAGGTTTTCCAGTCAGTAATTGTTCAACATAATGATCAAGCTGCTCAATTTGAGATGGTTCTAATGCATCATTTTTATGGATGTTTTGATGCAGGGCATCCCATCCAGTCACTTCTTCAATAATGATATTCACCATGCTATTCATTTCAATAGCGTCGTATAAATTGCCTAATTGGTGTTTAATAGCTTGTTTTGTATCTTGCAAACTCATACTGCAATGTTACAACAATGGATTCATTTTACTACAATACTATTGAACAGCCTGCGATGGCTGAATTTAAAGATAGGGGTAGTAAATTTATTGCATACAGTTATCCAGTAAATTCAATTGAACAAGCCAAGAAATTTTTAGCTGCTTTGAAGAAAGAACATCCTAAAGCGGTACATCAATGTTTGGCGTATAGAATTGGTGTGGATGGGGCTACATTTAGAGTGAGTGATGCAGGTGAACCTTCTGGATCTGCAGGCAGGCCCATACTTGGTCAAATAGATAGCAAGCAATTAACCAATATATTGGTAGTAGTTGTGCGGTATTTTGGAGGCACACTTTTAGGGGTGCCTGGTTTAATCAATGCATATAAAACTGCGAGTTCTTTGGCCTTGCAATTATCACCAATCATTCAAAAGCCAATCGAAATAGCGTATACATTACATTTTGATTATCAGCAAATGAACGAAGTGATGATGGTTATTAAACAATACAATTGTTCTGTTGTGCATCAGGTGGCTCAATTGTTTGTAGAATTGAAAGTGGGGATTCCCAAAAATAGATTAGAAGAAGTGATTGCCAAAATAGACGATTTGCAAGGAGTCACTTATACAACTAGTTTAGTGGAATAAATTTAATATTGATAAAATCCTTGTCCAGTTTTCACTCCTAATTTTCCTTCAGTAACTAATTGCACTAATAATGGAGAAGGTGCATATTTATCATTTTGAAAACCTTCTTGCATGATTACCATAATATTTTTACAAACATCTAATCCAATATAATCTGCTAATTGTAATGGCCCCATTGGATGCGCCATGCCTAATTTCATAATTTGATCAATTGTTGCAGCATCACTTACTCCTTCTGATAAAGCAATGATGGCTTCATTGATCATGGGCATTAAAATTCTATTAGCAATAAAGCCAGGAAAATCTTTTACCACACATGGTATTTTATCAATTGTCTTTGTTAAAGAAACAATGGCTTCAGTTGTAGCATCACTGGTTGCTTGTCCATTGATAATCTCAACCAATTTCATCACCGGAACAGGATTCATGAAATGCATTCCAATTACTTGATTTGGTCTTTTGGTTGCATTTGCTAATTGAGTGATAGAAATGGAAGAAGTATTGCTGGCTAAAATACAATGAGATGGAGCATGCTGATCTAATTGAGTGAAGATGCTTTTTTTAATCTCGCTATTTTCTGTCGCAGCTTCTACAACAAGATCTGCATTGTGAACGCCTTCTTGAATAGAAGTGATGGTAATAATATTTGCAAGTGTCGATGTCTTTGTTGCTTCGTCAATAACATTCTTGGCTAATTGCCTATCCAAGTTCTTTTGAATGGTTTGCATCGCTTTTTCTAAAGCAGCAGCTTGTGTATCAATTAAATTTACCTTAAATCCTTTTTGTGCAAATACATGTGCAATTCCATTACCCATTGTTCCCGCTCCAATTACAGCAATCTGTTTCATGTGTTATCTTTTAGATTTATAGTCGCCCCTTTTCCAAGAATTGATAAAGCTTTTCCAAGCCGATGGATTTAAAATATTCATTGGGGGTAATTGCCCAGTATGATAATACCTAGAAGCTTGTTGTGATAAAGAAGCGCCTACTGCTTCTTTACCGTCTCTAGGTAAACTTGAAAGAATAATTCTTTTTTGTGCTGCACTGGTATTTTTTCTCGCCGTCTCATACATATCATCATCCACTTTTGAATTCACAAAATCTCTTTCAAATTGTTGTCTGGTGGGTCTTGGTTTCAAAATAGTGGCAGGTAAGAAATTCGTATCATTTACCATCAACTGTATTACACTATATTGATTACCTTCTAAATTAGCAGGTATCTTGATCACTCTATTTTTAAAACCTACACAACTAAAAGTAATTTGTTCTCCTTTGTTCACTGCAATTGAGAAAACACCATCATTATTGGTAATGGTTCCTCTTCCTTTATTGTTCACCACAATACTTGCAAAAGGGATCGCTTTTAAACTATCCGCAGTCATTATTACCCCATATAATTGCACCACAGAATCCCTATAAATATTAGGAGCAGATTCTGTATTTTGCGCATGTATATTATTGCTAGCAAAGCTGAATAATAGAATGGAAAGGCTTATAAATACTTGCTTTTTCATGTGGTTACAAAATTAAGTAGCAATTGGCTAATTTTTTCGTTTTTCGGGGATAATCCTTGTTTTAATTCCGCAAAATAAGGGCATTGAACCTTAACTTTGCACAGCTTAATTTTTATTTAACAAAAAACTTGCAAAATGACCGAGTCGGATATTCTAAAAGCATTGAGTAATGTACAGGAGCCGGATTTAGGGAAGGACCTTGTTAGCTTGAATATGATTCAAGATCTATCGATAGATGGCAATAAAGTAGCATTTACCATTGTATTGACTACACCGGCTTGTCCAATGAAGGACTTGATGAAAAATGCTTCTGAAAACGCCATTAAATTATTGGTGAATAAAGAAGCGCAAGTGACGGTAAACTTTACTTCTAAAACAACCACTGCTAGAAAAGATGACCAAGCAGTTTTGGCTAAAGTAAAAAATATTATTGCTGTGGTAAGTGGAAAGGGGGGTGTAGGAAAAAGTACCGTATCTGCAAATTTAGCATTGGCTTTAGCTGCTGGTGGTGCTAAAGTGGGTTTGATGGATGCGGATATTTATGGTCCTAGTGTACCTATCATGTTTGGGGTAAGAGGTCAAAGACCTTTGATGAAGGATGATAATGGTAAGGGCATTATTTTGCCTTTAGAAAAATATGGTATCAAGTTAATGAGTATTGGTTTATTGGTGGATGAGAAAGATGCAGTGGTTTGGAGAGGTCCGATGGCAAGCAGTGCGATTAGACAATTTATAACAGATGTTGATTGGGGGGAGTTAGATTATTTAGTAATTGATATGCCTCCAGGTACAGGTGATATTCACTTAACCATCATGCAAACTGTGCCAGTAACGGGTGTGGTAATTGTTAGTACACCCCAAAACGTAGCTTTGGCAGATGCAAAAAAAGCGATTGCGATGTTTGGTCAAGCTAAGATTAATGTACCTATTATTGGGTTGGTAGAAAATATGGCGTATTTCACTCCTGCAGAATTACCAGAAAATAAATATTATTTATTTGGTAAAGAAGGTGGTAAAAAATTAGCTGACGAATATGACCTGCCTTTCTTAGGACAAGTTCCATTAATACAATCCATTAGAGAGGGTGGCGATGAAGGTGTTCCTGCAATGGTGGGCACAGATGCAATTACCAAAGATGCATTTACAAAAGTAGTTTCATTAGCTGTTAGACAAATTGCTGTAAGAAATGCAGATATGCCAAAATCACAAACTATTGTTGTAGAATAATATGTCTAAAAAAATTATCATAGCCATTGACGGTTTCTCTTCTTGTGGCAAGAGTACATTAGCAAAAGCATTGGCCAAAGAATTGAGTTATGTGTTTATAGATACAGGTGCAATGTATCGAGCAGTGGCTTTGTATTTTATGAGACATTCAATTCCTTTTGACGATATCATAGCTATTGAAAAAGCCATTCAATCCATCAAATTGCATTTTGTTTTTAATGAAGGTACTGGGAAAAGTGATATGTATTTGAATGACGAGAATGTGGAAGCAGCTATCAGAGAAATGAAAGTAAGTCAGAAAGTGAGTGAGGTTGCAGCCATCCCAGTAGTAAGAGATTTTGCCGTGGCTCAACAACAAGCCATGGGATTAGAAAAAGGTATTGTGATGGATGGAAGAGATATTGGCACTGTAGTTTTCCCAAACGCCGAATTGAAATTATTTGTTACCGCAGATCCATTGGTGAGAGCAAAGAGAAGATTTATAGAATTACAAGCAACTCAGCCTTCCATTACCATGGAGGAAGTTGCTGAAAATTTATCTCATAGAGATTTAAT
This sequence comes from Chitinophagaceae bacterium, assembly GCA_017856545.1. Lineage (GTDB taxonomy): Bacteria > Bacteroidota > Bacteroidia > Chitinophagales > Chitinophagaceae > Sediminibacterium. The sequence goes on from JAFMEV010000001.1 coordinate 28,668, forward strand.
GGATAGTACAAGAGAACATAGTCCTTTAAAGCAAGCGGAAGATGCATTGGTTTTAGATAATACAGATTTAAACCAGGAAGAACAATTTAACATTGCATTGAATTGGGCCAAAGAGAGAATTATGGCTTAATTACTCCAAATGGCTTCCATCTCTTTTAACATATCTTCTACGCCATAATAAGAAGTGATTTTATGAATCACGGCTTCTACTACTGCGTCAGGACAGCTTGCGCCACTCGTCATTAAGATTGAAATGTTTTCTTTTTTTGGTAAATAGTCAGAAACAATAACTGATTCTTTATTTTTCCAATCAGTTTTTTGAATTTGATCTTTGCTAATTACTTTACTTGCGTCATCAATAAAGTAAGTGGGTAATTTTTGTTCGCAAAGTTCAACCAAGTGCGAACTATTACTACTATTTTTTCCACCCATTACAATGGCCAAATCTGCACTAGTTTCTAATAAGCCTATTACTGCAGATTGATTATCATTGGTTGCATAACACAATGTATCTCTTGTATCAGCAAAATGTTCTTTAATATTTTCGGAACCAAATTTTTCAATGATCACAGACTTTAAATAATCTGAAATAGCCTGTGTATCTGTTGCTAGTTGAGTGGTTTGGTTCACTACACCAATTTTATCTAAATCTTTTGTAGGATTAAAATGCTTTGAATACCTGCCTTTGAATTGAAGTTCAAAACTTGCTAAGTCAATCTTACCTAAAATAAAAGCACCCAATACTTTCGCTTCTTCCATATCATTTACAACTATAGAAGGGGTGTTGGCTGCGGCATGAGAAAAAGTAGCTCTTGTTTCTTCATGCTTTGGTTTACCGTGTATAATGATGGAATATCCTTTTTTAGCAATCTGCTCACTTCTGTTCCATACTTTTTCAACAAAGGGGCAAGTGGTATTGTACTTTTGAATATCAATCCCTTTTTGAATAATTTTTTCTTCTAATTCTAAAGTGGTTCCAAAAGCTGGTATAATCACTACATCATCAGCATTCAAAGTATCTAAAGGAATCAATTCATTTCCTGAAGTATCTTGCAAAAACTGCACACCTCTTTTTGTCAGGTCTGCATTTACTTGTGGATTATGAATCATTTCACTCAATAAGAAGATCCTTTTTCCTTGATTTTCTTCAATGGTTTTATAAGCAATATTGATAGCATTTTCTACTCCATAGCAAAATCCAAAATGTCTAGCCAAGTAAATTTTGAGATGGCCAAAATCCAATAAAGTTGGACTAAAGTCTTTCTTTAATTTGTCTTGTTCTTTGCGCTTTTGTTTAATGGCAGAGATCAAATTACTTCTATAGCCAGTGGGCACTTCAAAACTTTTCATTCAAATTGGATTTGGTCGATAACAAGCACAAAAGTACATAGTTTCTCCAATAAATTAGCAGATACTAGCTTGGGCTCGTATCTTTGCGCCATGCATTATGTATCTGTTGAAGGACTGACTAAGAGTTATGGAATTTACCCCTTATTTAAAGGGATTAGTTTTAATATCAATGAAGGGGATAGAATTGCTTTAATTGCCAGAAATGGAGTGGGAAAATCTACTTTATTGAAGATTATGGCGGGTAAAGAGCACCCGGATGCAGGCACTTGTAGAATTCATAAAGATGTTCATTTGGTGATGTTTGAACAAGACCCCCAATTTGATGAATCTGCTACGATCCTTCAAAACCTATTTCAACAAGATCATCCAGTAATGAAAGCCATCAGTCAATATGAAATGGCTATGGAAAGTGGAGAGGAACAAGCTATTTCGGATGCAATTGTTGAAATGGAAGAAAGAAGTGCATGGGATTTTGAATCCAAAGTAAATATCATTTTAACGCAATTAAATATTCACCATTTGCAACAGCCCGTTGCAAAATTAAGTGGAGGACAGCGTAAAAGAGTTTCTTTGGCGAAAACCTTAATTCAAATTGGTTTTGATCCAAGACATATTTTTTTATTAATGGATGAGCCCACCAATCATTTGGATTTAAATATGATTGAATGGTTGGAAAATTATTTGTCTCAAGAAAAAGTAACTTTATTATTGGTATCGCATGATCGCTACTTCTTAGAATCTGTAACGGATGAGATTTGGGAATTAGAAAGAGAAAATTTATATACGTATAAAGGGGATTACGAAAATTATTTAGAAAAAAAAGCTGCTAGGATAGAAGCGGAGCAAGCAAGCATCGACAAGGCAAAAAATACTTTTAGAAAAGAATTGGAATGGATGCGCAAACAGCCCAAGGCAAGAACTACAAAGAGTAAAAGCAGACAGGATAATTTTTATGAGGTTGAAGCCAAGGCGAAACAAAAAATTGAAGAAGCCAATTTGCAGTTAGGAATGAAAATGTCTCGTTTGGGCGGAAAGATTATTGAATTGAAGAAAGTTTATAAGGCTTATGGGGATATTCAAGTATTAAAAGGGTTCGATTATACATTTAGCAAGGGAGAGAGAGTAGGTATAGTTGGAAAGAATGGTGTGGGTAAATCTACCTTCTTACAAATCTTACAAGGTCTTACATTACCCGATAGCGGTAAAGTCAATGTAGGGGATACCATCGTATTTGGTAATTTTTCTCAAGAAGGATTGGTATTCAAAACCGATATGCGTGTTATTGAGTATTTGAAAACCTTTGCAGAAAATTTCCCTTTAGCAAGTGGAGGTTCTTTAAGTGCTGCGCAGTTTTTGGAGTTATTCTTATTTACGCCAGATAAACAATACACTTATTTAAGTGCTTTAAGTGGTGGAGAGAAAAAGCGTTTACAATTATTGACTGTTTTATTTAAGAATCCTAATTTCTTGATCCTAGATGAGCCTACCAATGATTTAGATTTACCTACATTGGCTGTGTTAGAACAATTTTTATTAGAATATACCGGCTGTGTTTTATTGGTATCGCATGACAGATACTTTATGGATAAACTAGTAGATCACTTATTTATATTTGAAGGAGATGGTATTATTAGAGATTATCCGGGTAACTATACACAGTATAGAATCTTAGAAAAGTCCAAACAAAGTTTAAGTAGTGTAAGTTCTGATATCACTACTCAAAAAGAACATCCAATTCAAAAACTTGAAGAAAAGTCTGCACCAATCTTACTTGACAATGCATCAAAGCCTGCAGCTGTGAAAATGTCGTACAAAGAAAAGCTAGAGTGGGAGACATTAAATAAAGACATGCCTGTATTGGAAACCAAAAAAGCTTCATTGATGGAGCAAATGAATCAATCTGATCTAGATTATGATGCCATTACTACATTAAGTAAAGAATTATCTCAAATCACGAGTCAATTAGAAGCTGCTGAACTTCGTTGGTTGGAATTAAGTGAGAAGCAATAAAAATGAGGCCTACCCTGTGCTTTTTTGAGGCCTAAGTACCTAATTCATCGAATATCTTGTATTTATTTTAGTGTTATACCTCACTAAAACTATTTACTATGAAGCCAATTGAACGAATTTCTATGTACCTACAGTTTAGGAACATTTCCCCCCATTCTTTTGAAAGGAAAATCAAATTATCCAATGGTTATTATGCCAAACAGCTAAGAAACAAAGGATCTGTCGGATCTGATATTCTGATTAAAATCCATGAACACTATAGCGAACTCAATATGTTATGGGTGCTTACTGGAGAAGGAAATATGATTGACGAATCTAGGGCCAATAGTATTATGCAAGCAGAAGAGTTTACATTTAAATATGAAGTAGAAAATATTAAATTACAAAATCTGCAAGAAGATGTAGCACAATTAAATACCGCATTAAAAGATAAAGAGAAAATTATTTCCTTGTATGAATTTATGTTGAATCAACCTTCAGGTTCAACTATTACACAACAACCTTCCCCCAATAGCTTATAAAAAAAGGCCCCCGAAGTCGGGGGCCTTATATATTTATATTACAATTTATTAAGCATAAGATGCTACTGGCTCACATGTACAAACTAAATTTCTATCTCCATGCGTATTATTCACCCTTGCTACACTTGGCCAGAACTTATTTTGTTGCACATAAGATAAAGGGAAAGCAGCAACCTGTCTTGAATATGCATGATTCCATTCATCAGCACAAATTACATGTTGCGTATGAGGTGCATTCTTTAAAGGGTTGTCTACTTTATCAAAACTTCCGTTTTCTATCGCTTTGATTTCTGCATGTATCGCTAATAAAGCATCGCAGAAACGATCTAATTCAGCTTTGTCTTCACTTTCTGTAGGTTCTATCATAATAGTGCCAGGAACAGGGAAGCTCATTGTTGGTGCGTGGAATCCATAATCAATCAATCGCTTAGCAACATCTTCTGCTTCGATACCAGCACTTGCTTTGAATGGTCTTAGATCAATTATAAATTCATGAGCACAAGTACCATTCTTACCAGTATATAAAATAGGGTAAGCGTTTTCTAATCTTGTTTTCATGTAATTCGCATTCAAAATAGCATATGAAGTAGCTAATTCTAATCCTTTAGCACCAAGCATCTTGATATACGCATAGCTAATTAACAAGATACTTGCAGATCCCATTGGCGCCGCACTTACTGCATTGGCATCGTTATTGTTGATACTATGACCAGGTAAATAAGGTGCTAAATGATCGTTCACACAAATCGGTCCCATGCCAGGTCCGCCACCACCATGAGGGATTGCGAATGTTTTATGTAAGTTCAAGTGACATACATCAGCACCAATATTGCCAGGGCTCGTTAATCCAACCTGAGCATTCATATTAGCTCCGTCCATGTATACCATTCCACCTAAATCATGGATGGTTTGACAAATTTCAATAATCGTTTCTTCAAATACACCGTGTGTACTTGGGTAAGTGATCATTAAAGCACCTAAATTTTCTTTATGTTCTTCTGCTTTTGCTTTTAAATCATCCATATCAATATTACCAGCAGCATCACAAGCCACTACTACTACTTTAAAGCCAGCCATTACCGCACTTGCAGGATTGGTACCGTGTGCACTAATGGGGATCAATACAATATTTCTATTGGTTTGATTTCTTGCTTCATGATAAGAACGGATGGTTAATAAACCTGCATACTCTCCTTGTGCACCGCTATTAGGCTGCAAACTACAGGCAGTGAAACCAGTAGTCTCGCATAAGTAATCACTTAACTCTTTAGCAATTTCTTGATATCCCTTAGTTTGTTCACTTGGAGCAAATGGATGCAATCCGCCAAAGCAAGGCCAACTTACCGGGATCATTTCTGTTGCAGCATTTAATTTCATCGTACAACTACCCAAGCTAATCATGCTGGTATTCAAAGAAAGATCTTTGTTTTCTAGTTGCTTAATATAACGCATCATTTGTGTTTCACTATGGTGCGTGTTAAATACTGGATGTTGTAAATAGGAACTAGTTCTGGTTAAACTAGCTGGGATACTTGCATTTTTAACTGTTGCATTTTGTGCAGCAGCTTTCTTATTCGTCAACTTTTCAAATAAAGAAACTATTTGCTCTACTGTTTTGTTTGAAGAGGTTTCATCTAAGCTAATACTTACAGTACCATCACTAAAGTAATTGAAATTAATTGCTGCAGCACTAGCTAATTTGTATAAAGCACTTGCGTCAAATCCTTTGATATGCAATGTGTCAAAATAGTATGCGTTAGCTTGTTCAATTCCTAAAGATGTTAATTGTTGTTCTAATGATTGTGTTAATCCATGCACTCTTGAAGCAATATTTTTTAATCCCTCCGGTCCATGGTATACAGCATACATTACAGCCATATTGGCTAATAGAGCTTGCGCAGTACAAATATTAGAAGTTGCTTTTTCTCTCTTGATATGTTGCTCTCTTGTTTGAAGTGCCATTCTCAAAGCACGATTGCCTTGTGCATCGATACTTACTCCAATCAATCTACCTGGCATGCCTCTTTTAAATTCATCTTTTGTTGCAAAATATGCTGCATGTGGTCCACCAAAGCCCATTGGAACTCCAAATCTTTGCGTATTTCCCACAGCCACATCTGCATTTAATTCTGCTGGACTTTTCAATACAGTTAATGCTAAAATATCTGCCACTAAAATTACATATCCGCCTGCTTTGTGCACTGTGTCAATGAATGCAGTATAATCTTCAATACTTCCTGTTGCATTAGGGTACTGTAAGATGGCTCCAAAATAGCTGTTATCAATAGCAGCAGTTGCATAGTTACCTTCAACTAATTCAATATTAATTGGAGTAGCTCTAGTTTTTAAAACAGATTTTGTTTGCGCAAAAATGGAAGCATCCACAAACAACTTGGTCTGTGTAGCATGCTCTGTTTTGTTAGCATGGTTATAAATCATTGCCATAGCTTCAGCAGCTGCAGTAGCTTCATCCAATAAAGAGGCATTTGCAATGGCCATACCTGTCAAATCAGTGATCATGGTTTGAAAGTTCAATAAACTTTCTAAACGACCTTGAGCAATTTCTGCTTGATAAGGTGTGTATTGTGTATACCATCCTGGATTTTCAAAAATAGTTCTTAGAATGACACTTGGTGTAATGGTACCATAATAACCTTGACCAATACAGTTGGTAGCAATCACATTTTTTGAACCAATAGTTTTTAATGATTCCAACAATTCAAATTCTGATAAACCAGCTGGAATGTTCATTGGCTTTTTTAAGCGAATAGATGCCGGAATGGTTTTTTCAATTAATACCTCTAAACTTGGGGCTCCAATGGCTTTCAACATTTGATTGGTTTCAGATGCATTGGGTCCAATATGTCTTTGGATAAATTCTGCTCCGCTGTTGTTCATTTTCTACTGTATTGTGTAGGTTAAAAATTGCCACAAATATAGTTAATAAATAGGCGGTCTTTGTTCTTGTTTAATGTTTTTGTACTTGGTTGGGGAAAGCTTGTGGATGACTGATAAATGGTTTACATTTGGTTACAAATATGGAGCCTTCAATTGAACAATATTTTGAGAAGCCAGCCCCGGAAGTCCTTAAAAAGTTTCAAAACTTCTTAAAAAGGGTGGAAAAGAAGCAAATCTTAAAAGTTTTGCCTGATTTGCATGATTTGGCCTTTGAAAAGATCAATTGCTTGGATTGTGCAAGATGTTGCAAGAATTATTCACCAAGGTTCAAAACGCCCGATATTAAAAGAATCAGTAAGTACTTGAAATTGAAAGAAAGTGTATTTATTGAAAAGTATCTTTTACTAGACAATGAAGGGGATTATGTGACCAATACCAAGCCCTGTCCATTTTTAGCTGGGGACAATACATGCTCTATTTATGATCAAAGACCTTCTGATTGTGAAAGGTTTCCTTATACAGATGAAGATGTTTTTTTTAAAAGGACATCCATTACGATGAAAAATGCAGAGTTCTGTCCAGCTGTTCATGTGGTGATGGAAGAGCTATTGAAAAAGTAAAATTAATATTCCATTTTTCTTAAACTAGGCGCTTTAAACCAAGTAGTGGTTACCACAATTAAAGTCATGATGCCGCCAAATACAACAGAAGGTACAACACCCATTGCTCGTGCAGCTAATCCACTTTCAAATTGGCCTAATTCATTGCTACTATTGATGAACATGGAATTCACGCTCATGACCCTTCCACGCATATGGTTGGGAGTTTTTAATTGTACGATGGTCCCTCTTACAATCATGCTAAAGCCATCTAAGATCCCACTTAATAAAAGTGCCGCAAACGAAATCCAGAAAGTGGTGGATAAAGCAAATACAATAATACATACTCCGAATCCAGCCACTGCCAATAATAGTTTTTTACCTTGTTGTTGATGTACTGGGAAAATGGTAATGATAAAAATAATCAAGATCGCACCAATATCTGCTGCAGCGTTTAACCAACCAAAACCAATGGGGCCCACTTTCAATATATCTCTTGCAAATACTGGTATCATGGCAACGGCTCCTCCAAATAGTACTGCAAACAAATCCAATGACAATGCTCCTAAGACTTCTTTGGTTTGTACTACAAATCGTATTCCTTCTTTTACGCTTTCTAAAGTTTTTTGTTCTACTTCTTGTTTATGAGGAGGCTTTGGTTTGATTTTGGAAATAAAAACAAATCCAATGGTAACCATACCAAGTACAATCCAAAGTGAACCAGTATTACCAAATCCTGCAATAAAGAAACCTACCATCGCATGGCCTAATACCGAAGCACTTAGCCAAATGCCTTGGCTCCAAGTAGTTGCATTTTGCAATAAATCTTTTGGCATGATTTCTCCCACTAAGGTTCCAAAGCTAGGTCCTGTAAAAGAACGTATAATTCCAGTACAAAAAATTACAAAATAAATACCTATCGCAATTTGCAAATTGTTGAAAGCACCTGTGCCTATCTTACTTGAAAGTACTAATAAAGCAATGGCACATATCCAATATAAGGCAACGCCTTTCAATAAAAGTTTTCTTTTTTCACTGATATCAATCACGTGTCCAGCATACAAAGCAAGAGACACTGCGGGGATAACTTCTGCCAGTCCAATCAATCCAATGGCAAATGGCTCATTGGTTAGTTCATAGATCCACCAACCTACCAAAGTGCCCATCATTCTGAGGCCCATGATAAACAAAAAACGTCCAATCATCAGGTTCCTGAATTCACTTATTTTAAGTGCGCCAAATGGATCCTTTTTTTGAACTATTTGTTCTGCTGACATAAGCTTATGGTAAGTTAAAATAATGTTGGCCTTCTTCTAAATCTTTATCCAAGGCATCTAAAATTACTTTTAAATGTGCTTCATTGTATAAAAAATCTGCATTACTTGCGTCTACAAAGATGGTTCTAATATTGTGTTGCTTGATATAGCTGGTATAGGTTTCTTGAATTTTAAACAAGTATTCATCTGGAATAGCTTGTTCAAATTTTCTATTACGCTTCTTGATATTGCTTTGCAATCGATTTACCGGAGCGTGTAAGTATATTAAAATATCAGGAGGGGTTAATTGCTGATAAAATACATCAAACATTTTTTGATATAGTCTAAACTCTTCTTCGGGTAAATTGGCTTTGGCAAATAGCAAACATTTAGTGAACATGTAGTCAGATACGATCACTTGTTGAAATAAATCTCCGTTTTTTATTAATTCCTGTTGTTGCTTAAAGCGTTCTGCAAGAAAAAACAATTCTAATGGGAAAGCGTATTGTTTTGGGTTCTCGTAAAATTTTGTCAAAAATGGATTTTCTGCAAATTCTTCTAATACCGTTTTGGCATTAAAATGTTGTGCTAACAAATGCGTTAAAGTAGTCTTACCTGCTCCTATATTTCCCTCTATGGCTATAAATTGATGCTTCATAGTTCTTTTCTTCGCATCAAATATAAGCGCTGAAGGGCGTATCTATTTATTTTTTTATACACAGTAAAGGATCTTCACAATCCGTCAATAATTGAGTAATAGATTTTTTCAATATGGGATGAATAAAATTTGGGGCAATTTCTTTTAGTGGGGTTAAAACAAAATTTCTTTTTTGCATCTGAGGATGTGGGATGGTTAGGTTTGCTGAATCAATTATTTGGTCGTTGAAAAAAATAATATCCAAATCAATCGTTCTTGGCCCCAAATGTTCTTGCCTAATTCTACCCATATTTTTTTCAATAGCTAAAAGTGCCATCATTAAATCATGGGCAATCAAATTTGTTTCAATCAATAAAGCTTGATTTAAAAAAGCGGGTTGATCTTCTTTTCCCCAAGCTGCTGTTTCATACATGGATGAACTTAATAAAATAGGCCCTATCTCTTGATGAATAGCCAATTTAGCCATTTCTAAATTTGCCAATCGATCACCCATATTGCCGCCTATCAAGAGGTATGCTTTGTTCATGGAAGTATGCTTAAAGTAGCTCAAATATCCATAATTTTACACCGTTACACAATAAAATATAGCAGCATGAAAAATTTCTTTGTTTCTTTTTTCGCCAGTTTACTCGCTTTTTTTGTTTTTTGCTTAATTGGCTTCTTCTTATTAATTGGTATTGCTGCTACTTTTTCTTCAGAAGAGCCAAAAGTTGTCGCGTCCAATTCAGTTTTAGTATTGGATCTTTCTAATGAATTTTTAGAACAAGTTCAAAATGATCCAATTTCAGAAATAGTCAATAAGCGAAATGGAAAATCACCAAGCTTATCAGAATTGGTTCGTTTGATCGCACATGCTAAAAAAGATGATGCCATTAAGGGCATTTATATAAAGTGTCAGCAAAATCCAAATGGCTATGCTGCGTCTGAGGAAATTAGAAAAGCGTTATTAGATTTTAGTAGTTCTAAGAAATTTGTAATTGCATATGGAGAAACCATTACACAAAAGGCATACATGGTTGCCAATGCAGCGAATGCGATATATACACATCCGCAGGGTGGTATTGAGTGGAATGGATTTAGTTATGAGTCTTTATTTTTGAAAGGTTTATTGGATAAATTAGAAATTGAACCACAGGTTTTTTATGCTGGTAAATTTAAAAGTGCAACAGAGCCTTTTAGATATACACAAATGTCTGAAGCCAATAAATTACAAACCAATGTTTGGATTTCTGGTCTATATGATCAATTTATTAGCAATACAGCTCGTCAAAGAAATTTAAATGTAGATAGTTTAAAATACCTTGCCAATCAAGGGAGCATTCAAACTGCATTTGATGCGAGTAAGCATGGCTTAGTGGATGGATTATTGTACGATGATCAAGTAAAGAAAATGATTGCTAAAAAATTACGTCAGGATGATCAACAAGATATTGCCTTTTTGAGCATGGGTGATTATGCAAGTACAGTGGCTTTGAGAGGAACTGGTTCTGGTAAAGTGGCTGTAGTGTATGCCAATGGAGATGTGGTGATGGGTAAAAATCAACAAGATGCTATTGCAAGTGATGATTTTAGAGTGTTGTTACAAAAAATTAGAAAAGACGAATCTATTGATGCAGTGGTATTGAGAGTTAACTCTCCAGGTGGAAGTGCTTTGGCGAGTGATATAATTTGGAGAGAAATAGATTTATTAAAAAAAGAAAAACCAGTGGTGGTAAGTATGGGTGACCTTGCTGCATCCGGTGGATATTATATTGCATGTGGTGCAGATTCAATTTTTGCAAATGCTGGAACAATTACTGGATCTATTGGAGTGTTTACGGTAATACCAAATGTAAAAGGATTGATGAATAATAAATTGGGCATTAGTTTTGATGGTGTTAAAACAGGGCAGTTTGCAGACATGCCTTCTACTACAAGGCCTTTGAATGCAGCAGAACAAAAATTTATGCAATCCGGAGTAGATAGTATTTACCATACTTTTAAATCCAGAGTATCCGTTGGTAGAAAAAAATCCATGGAGTATATTGATTCCATTGCGCAAGGTAGAGTTTGGATTGGAGCAGATGCTATTAAAATTGGATTAGTTGACCGAATTGGTACTTTAGATGATGCTATTGCATCTGCAGCAAAAATGGCTAAGTTAAAAGGCTATGGCATTAAAGCGTATCCTGAATCAAAATCTTTTTTAGAATCATTCATGGAAGAATATAAAGAAACAGCCAAAGTAAAAGCAATTAAAGAAGAGATCGGAGCTTCGCAATTCCAGGTTTTCAAACAAATGAAATCTATTCAACAAATGATGGGTGTACCTCAAACGCGTTTACCTATCTTTGTAGTGAACCAACCCTAATCTATGCAGCCTTATTTTCAAGTAAAAGCCATGTTGGCGATTACTAAAGCAAGCCTAAGGTCTATTTTTAGAAGTCCTTCTGCTGTGATATTTAGTATTGCTTTTCCGTTGATTTTTATTTTAGTTTTTGGCTTTTTAAGTAGCGGTGGAAATATTTCTGTTAAGGTAGCCATGGATCCAAGGTCAGATACTGCTAATTATATCTATAGCGCTTTACAAAGAATTCCAGGTTTAAAATTGGCAGCGCCAGGTCAACAAGATATTGATACAGAATTAGCAAAGGGAAGAATCACTTCACTCATTCATATTGAAGCTACGGGGGATTCTACACAACCTTATTTAATTAATCTTACCAGTTCGGAGGCTGCTAATCCTCAGAATATTGAAGTGTTAAAATCTATATTAGGTTCAGTTATTAGCAGGGTGAATGATTCTAGTTTTAAAGATCGACCTACTTATGCTAAAGTAAATAACATCGTCAAAAAAGTACCTGGCAGAGTGTATAGAACGATTGATTTTATTTTGCCTGGTCAATTGGGTTTCTCTTTATTGAGTGCTGGAGTTTTTGGAGTTGCTTTTTTGTTTTTTAATTTGAGACAACAATTGGTGCTCAAGCGTTTTTATGCAACTCCTATAAGAAGATTATATATCATTTTAGGTGAAGCGTTGAGTAGAGTCATCTTTCAATTGATCACTGCTATTATCATTATATCTATTGGACATTTTGCATTTCAATTTACTCTGGTAAATGGCTGGTGGACTTTCTTGGATATTATGATCTTGAGTTTTATTGCACTTATCTTATTTATGGGTTTTGGATTTGTAGTAAGTGGATTGGCAAAAAACGAGAGTACGATACCTCCTTTTGCGAATTTAATTACACTTCCACAATTCCTTTTAGCAGGCACTTTTTTCTCGATTGAAAATTTTCCAAAATGGATGCAGCCTTTTTGTAATATTCTGCCATTAACGCATTTTAACAATGCGATGCGTAATATTTCTTTTGAGGGCACTAGTTTATTAGCTACTTGGCCAGATATAGCTGTATTGTTAGTGTGGATTGTTATTGTATATGCTTTGGCTTTCAAAATCTTTAAATGGGAATAAATGAGGTTGGTTAAATTACTTTTAATTAGTTTTCTTGTTTTAGCAAGTATTATTACTGCAATATCATTATTGTTTCCATCCAAAGTAGTAGTGTCTAGAGCGATTGAAATAAGCGCACCCAAAGAGCAAATCGCCTACTATGTAAGTGATTTGAATCATTGGAATGCATGGATGACGGAGTGGAAAGAAAATAAGGTCACCATTAAAGGGAATACTGCATACATCAGTACGCAAACCATTGAAATAGTTCAACAAACAGATAGTTCTGCAAGTTTTAAATGGATTGCAACTGGCCAAGCGCCTTATGATGTATTAATAGAGTGGCTGCCGCTTTCTAAAGACCTTTATGTGATTCACTGGTCATTTACCCAAGAGGTTCGATGGTATCCTTGGGAGAAATTCCAAACCTTATTGAATGAAAAATTATTGGGGTATAAAATGGAAACCGAATTAGTTCATTTAAAAGAGGCTATTCTAAATAAGTAATATTTCTTTTGATTCCTTTTAATTTAGATCTTAATAAAGGAGAATGCTTAAACCTAGCTTTAAAGGTAGTTTCTTCCATTTCCAACCAATCTTCTTTGCGCATTTGTAATAAACCATCTAAAGGTTTAAATGCTGGTTCCTTGTGTGGATGGCTAAATCTATTCCAAGGGCAAACATCTTGACAGATATCACAACCAAATGCCCATTCTTTATAATTCCTATTTGTATGGATGGTTTCTTTCTTTAATTCGATGGTTAGATAACTAATACAATGATTGGCTTCAATGGTTTTATTGGGCAGAATTGCTTGTGTCGGACAAGCATCAATACATTTGGTACAAGTGCCACAAAAATCTTTACTTATTGGTTGATCATACATTAATTCAATGTCTACAATCAATGTGGCAATAAAAAAGAAAGACCCAGTTTGTGGCTTGATTAAATTTCCATTCTTACCAATCCAGCCTGCACCAGCCAATTGTGCCCAGGATCTTTCAAGCACTGGAGCAGAATCTACAAATCCTCTTCCTTCAATGGGGCCAATTTGTTTTCTTAATTGATCTAAGAATTCATGTAATTGATTTCTGATGACTTCGTGATAATCATTTCCCCATGCATACTTTGCAATTTGAGGGATACCTTTTTCTTGTTCTTCTGAAGGGTAATAATTTTTAATAAAACAAATAACTGATTTTGCTCCAGGTACTAATTTTCTTGGATCAATTCTTAGATCAAAATTTTTAGCCATATACTCCATCTCTCCATGGTAACCTTTATGCAACCATTGCTCTAATCTAATGGCATCTTCAGTTAGTTCTTTTGCTTGAGCTATACCACAATAATCAAAGCCCATAGCCACAGCTAATTGCTTAATCAATTGGGTATTTGAATGCATATTCACCATGTAAAAATAGCAGAAAAACCTTGATAGGACTGACTTTTGTTCCGAATTGTATCAATTTATATGACATTATAACTTAAAACACAGATTGGCTTCTGTTTTGAGCATAGCTTACTATAAATCCTATACTATGAATTTAAATCAATATACAATCAAGGCTCAAGAAGCCATTCAACAAGCGCAACAATTAGCATTCAATAATGGTAATGCAGCAATTGAAACCGCTCATTTGTTGAAAGCGATTTTATTGGACAAAGAAAGTCCAATTGAATTTTTATTGAAGAAGAATAATGTTAACCCAGCTCTGGTGCTTCAAAAAGTGGAAGAGCAAATAATTGGTTTAGCAAAAATTACAACTGGTGAACCTGCAACTAATTTAAGCCGTGATTTAAATAGTGTTTTGTTAAAATCAAACGCTGCTTTAAAAACTTTTGGAGATGAGTTTGTAACTGTTGAACATATCATGATTGCATTTATGCAAGTGAATGATGGTGTTGCAAAAATTCTAAAAGATGCAGGATTAACAGAGAAGGGATTAATTGCAGCCATTAATGAATTAAGAAAAGGAGAAAAAGTCCAATCTGCAACACAAGAAACACAGTTTCAATCCCTGTCTAAATATGCGAAGAACTTAAATGAAATGGCCAATAAAGGTAAACTAGATCCTGTGATTGGTCGTGATGAAGAAATCAGAAGAACCTTGCATATTCTTTCTAGAAGAAGTAAGAACAATCCGATTTTAGTGGGTGAGCCAGGTGTGGGTAAAACAGCCATTGCAGAGGGATTGGCTATGAGAATTGTAAATGGAGATGTACCAGACAATTTAAAAACTAAAGTAATTTATGCTTTAGATATGGGTTTATTGATTGCTGGTGCAAAGTATAAAGGAGAGTTTGAAGAAAGATTAAAAGGAGTGGTGAAAGAAGTGTCTACCAGTGATGGAGAAGTCATCTTATTTATAGATGAAATCCATACGCTGGTGGGTGCTGGTGGAGGAGAAGGCGCGATGGATGCAGCCAATATTTTAAAACCAGCTTTGGCAAGAGGGGAGTTAAGAGCAGTGGGTGCCACTACACTTGCGGAGTATCAAAAATTCTTTGAAAAAGACAAAGCATTAGAACGTAGATTCCAAAAAGTAATGATTGATGAACCTAGTAAGGAAGATGCAATTTCTATTTTAAGAGGTTTGAAAGAAAGATACGAGACGCATCACCATGTTCGAATTAAAGATGAAGCGATTATTGCTGCAGTAGAATTGTCTAGCAGATATATCACCGATCGTTTCTTGCCTGATAAAGCAATTGATTTGATTGATGAAAGTGCTGCAAAGTTAAGATTGGAGATGAATTCAATGCCTGAGGAATTAGATACTTTAATCAGACAAATTCGACAATTAGAAATTGAGCGCGAAGCCATTAAAAGAGAGAATAATCCAGAGCAATTAAAAGCATTAAATATTGAGATTAGCAATTTAATTGTAGAACAAGACACGCTAAAAGCTAAATGGTCTCAAGAAAAAGAATTGGTGGATAAAGTGCAAAAATGCAAAACCAATATTGAACAATTTAAACAAGAAGCTGAAGTAGCAGAAAGAAATGGAGATTATGGTAAAGTAGCAGAGATTAGATATGGTAAGATTAAGGAAGAAGAAACACAATTAGTAGCATTTACACAACAACTAAACGAATTTGGAGCTACAGGAAAAAGATTAATGAAGGAAGAAGTAGATGCTGAAGATATTGCAGAAAACATTGCTAAAGCAACTGGTATTCCAGTAAGCAAGATGATGCAATCAGAAAGAGAGAAATTATTGCATTTAGAAGACGAGTTGCATCAAAGAGTGATTGGACAAGAAGAAGCCATCACAGCAGTGTCTGATGCCATTAGAAGAAGTAGGGCTGGTTTACAAGATCCTAAAAAACCTATCGGGTCATTTATCTTCTTAGGAACGACTGGTGTAGGTAAGACTGAATTAGCAAAAGCTTTAGCCAACTATTTATTTGATGATGATAGCATGATGACCAGAATTGATATGAGTGAATATCAAGAAAAACATTCGGTATCAAGATTGGTGGGAGCGCCTCCAGGCTATGTGGGTTATGATGAAGGTGGTCAGTTAACGGAAGCAGTTAGAAGAAAACCATACAGTGTGGTATTATTAGATGAGATTGAAAAAGCACATCCTGATGTTTGGAATATCTTGTTACAGGTTTTAGATGATGGACATTTAACGGATAACAAAGGTAGGACGGTCAACTTTAAGAATACCATTATTATAATGACTAGTAATATTGGTAGTCATTTGATTCAAGATGCATTTGAAGGTGTAACAGATAAAAACCTAGAAGAGAAAACAGAGCAATCTAAGACTGAAGTAATGGCTTTATTAAAACAAACCATTCGTCCTGAATTTTTAAATAGAGTCGATGAGATTATTATGTTCTCACCATTATTGCAAAAACAAATGGCAGCAATTGTGAAAATTCAATTGAATAATTTAAAACATTTGGTAGCTGAAAGCGGAATGCAAATTGAGTTTAGTGATTATTTGATTGAATACTTATCTGAACAAGGGTTTGATATGCAATTAGGAGCTAGACCTCTAAAAAGATTGATTCAGAAATTAGTGGTGAATGAATTAAGTAAGAAAATTTTGAGTGGAGAAATTGATCAGTCTAAGAAAGTACTAATTGATATTTTTGATGGCATCATAGTTTTTAGAAACGAAGCCTAATCATTGTGTTATTTTAAGCCCCAGACCATTGGTTCTGGGGCTTTTTTATTTATATTTGTCGAATGGCAAACAATAATAGACAAGCTGCAGTAGGATTTATCTTTTTTACACTCGTGATTGATATTGTTGGATTGGGCATCATTATTCCAGTGGTCCCTGCTTTGATAAAAGGCTTAATTCATACAGAGGATATTAGTAAGGTTTCTTTATATGGCGGCTGGTTAACATTTTTATATGCTTCCATGCAGTTTTTATTTTCTCCATTGATTGGTTCTTTAAGTGATCGCTATGGGAGAAGACCAGTACTTTTATTTTCTATGTTGGGTTTTGGCTTAGATTATTTATTTCTAGCTTTTGCACCAAGTATATTTTGGTTGTTTGTGGGTAGAACCATTTCTGGAATTACAGGTGCAAGTATTACTACTGCCTCTGCCTATATTGCCGATATCAGCGATGATACCAATAGAGCAAAGAATTTTGGAATGATTGGCGCTGCATTTGGAATTGGCTTTATCATTGGTCCGATGTTGGGTGGAATATTAGGAGAGTATGGCCATAGATTACCCTTTATTGTTGCCGCATGTTTGGCCCTTGTAAATGCATTGTATGGATATTTTGTTTTACCAGAGTCATTGGCTCCAGCAAATCGTAGAAATTTTGAATGGAAGAGATCAAATCCTTTGAGCTCTTTATTGCATCTAAGATCTTATCCAGCGGTGTCTGGATTAATTGTTTGTTTATTTTTTGTATACCTAGCATCTCATGCAGTTCAAAGTAATTGGAGCTATGCTAATATTGAAAAATTTAAATGGAGCCCAAAAATAATTGGATTATCATTAGCTATGGTGGGTGTACTCATAGGTTTAGTACAAGGAGTTTTAATTCGTTATATTAATCCTAAATTAGGAGATAAGAAAAGTGTGTATTATGGAATTGCCTTGTATGCAATTGGACTTATATTGTTTGCATTTTCTACCGCTTCTTGGATGATGTTCGCTTTTTTGATTCCTTATTGCTTAGGCGGTATATCTGGTCCAGCTTTACAGTCGCTTATTTCGGTACATGTGCCAAAGAATCAACAAGGAGAATTACAAGGATCTCTCACCAGTATTATGAGCGTCACTTCCATTATTGGGCCATTGGTGATGACCAGTTTGTTTGCTTATTTCACCAAGCCAAGTAATCCAATTTATTTCCCAGGTGCTTCATTCTTATTAGGAGCAGTCTTTATGATAATAAGTGCAGTGTTTGCTTATATGGTTTTAAACAAAGAAACTGAGTAAATGAGTTATATTTGTGCCTAATTAAAGCATGAATATGACCAACTTAATGACTCAATTACAAGAAACTGCTCAATTTATTCAATCAAAGATTGCTGCAAAAGCAGACACGGCTATTATTTTAGGCAGTGGATTGGGTAATTTATCTACTAAAATTGAAACTGAATTTGAAATTCCTTATTCCTCTATTCCTAATTTTCCAGTAAGTACTGTAGAAGGTCATAAAGGTCGTTTGATTTTGGGTACTTTGAATGGTCAAAAAGTATGGGTATTAGAAGGTCGTTTTCATTTTTATGAAGGGTATTCTCCAGAACAAGTTTCTTTTCCTGTAAGAGTATTAAAATTATTGGGTGTTCAAAATTTAATTTTATCTAATGCAGCGGGTGGCGTAAATCCTGATTATCAAGTAGGGGATTTAATGATCATTAAAGATCATATTAGTTTTTTCACTATCAATCCTCTGATTGGGAAAAATGAATCTGCATTAGGAACTAGATTTCCTGATATGAGTGAACCGTATGCACAAGAGTTTATTGATAAAGCAAAAGCGATTGCTGCAACTCATCAAATAAAAGTACATGAAGGTGTTTATGTAGGAGTGACTGGCCCAACTTTTGAAACCAGAGCAGAATATAAATTAATTAAGTTTGTTGGTGGAGACGTTGTAGGCATGAGCACTGTTCAAGAAAATATTGCAGCAGTGCATTGCGGAATGCGTGTATTCGCAATTAGTGTAGTGACTGATTTAGGAATTCGCGAAGACAATAATGTAATTACGCATCAAGAAGTTTTAGAGGCAGCTAATGCAGCTGAACCTAAATTAACTTTAATAATCAGTGATTTAGTTAAAGCGATTGCTTAAAAATAAAATATGCCATTGAAGCGTTTTATTATTTTTGTTTGTTTTATTTTAATGAATGTATTTGCATTCGCACAAATGCGTGCTGGTGCACTTAATAGAATGTCTGGATTAGGAGGTAGAACGAATAAAACTGCTGGGGCGGGTGACTCTTTACAAAAAAGAGATCAAAATGCTGATTCAATTACTATATTCTACAAGCTATATAATAGCAATGAAATCAAACAAAACGATTCTTCCATCAATGATTTTTATAAACGATTCCCCATTCACTATACTTTATACAATTTAGGCAATACTGGTACAGCTGTAAATTCATATATATTATCTCCCCTTTGGAAGGCGGGTTTTGATGCAGGTTTTCATCAATATGAAATATATAATTATACGTTAGCAGGGACGCCATTTTATCAAACTACTAGGCCATTTACAGAATTAACTTACTTATTAGGGGGGAAAGGTGAGCAATTAGTAGAATTGAAGCATACTCAAAATAAGAAGCAACAATTGAACTTTTCTTTTGATTATAGATTTAGTAATGCTCCTGGTAATGTTAAGAATCAACAAGCTAATTTTAGTAATATGCGTATTACTGCGCATTTTCAATCCAAAAGAAAAAGATACGAAAGCTTTTGGGTGATGTTAAATAATAAAACAGCCTCTTCTGAAAATGGGGGTTTAGTGAATGCTGCAAGATTAGATAGCTTGGCTTTAAACAATCCATATGAATTGGAGACAAGATTAGGAGTAAGTAGTGCTTCATTTAGGAATCCATTTAATACCAATATTGCAACAGGTTCAATTTTCAAAGACAATACTTTTTTATGGAAACAAACCTATGATGTTGGCCAAAAAGATTCAGTGGTAAAAGATACGATAACTACTTATTTGTTTTATCCTAGATTAAGATTTCAGAATGAAATTAAATACCAGCAACTTGAATATTTATTTCAGGATGCAGAACCAACCGTTGAAAACTATACTACTTATTTTAACTATCCAAATGCCATCGATGGTCCTATCAAATTCAGAGATCGATGGAATATTTTTAGCAATGAGTTTAGTTTAATAAGTTATCCTCAAAAAAATAATAGCAATCAATTTTTACAAGTAGGTGCTGGATTATCTAATCAGTCTGGCAGTTTTATACAAAGAAAAGATTGGTCTGCACAGGATAGCTACGGATTTGGTGCATACAAGAATAAAACCAAGAATCAGGTTTGGGATATAGATATATATGGTCAATTGTTTTTAGTAGGCTTTCATGCAGGTGATTATATTGCAAAAGCTTCTTTAACAAGTTTATTGAATAAAAAAGGGAATTATGTTCAGTTGACTTTTAACAACGTTAATCGAACTCCATCAAGGAATGCTATGGGCATCACAGATTTTCCAATTGTAGGATTGTCTGGTATAAAGAAAGAAAATCATATTCAATTTATTGCCTCAACGGGTAATTTAAAAAAGGCTTGGAAAGGTTCTGTCACCTATCAGCTAATCAATAATTATCAATATTATTCAACAGGATATAATGCTGCTATTTATCAGGGAACTATTCATTATATCAATGCTCAAATAGCTAATCAATTCAAATTGTCAAAACATTGGAATTGGTATAATGAAGTGCATTTGCAATTAGTGGATGCAACAAGCCCAATTAGAGTGCCTACAGTATTGACAAGACAAAGAATTGCTTTTGAAGGTGTTTTCTATAAGAACTTAAATATGTCCACTGGTTTAGAATTTATTTATCATACAGCGTTTAAAGCTGGGGATTATATGCCTATGACTGGGCAGTTCTATGTTCAAAACGATTTTATGTTAAGAAATCGACCAATGGTGAATGCATTTTATCACATGATGATTAAAAGGCTTAAAGCATACATAAGGGTTGAGAACCTACATACCTTATTGCCCACTAGTAATACACTAGGGAATCATTACAATTTTTCTGCTAGAAACTATCCTGGAACTGGCATTTGGGTAAGAGTGGGCGTTTGGTGGCATTTTATTAATTAAGGAAAAATATGTTTTTTAACAATTTTTATTGATGTAGATGTTCTTAACTTTGCATCAATGAAAAGCTTGTTGACTTTATTATTACTAATTTTTTACACATTATCTAGTGTAGGGGCTTCTGTGAGCACCCACTATTGTATGGGTAAGGTTAGAAAATGTCAATGTAGTAAGGCTAAAGAAGCATCTAATAAAGTTCATTGTTGCAAGGATACAGTTAAGTTTGTTAAAGTACAAGATGTACATGCTCCTCAATTTGCACCAGATCAAAAAAAGCAAAGCCATTCGACTTCTGTTGAATTATTAAATTATGCTATCACTGAAAATAATTTTTCAGCAAATACAAGCTTTTACAGGAAACGCTATATAATTAGGTCATCTGCTCCACCTATTTATAAGCTTAATTGTCATTATAGAATTTGATACAATACAATTTTGTCGAAACATTATTGTATTCCATTATTTTTTTTAATTATCAAATTTATTTTATGAAAAACGTATTATTAACTTCTTTATTGATTGTTTTCACTTCTATTATTTCTTTTGGACAAAATAGTTCTAAAATCAAAGTATCTGGTAACTGCGGCATGTGT
This sequence comes from Chitinophagaceae bacterium, assembly GCA_017856545.1. Lineage (GTDB taxonomy): Bacteria > Bacteroidota > Bacteroidia > Chitinophagales > Chitinophagaceae > Sediminibacterium. The sequence continues at coordinate 50,286 of JAFMEV010000001.1, forward strand.
AAGAATAATATTGAAAATGCTGCAAAAGCAGCAGGAGCAATGACCGCTGCATGGGATAAAAATACCAAACTATTGACGGTAACTTATAATGCTTCTTCTACATCTACTGACAAAATGGAAACTGCCATTGCAAATGCAGGATATGATACAGAACATCATACAGCTTCAAATGAGGCATATAGTAAATTAGAAGAATGTTGTCAATATGATAGAGTGGCAAAAACAGATTCAAAAGACATGAGTTGTTGTAAAGACAAATCTTGTGCTCAAGACAAAAGCGAATGTTGCAAAAAAGGTGCAACATGTGCTAAAGATAAATCTTGTTGCAAAAAGGGATAATTACCCTTGATATATTTAAAACCATTACTTATGCGTCTCATAAGTAATGGTTTTTTCTTTTATACTATGTTCAACTTCAATGATTTAGAGTAATCCTAACATAAAACAATAAAAAATTAGGTATCTTTAATATGTTGAGAAAGTATGTAACCATATTATTGATGTCTTTGTATTTGTTAGGTGCTACCGAAGCTTATCAGCTATTAAAAATGCCCTATTTAATTGAGCATTATAAAACCCACAAACAATATAATAATGATTTAAGTTTTTCTACGTTCATTCATATTCACTATTTCACAAATCAAACATATGATAGTGATTATCAGCAAGACATGCAATTGCCTTTTAAGTCTTCTAATCGTACTATATCATTATTGAATTTTGTTAGTTTATTTGTCCCAAAGCAAACTATACAACCATTGGTTTTAAATAGAATTTCTAAGAATTATGTTCTATTTAATGACAAGAAACATTTATCTAATCCACTCGAAAATATTTTTCAACCTCCCAAGGCATAATTTTTTGTATTTTTCTATTTCTCTAAGGAGAATAGTTCGTTCATTATATTGAAAAAGAAAGAATTATGTTAAATAAAATTATTCAATTTTCTATTCAGAATAGATTAATTGTACTACTTGGACTATTTGCTTTATTAGTAGGGGGTGTTTATTCCATTTCCAAATTACCTATAGATGCAGTTCCAGACATTACCAATAACCAGGTAATGATTATTACATCAGCACCAAGCGCTGGCGCGCCTGATATAGAACGTTTGATTACTGTTCCAATAGAACAAGCTACCAGAAATATACCAGGCATTATTGAGCAAAGAAGCTTTTCAAGATTTGGATTGAGTTTAGTAACTATTGTTTTTGAAGATAAGATAGATATCTATTGGGCTAGAAATCAGGTTTCAGAAAGATTGATTTCTGTAAAATCACAGATTCCTGAAGCAATGGGTGTTCCAGAATTGGGCCCATTAACAACTGGTTTAGGAGAGATCTTTCAATATGTTGTAAGAGCTAAGAAAGGGTACGAAAATAAATATACCCTAACAGAGTTAAGAACTATTCAGGATTGGATTGTACGTAAGCAATTATTGGGTACTCCGGGAGTTGCTGATGTAAGTAGTTTTGGAGGGGCTGTTAAGCAATTTGAAGTTTCTGTAAATACGGAACTGCTTAAAAATTACCAGCTATCTGTAAATGATGTTTTCACCGCATTAAATCAAAACAATCAAAATGCTGGAGGTACCTATATCGAACATGGACCTGGTGTATTGTTTATTAGAACTGAAGGAATGGTGAATTCATTAGAAAACATTGGCGCTATCCCTGTTAAAACCATGACCAATGGCATCCCATTATTGATTAGAGATATAGCCACAGTTAAAATAGGGCAAGCAACTAGATTTGGCGCCACTGCTTATAATGCAAAAGGTGAAGTAGCTGGAGCTGTGGTGATGATGTTAAAAGGGGAGAATAGTAAATTGGTCATTGACAATGTGAAAGCTAAAATAGCCTCTATCGAAAAGTCGCTTCCCGAGGGTATTGTTATTGAGCCATTTTTAGATAGAACAAAAATGGTGAATAACGCCATTAGTACAGTGGCAACTAATTTATTGGAAGGTGCTTTAATTGTAATTTTTGTATTGATTTTATTTTTGGGAAATCTTAGAGCAGGCTTAGTAGTTGCTTCTGTGATTCCATTATCCATGTTATTTGCTTTTATACTGATGCATTTGTTTGGTGTTAGTGGAAACCTGATGAGCTTGGGCGCGTTAGATTTTGGATTACTAGTAGATGGAGCAGTTATTATTGTTGAGGCAGTGCTTCATCAATTGTATAAACCCTCTAAAGGAGATAAGGATTCTCCTATATTAGATACATCAGCAATGAATCTATTGGTGGGTAATATTTCTAATAAAATGATGGGGGCTGCAGCATTTGGTCAGATCATTATTTTAATTGTGTATCTACCTATATTAACACTAAGTGGTATTGAAGGTAAAATGTTTGGCCCTATGGCTCAAACTGTCTCATTTGCTTTGATAGGAGCTTTCATACTTTCAGTTACCTATGTACCTATGATGAGTGCTTGGGTTTTAAATAGAAATAGAGCACAAAAAGAAACCCTTACTGATAAGTTGATGCATCGTGTAGAAAATTTCTATCAACCATTACTAGAAAAAGCTTTACGAATTCCAAAGAAAATCTTATTGGTTACTGTAACTATATTTTTATTAGCAATATATATACTGACAACATTAGGTGGTGAGTTTATTCCAAAATTAGAAGAAGGAGATTTTGCTGTGGATACTAGAGTCTTATCAGGATCTTCTTTGAATACTACATTGGAAGCAACTCAGAAAGCGTCAAAGCAATTACTTGATCATTTTCCAGAGATTGAAAAAATAGTCACTAAAATTGGAGCAGGAGAGATTCCTACCGATCCTATGCCAATGGATGCATCTGATTTAATGATTATATTAAAAGACAAAAAAGACTGGGTATCTGCAACAACTTTTGATGCATTAGCTGATACAATGAGCAAAGTGATGGCTCATGTGCCAGGAATTACCACTGGTTTTCAATTTCCAGTGCAGATGAGATTCAATGAATTAATGACAGGGTCCAGACAAGATGTTTCTTGTAAGATTTTCGGTGAAAATCTAGATACTTTGTCTAAGTATGCTGCACAAATGGGATCGATTATTAAAACTGTGAATGGCGCTAAAGATTTATATGTAGAAACTGTTACAGGCATTTCTCAAGTGGTTATAAAATACAATAGAGATGCTATTGCTAAATATGGTGCATCTATTCAAGATATCAATCAGGTAATTCAATCCGCATATGCAGGAGGAGTAGCTGGAAAAGTATTTGAAGGTGATAAAAGATTTGATTTAGTGGTAAAATTAAATGCACAACAAAAGAAAGATTGGCAAGATATTAGCCGTTTAATGGTCAGCATTGGTATGGGTAAACAAATTCCTCTATATGAGCTTGCTGAAGTGAAAATAGAAGAAGGTCCTTATCAAATTCAAAGAGAAGACGCTGCTAGAAGAATTGTTATTGGATTTAATGTTAGAGGTAAGGATGTGAAATCGATTGTAACTGAATTGCAAAATAAAGTACAAGCTCAAATCAAATTACCAGTTGGATATTATATTCAGTATGGAGGTCAGTTTGAAAACTTAGAACACGCAGTCAATAGGCTACAAATTGCAGTACCCATTGCATTGTTGTTAATATTAGTGATGTTGTTTTTTGCATTCAATAATTTTAAACATTGTTTGTTAATCTTTTCTGCAATTCCTTTTTCTGCAATTGGAGGAGTTTTAGCACTTTGGTTAAGAGGAATGCCGTTTAGTATATCAGCTGGAGTTGGATTTATTGCTTTATTTGGCGTTGCTGTTTTAAATGGCATTGTTTTGTTAACTGAGATGAATAAGCTTGCGAAAGAAACTAATTTCACTATACATGAAATTATCATCAATGCAACTAAAACAAGATTAAGACCAATTTTAATTACGGCTTCTGTAGCATCTCTTGGTTTTATTCCTATGGCCATTAGCACTGGATCAGGAGCAGAAGTGCAAAAGCCTTTAGCGACCGTAGTCATTGGGGGACTTATTACAGCTACTTTCTTAACCTTATTCGTTTTACCTATTTTATATCAAATGATTGAAAAAAGAAAGTTTGTATTGAAACAACCCTTAGTAATTATTGTAGCAATATGTTTATTCAATGGATTGAATGCACAAGCACAAAACAATCCATTTAAAAGAACCAAAGATCAGGTAGTTGCAAGAGCCATAGAAGTAGCCCCTTTGATTAAATCAAATACCGCACAATCAGGTTATTTCAGCGCTCTTAGTGCAAATAGGTTTGATCCTGCTAAAGCAACTTTTAAAGCAGATTACGGGAAAGTAAATAGTGCTTTTAATGATTCGAAATATTTAGTTGAACAGACATTTGATTTACCCATGGTGTATAAGCAGCAACAAAATGTATTTGCTTCAATGCTTAAAGCTAATCAATATCAAGCTTTATTGGATAAGCAGTTTATCAAGTGGTCTGTCGAGCAATTATATATTCACTGGCAATATTTATTGTCTAAAGAACTTGTTTTAAAGCAATTTCAGCAATTATATGTTAAACAATTACGTTTATCAGAAGCTAGATATGCTGCAGGGCAAGATAATGGTTTAGAGAGATTGAATATCCAAAACTGGGTAGCACAGAACGAACAAAATGTATTAAAAAATAATTTGGAATTAAAAACCATTCAAAGCCAGTTAGCCCTGATTTTACAAGATAGTACTACATTTTTACCTGCGGAAGTATTATCTGTGCAAGTTCAGTTGGTAGATACTGTTTTAAATGCGGATCATCCTTTATATGCTTTTGGGCAACAAAAAATACAAACTGCAATTTTTGAAACCCAATTACAGAAAGCAAAAAATTTACCTCAATGGTCTGTAGGTGCAGCCAACCAAAGTTTTAGACTTGCACCTACTGATCAACAAAGGTATAATTCTGTAACCGTAGGTTTGAATTTACCTTTGTTTACTAAGTATGGAAGACAAAGGGTAAAAGCAAGTGCTTTCAACGAACAATATGTAGCATCAGAACAGGAAAAACTAATGCAAGAATTAAGAATCAATATTCAAAAAGCCTGGGGAAATTATCAACAAGCCATTGAAGTTTGCCAATACCTTAATAAACAATTATTACCAAATACAAGAAAATTAGGAGAGATGGCTAGTTTTTCTTTTCAGCAAGGTCAAATCAATTATATTGAATGGTCGAATAGTATGAATCAAGTTCAATTGGCAGAACAACAATATTTGGATGCATTGTTGACCATCAATATGCAACAATCTTATTTATATTACCTGCTATCAAAATAATCTACATTCAAAAATATATTATATGAAAAAATATTTTATTTCCCTTATTGTTTTGCTAGCACTCAATGCCTGCAGTTCTAATGAGCAAAAAACAAATCCCCTTAATACGGAAGATTCTACACTAGAGAATACTATAGTAGCATTAGATCAAAACCAGCTTAAAGAAGCTAACCTGCAAATGGCAGTTTTAGAAAAAGGTACAGCAAGTTTGGATTTGCATTTAAATGGTAAAATCGATGTTCCTCCTACAGCCATCGCATCTGTGAGTATACCCATGGGGGGCTATGTTCAAGATATTAATTTAATACCTGGTAATTATGTAAAAAAAGGAAGCACTATTGCCACTATTAAAGATCCTCAATTTGTACAGTTGCAAGAAGATTATTTATCTGCTAAAGCTAAATCTGCATATTTGTCTCAAGATCTAGATCGCCAAAAGTTATTATTACAACAAGATGCTGTAAGTAAAAAAACATTTCAATTATTACAATCAGAATTTAATACAAATGCAATAGCGTTAAAAGGTTTTGCAGAAAAGTTGCAATTAATTAATATTGATCCAGTAGGATTGACTATTGAGAAGATTTCCAGTAAAGTAAATTTAATTGCACCTATTTCTGGGTATGTTTCTAAAGTGAATATCAATAGAGGAAAATATGTAGCACCCACAGAAATTCTTTTGGAACTCATTGATCCAAATGATGTACACGCTGCTATTACTGTTTATGAAAAAGATATCACATTTTTCAAAGAAGGCATGAAAGGTAAAGTTACTTTAGCAAATGAACCCAACAAATCTTATGCAGTGTCTATTTTAGCAGTATCAAGAAATTTAGACGATGATAAATCTGGTTTATTACATTGTCATTTTGTAGCTGTGCCTAAAAATATGGTACCTGGCATGTTTTTAACCGCTGATTTTTCTGTTAACAATACTAGTGCAGTCATTGTTCCAATCAATGCAATACAAAGATTCCAAGGTATTGATTATATTTTTATTCAAAAATCTGCAAATCAATTTGAAGCAAAGCAAGTTACAGTGGGGAATATAAATAAAACTACAGCAGCCATTCTTAATCCTGAAGCTTCAGAATGGTTAGGTAAAAATATTGTGATAGAAAATGCCTTTAGTTTATTAGGTAAACTAATGAATAAATCGGAGTAGTAAGTAACTTATGATTCAAAATATGCTAAACTGCCGCCTACCCAGGTGGCAGTTTTGTTATAATTTACACCAACCATCTTTCCCTTACTTAGTCTTACCAGATTCATAGTGGCTATGTATTTTTGGAGTGTATTGTCCCAAAAATAAAATAATCTAATTTCCGCTTTAGTAGGTCCAGACGGGGTTTCAATGACTGGGGCATAGTGTACTTTTTCTTGTATGATCCAGTTTTGTGGGTCTTTAATTTCAGAAAGAATATCTTTAGTAAGATCAATAATCACTCCTTGTCCAGCAAAAGAGAATAAAGGCTTAAGAATATATTGATCTAGGTTACTGGGTATTTCTTTAAGATTATGCAAAAATTGGGTATAAGGAATAGATATGCCATTTAAAAAAGGTATACTGTATTTACTAAATCTAAAGAAATGATGTGGATGAGTCACCCATTCTAGCCCTTCTGTATTTCTAATGATTTCCCATTTTTCTTGAATAGATGTTTCCTGTTGTTGAATCTCTTCAAATACCATTCTATTGTATATTCTTTCAATTTGAACATCGTTTCCTGCTCTATGGTAATATAAACGGTCTTCCTTTTGAAAGATTTCAGAAATGCAAACTATAGGCAAACCTAATAATGATTGTGTTTGATAGAAATCAATTTTTGTTTTTTGTTGCTCTGGTTTGATTTCTAATAAAATAGTATGTTTATTATTTTCACCCAATACCATCTTTTTTAAATGTGCTATATATTGTTCACTGTTATACTGGTTTAAAAAAGGGGAATAATTTGAAGGTATTTCAAATGCATGATGAAATGCATTGTCATGAAGCAATTCAAATGCAAAAAGGGAGGGGAAGCCTTGTAGCTCAATTAATTTAGGAACTATTTCTTTTTGTTCATTTTCTGCAATAGCAAAATCTATGACTAAGCATTCTGGTAAGAGAGTTTCGTTTTTTGTTATAGCATAAGCTGGAATAGCGTCAGTTGTTTTGTGGATGAATTCGGGTTGTGATAATTGATCACATATAGCGTTACCTGCATTTAAAAGTAAATGTGTGAATGACTTATTCAGAAATATAGGCGTTTCTGCTAATCTAAATTGAAGTTGCCCGCCTTGTACTTTTTCAATGAATTGAATATAAGTTTGATACTTTATTTCAGTGAAAGCTTCATTAAATTGTTTTCTTACATCAGGCTTCATTCTTCGATAGCTTTATTCAAAAAATTGGGGATCATGATGGAAAATGTGGCTTCTACTTTTGTTGGATCTTTAATGGAGTGATGTGTTTTTTTCCATTTTAGTTCACCAAAACTTTCAATCATGGAATCCTTTACTTCGGGTTGAGTGAAATAGGCATCTAATAAAGAAGGATCAGCTTCGGGATGAAATTGTACCCCATACATATGACTATTGAACTTAACTCCCATAATAGCCCTTTCTAATGGCACACTAGGTCTATCTTTTTCTAAGATAATGATACTTGCGCCCATGGATGCAATAACTGCATCATTGGGTTCTGTTATTTGATAATATCTACTCTCTAAAGTATAAAAGGGATCTTTTAATCCTTCAAATAATTCATCTTCCACCAATGGATGAACGGGTAGTATACCAATTTGCCTAGATCTTCTCAATGAGATTTTTCCGATATTAAAATGTCTACAAGCTATTTGAAAACTATGACAAATTAAGAATACCCATTTTTTATGCAAATAAGCTTGATCTAGCCATGCAACATATTGTTGGTCCCATGTTTCGTTACTCGATTCAGTAGGAGAACCAGGGCCTCCTGTTGAAATATAGATATCATAACTTAAGTCAGGAACCTGACATTGATCTCTTAGATGAAAAATGGTTTTTTCAACAGGTCTTGAGATGGTAGACGCCCAAAATTGCAAGATATTGTCAATACACTGCATCCCTACATTAGGACTCCCATCATACATATCGATGATGGCAATTTTAATAGGGGTGCTATTCATTATAAGTAACTTAGATTAGTTTTTGGAGATAAATTCAATAAGGTCTCATACATTAATTGAATGGTATCTGTGATGTCTTTTTTATGAATCATCTCAACGGTAGTATGCATGTATCTTAATGGTATTGAAATTAATACAGAAGGACAACCGTCATTTGCATAGGCAAAACTATCTGTATCTGTTCCTGTACTTCTGCTTAAAGTTCTAAATTGTACTGGAATTTTCTTTGCAGTGGCTGTATCTTCTACAATCTTCAATAATTTATTGTGAATTGCTGGAGCATAGGCTAGTGAAGGCCCATTTCCACATTTAATATCCCCTTCAATAGCTTTATTAATCATTGGTGTGTGGGTGTCATGGGTAACATCTGTAACAATGGCAATATTTGGTTTGATTCTTCTAGCGATCATTTCAGCACCTCTTAAACCAATTTCTTCTTGTACTGCATTCACTATGTATAATCCAAATGGTAGTTTCTTTTTATTTTCTTTTAATAGTCTCGCTACTTCAGCAATCATGAATCCTCCAATTCTGTTATCAAAAGCTCTACCAATAATAAAGTCATGCGCTAACTCGTCAAAGCCTTCTTCATAAGTAACCACTGCGCCAATATGTATACCCAAAGCTTCTACTTCTTTTTTACTTCTTGCTCCGCAATCTAAAGTTAGATTGTCTACTTTGGGTTGTGGTTCTTTTTGTTCTGGGTTACTTAATCTCGTATGAATAGCCGGCCAACCAAATACAGCTTTTACAGGTCCTTTTTTACCATGAATCCAAACACGCATGCTTGGAGCAATTTGATGATCTACGCCACCATTTCTTTTTAAATAGATTAATCCTTGGTCACTGATATAATTCACAAACCAACTAATCTCATCTGCATGTGCTTCAATGACTACTTTAAATGGAGCATCTGGATTGATAACACCCACAGCAGTACCATAAGGATCTGTGAAGGTGGTGTCTACATATTGCTTCACATAATTTAACCAAATTTTTTGACCACTGGTTTCAAAACCCACAGGGGATGGGTTATTGATATATTGTTTTAAAAATTCATAGGCCTTTGGTTGAATCTCTGTCTTTTTTACTTTTTTAGTGGTAGTTGTCTTTGCCATAAATTTTGGTGTATTTTATCTACTGCAAGATAGTACTTATTGCTTTTATTTAGAGTTCAATAAATACTTACTTTTGTACATATATACAATGATTCAACCACCCTTTGATATTGCAACATTATGGACATTGAGTCCTGGTGATTTTGACAATAAGGCCAAGCTTTTATCTGAATGGCAGGCTCAAAATAATCCGGTATATAAAGAATGGATACAGCTTGCTAAGTTGAATCAATTGGTACAAGAAGAAGCTCTGGTGACGGGCATTCCTTTTTTACCCATTTCTTTTTTCAAAACCCATGATGTTTTTATTGGCCCAAAACCCTCTCAGCTTTTTGAGAGCAGTGGCACAACCGGAGACGTGGTGAGTAAACATTGGGTTACTGATTTGAATATTTATGCATCAAGTTTTAATAAAGGATTTGAATTATGCTATGGTCATCCTAGTGAGTATTGTATTATAGGTTTATTACCTTCTTATTTAGAAAGGGCTCATTCCAGTTTGGTATATATGGTAAATCATTTAATCAAGCAATCATCGCATGCTTCAAGTGGTTTTTACTTAAATGAATTTGAAAAACTAAACACTGTATTACAAGAATTAGAAACAAAAGAGCAAAAAACCATTTTAATAGGGGTGAGTTTTGCATTGATGGATTTTGCCGATGCATTTCCGCAGCAGTTAAAGTATACTATTGTAATGGAAACAGGCGGAATGAAAGGAAGAAGAACAGAGATGATTAAGCCAATGCTTCATAGCTATTTAAAAGAGAGATTGGGTACATCAACTATACATTCAGAGTATGGAATGACTGAATTATTAAGTCAGGCATATGCAGTAAAAGAAGGAGTTTTTAGATGTCCACCTTGGATGAAGATGTTAGTGGGCGACGAGGAAGACCCGGGTCAATTAAAAAAGGTGGGTAAAGGAATATTGCATGTTATTGATTTAGCAAATATCTACAGTTGTGCTTTTATTGCCACAGAAGATATTGCAGAAGTATATGAAGATGGAAGTTTTAGTATCCTTGGAAGGGCTGACAATAGTGATAGAAGAGGATGTAGTCTTTTAGTAGTTTAGTCTAGTTAAATTAAACGTAATCCAATCCATCTGGATTAGTGTTCTCCCAGCTTTTACTCTTTGAAAAGCTTTTCTATATCAACAATATAAGTGTTGTTTAAACTGTAATTGTATTGTCTTTTATCTGAATGATCTCTCTGCTTTACAATCAATGGATCGCTATATTGGGTTGACATTTTAAATTTTTGATTGATTCGAATAAAATAATCGCTTCTGCTTTTGTTCTGCGTTAAAGTGTCTTTTTGCTGCACTCCAATAATTTTATTGATCAATTTTGTTGATACTTCTTCTCCTTTTAAGTGATGGTTATATAATTCTTCTATCAATTCCTTTTCTACTATTGTTAATGAGCTATAAAAGTTGTTATTCAAAATACTAACTACCTCTTTAGGCAATTTCTTTCTTTTCTTTTGAAAGCTGTATATAAAAAATAAAAGCGCAGCAATAGATAATATAAAAAGTAAAAATGTTTTATTGGTATCTAAAAAATTAGTAACAATACCTAGATAATCGGTTTTATTGGAGTAAACAAATTCTTGATTGGAAAGATCGATCATATCCTCATTGTAAGTGAAAACCTCGTATTCAATTTGTTTGTCTTTGGAAAGTTTTAAAAAGTAGATATTCTTTCCAACATTAAATTGAAAATTTGTAATGCCTATTTTTGTTTCGTTACTATAAATTTTTAGCCATTTTTGTCTTAATTCATTGTTGAACTTAGGTTTTAATTTACCAAAAGCATTATTTTCAAAGTTGATCCAATAAAACTCTAAGGCACTTTGTATAAGTAAGTAATTCCCAAAATCTAAAGCAAGGGAATTTTTCGCTGATAAAACTCTTTTTAACTCAGGGTTGATTTTACCTAATGCAGTCCAATTTTTTGTATTATAATCTAAAACAAAGCAGGTATCACTTCCTACAATATCAAATGACTGTGGGTAATTCTTGTATTTATATGAATTGGAAACATACAATTTTGGTTCTTTTGCATCATCCTTAATATTGATTACAGCTTCTTGGAAATTATCAAAAAAGGTTGGAACTGCTCGATTGGTTTGAATTAACTCCCATTGATCTGTTTGTTTACTAAAAAAGGTCATTATGCCTCTAATTGACCAAAATCCCAGTCCTCCAAATTGATATAGAGTATCTCTTGCAAAAAAAGTTTTAGAGAAAAAGTTAACGCCAGAATGAATAGTAGAGTCAATTCTAATAGTGCGATACCTTTTATTGTCTTCAATGATTTGATACAATCTACCTGTACCTACAGGCTGAATGAATATTTGACCTTTTTGTTTGACAATATTGAGGAAGGTGGCACCTCTAAAATCGCTCCCAAATTGGAATTCGTTATTATCAATAGTGGTATAGAAATCTCCAGAATCTTTTTGTATAAGTTCAATGAAGCTTATTTCATAATCTTTTAATACGTTATTTCCTTTTTGTGCAAGAAGGACGTTAAAGATTAGCAAGAAAAAAATACTTAAGATTTCTTTTTTCATATTCGGATGCTATGATAAAAGTAAATAAAAAATATAATAAGAAAATAACTTATTTGTTATTGTATAAATAATATAAATTATTAATGTGTAATTAATTATATTATAATATTATAAATTGTATTTTAAAATTTCACATCTTTCTTTACAAAATATCTATCAATAGGCGTTAATTCTTTGCACATTTGTTCGATAATAGATTTTTTACTAAATACAAATTAAAGAAATATTAAATATATTATCCTTTGGGGGAAGGATAATCGGGGTGGTTAGGATTCGTCCTTTCCACCCCAAATTATTTCAAAAAGGCCTTATTTGTTAATCAGATTTCTTGACCATTAGTACCCCAATAATGACTAAAACCGTCCCTAATATTTGCAATAGACTAAATGGTTCCTCCAGTAGATACCTGGCTTGAAAAAGGGTAGCTACGGGTCCAATACTGGTAACTATGGCTAAATCATTTGAACCAATTCTCTTCATCCCTGTACTCAGTAAAAAGGAGGGGATAACAGTAGCGAATAAAGCCAATCCTAGCACATAGAAAAATATGGGATGTTGGGGATCTAAATAAGAAGGTATTTCTTCAATAGATTCGGTGATACAATAATGGGTAAATATGCCAGCCGAGGCAGAGAGCATGGCGATGCTCGTATATTGTGTTGCACCCAATTTTGGGATGAGTTTTCCTGTACCAACCAAGTACATGGCATAGGTAATGCCACATAATAATACCATGATGGAACCAAAGATGAATAATTCAGTTTGTTGAAATTGGTTGATCTCACTCCAATAAGCTACACCAATACCCAGATAAGTAACTAAAATGGCCCACCATTGCTTTTGCATAATGGGCACTTTAAAAATCCAATAATTGATTAAAACCGCTAAAGTGGGATAAATAAAAAGGATGATTCTTTCAATACCTGCTGAAACATATTGTAATCCTATAAAATCAAATAAACTACTTAAGTAATACCCTAAGATTCCCATCGCGATAGCCCATAGGTAGGTTTTCTTAGAGGCTTGAGTTGCTTTCCCATTTCTTTGGATACTCCAAAAGATGATAAGATAAAATGGAAGAGAGAGTAACATACGCAACATTAATAATGTGGTTGCATTGATATTACTCTCTCTAAAACAAAGTTTAATCCAAATTGCTTTTGTTGAAAAAAGCAAAGTGCCAAGAATGGCAATGGCAAAACCTTGGTTATATGAAAATGACTTTTTTATACCGCTACATTAAAATCTCTTAATGCATCATTTAAGCTGGTCTTTAAATCTGTACTTGGTTTTCTTTGTCCAATGATCAGTGCACAACTTACTTGGAAATCTCCTGCTGGAAAAGTCTTTGTATATGAACCTGGAATGACTACACTTCTTGCAGGAACTCTTCCTTTATATTCAATGGGTGTTGGTCCACTCACGTCAATAATTTTGGTACTTTGAGTTAATACAACATTCGCTCCCAAAACCACTTCTTTTTCTAAGTGCACACCTTCAACAACAATGCATCTACTTCCTATAAAACATCCATCTTCTACAATCACTGGACTTGCTTGTAATGGTTCTAATACACCACCAATTCCTACGCCACCACTTAAGTGTACGCCTTTCCCAATTTGAGCGCAACTACCAACAGTTGCCCATGTATCTACCATAGTCCCTTCATCAACATATGCTCCTATATTGACATAGCTTGGCATCAACACAACATTCTTTGCTAAGTAAGCACCATATCTTGCTATGGCATGTGGCACTGCTCTTACGCCTAAAGCAGCATAGCCAGACTTCAATAACATTTTATCATGAAATTCAAATGGAGCAATTTCCCAAGTTTGCATTTGCTGGATACCAAAATACATTAGAATGGCTTGCTTCACCCACTCATTCACTACCCATTGATCACCCTGTGGTGCAGCTACTCTTAGTCTTCCTTTGTCTACTTCTTCAATGACTGCTCTAACGGCATCACTATATTTTGTGTCTTTTAATAATGCACGATCCTGCCATGCAGCTTCAATAGTTGTTTTTAATTCCATTTTTTCGATTTGGGCAAAAATACGGCTCGAATGTTTAATTTGCAATATGTTTTTAATGGAAGATGATTTGCAATCAAGTTTGGAGGTTCTTCATCAAGGAGGTATCCTACTTTATCCCACAGATACGGTTTGGGGGATTGGATGTGATGCAACCAATGAAACAGCTATTGCAAAGATATTTGAATTAAAAAAAAGAACAGATTCCATGGCCTTCATTGTATTGGTAGCAAATGAAGAAAGTATATTGGAGTATACCAATCAAACCAATATTAAGATTTTTGATTACATCAAAGGTGTTCATCAACCTACTACAGTGATTTATGAACAAGCAAAAGGTTTAGCAAAAAATTTAATTGCAGCCGATGGCAGTATTGCTATTAGAGTATGTAAAGATCTATTTTGTAATAAATTGATTCAACAATTTGGTAAACCAATCGTGAGTACTTCTGCAAATATTTCTGGTTATCCAACTCCACTAAGTTTTACGGATATTTCTTTGGATATAAAAGATGGGGTTGACTATACTGTTCGATATCGTCAAGATGACCCAACCATTCAACAGCCTTCCTCTATTGTAAAATGGGATGCTGAAGGTAATTTAATAGTGATTAGAAAGTAGTTATCTTCTATTGTATAATAATTCTGTTACCATTTGCCTTTTGGTACTAGAAAATGGTAAGGCAATCAATAAGTTGATCACGGTGATTATTAAAAGTGTTGCTTGAGCAATCCATTTTCCAGGAAGGGTAATATGCTTATCGATATATTTAAAATTAGAAATAATCACTGCCGATTTAGTAATGGCTTTTATTCTTGAATTGATTCTTGAAGATCCTCCATGACTATGTATACATTGAATATCATTATACATCACTCTCTTCCAACCCAATAATGACGCTGCTTTGCTAAGGTCCATATCTTCGCAATACATCCAGAATCTTTGATCCCATCCGCCAATAGTTTTAAAATCGGTAGTTCTCATTAATACAAAAGATCCAGAAATCCAATCAGGATAACTTACAGAAAGGGCACTCCAAGTTTTTTTAGAAAGTTTTTTACCACCAATCCATCTTTGTAAACTTCTAATGGGTGGCCAGATATTCCACCATTGTAAAAACAAACCAAAAGGATAAGTATCTCTTCCTTTTTCATCTAATTGTTTAATGCCAATTAATTTCCAATCAGGTTCAGTATTTGTTTTTTGGATAAGTGGAGAAAGTGTTTCTGGGGCTAATATGGTATCGGGATTTAAAAATAAGATCCATTCTCCTTTTGCAATGGCTGCTCCTTTATTACAAGCTTGTGCAAATCCTCCATTGATTTCTTGTTGTATAAATTGAACAGTAGGATGGCCCAACATAAAATCTTTTATTTTTCCATCATTAGAATGATTGTCCACCACAATAACTTCTAAGAAGTCCAAAGATTGTTCTTGAATACTTTTTAAACAAGTATCTAATCTTTGCCAACATCTATAACTAACAATTACTATGCTTAGGGAGGTCATTTACATTTATTTTGGCAGGATTAGCGGCTATTTGCATACGAATATACTGAACAATTAAGTACTTTTGCTTGCTATGCAAATTCATTTTACAACAAGAGAAGCTGAATTATTACATGCAGTTGCTAAAGCAGCAGCTGTGCTGGATATTCCTGCATTTGCTGTAGGTGGTTTTGTAAGAGATAAGATCTTAAATAGACCCACTAAGGATATTGATATTGTATGCATGGGAGATGGTATGGAATTGGCTCAGGCATTTGCTAAATTATTCAAACCAATGCCTCCGGTAAGTTTATTTAAAACCTTTGGTACAGCTCAAGTAAAATTTCAAGATATTGAAATTGAATTTGTAGGCGCTCGAAAAGAAAGTTATTCCAGAGATAGTAGAAAACCTCAAGTAGCTCCTGGAACAATTGAAGATGATCAAAATAGAAGAGATTTTACCATTAATGCCTTGGCTGTTGAATTATCTGATGCACATTTTGGAACCATCATTGATCCATTTGGAGGATTAGCAGATTTAGAAAAAGGTATTTTAACAACGCCACTTGCTCCCGACCAAACTTTTGATGATGATCCATTAAGAATGATGCGAGCAATACGTTTTGCAACTCAATTAGATTTTACCATTACCGAAGAAACATTTCAGTCTATTAAAAGTATGGCTGGTAGAATCAAAATTGTTTCACAAGAAAGAATTACCGATGAGTTGCAAAAAATAATGTTGACCAAGAAACCTTCAAAGGGTTGGTACTTGTTAAAAGACGCAGGATTATTAGAATACATATTTCCATTGCTATTGCAATTAGAAGGTGCTGAAACCATGGATGGTATTGGTCATAAAGATAATTTCTCACATACATTACAAGTACTAGATAATGTTGCTGCACAATCAGATGATATTTGGTTAAGATGGGCAGCACTATTGCATGATATTGCAAAGCCTAAAACCAAGAAATTTGAGCAGGGTTTTGGTTGGTCATTTCATGGGCATGAAGTAGTGGGTGCAAGAATGGTGCCTAAAATTTTTACCCAATTAAAATTGCCATTGAATGAGAAAATGAAAATGGTTCAAAAATTGGTAGCCTTGCATTTAAGACCGATTTCATTGACCAAAGAAAACGTTACAGACAGTGCCATCAGAAGATTGTTGTTTGATGCTGGAGATGATATTGATTCTTTAATGATTTTATGTTCGGGGGATATTACCAGTAAAAATCAACATAAAGTAAGAAGATATTTACAAGGTTTTGAATTGGTGAAACAAAGAATTGTAGAAGTAGAAGAAAAAGATAAAATTAGAAATTGGCAGCCACCAATCACAGGTGAATTGATCATGCAAATATTTGGTATTCCTCCTTCCAAAGAAGTGGGTATTATTAAAGATGCTATCAGGGAAGCGATTTTAGATGGAGTCATTCCAAATGCATATGAACCTGCCTATGCCTTTATGATGGAGGAGGCAGCAAAACTTGGCTTAAAACCCATTAGTGCATAATTGTTGCATATTTTCATTTTCTAAGGCTAATAAATAGTAAATTAGCGCTTCAAAATCACCTTATGGCCATTTTAAAGTTTAGAGTTTATTGGGAAGAGGAAGATGCAATTTATAGAGATGTCTTGGTGAAGCATACGCAACATTTTTCTGATTTTCATCAAATCATTTTGAAAGCTTTTGAATTTGATCAAAAGCACGATGCCACTTTTTTTAGAAGCAATGAAAAATGGCAAAGAGGAAGAGAGATTAGTAAAGAAGTGTACCAAAAAGAATATCCTGTAGCTCCATTATTGATGGATGAAACAACTATTGGATCAGAAATAATGGATACCAATCAGCATTTTATTTACTTATACGATTTTAATAAAGCTTGGACTTTCTTGGTGGAATTAATTCAAGTAATCAAGAATGCTGATGCAGATATGAATGCAGAATACCCACTTATATCTAGAGTTGAAGGAGTAGGTCCTATGCAATATGGAACCAAAGGTTTATTGGGTGAAAAATTTGCAGACATAGAAGAGAAATATGATTTATCTGAAGCAGATGAGGGATTTGGTGAAGAGGGGGAGGACTCCGATTCGAATGACACTGATGAAGATGAAGATACTACAGAAGACGATAATGGAGGTTTTTTTGACGATTCATCCGAAGCATATTAAATTCTACAATGTTGTCTAAAACAGTTTATATAATAGTGGGTCCTACTGCTGTTGGAAAAACTTCTTTAGCTATTCAATTGGCCAAGCATTTGCAAACAGAGATTATATCTGCAGATGCAAGACAATGTTACAGAGAACTTGATATTGGTGTTGCTAGACCAAGTCAAGAAGAATTAAATCAGGTCCCACATCATTTTATTGCTAATCATTCTATTCATGAAATAGTGAACGCTTCCGTTTTTGAAAAGGAAGCATTAGTCATAACTGAAAAACTATTTCAGCAAAAAGACAATATAGTGATGGTGGGCGGAACAGGTTTGTATATTAAAGCCTTTTGTGAAGGTTTGGATGATATTCCTAGTATTGATCCTTCAGTAAGATCAAGCATTATTGAATCTTATGAATCCAATGGTTTGATATGGTTGCAAAATGAATTAGCACAAAAGGATCCACTATATTGGAAACAAGCAGAGCAAGAGAATCCACATCGATTGATGCGAGCTTTGGAAGTATATGAAGGATTAGGTAAGTCTATTCTCACATATCAATGTCATCAAAAAAAACAAAGACCTTTTGAAATTAAACTCATTGGTTTGGAAATGGAAAGATCTTTGTTATATAATAGAATTAACAGTCGAGTTGAGCAAATGATGGCTCTTGGATTAGAAAAAGAAGTACATACTCTTTTACCTCAATTTTCACTCAATGCGCTTCAAACAGTAGGATATAGGGAATGGTTGCCGTATTTTAATCAAGAGCAAACTAAAGAACAAGTAATTGCAGCTATTCAGCAAAATACCAGACAGTATGCCAAGAGGCAAATGACCTGGTTTAAAAAAGACCCATCTGTTCAATGGTTTAATGCATCAGCACCTGATTTACTAAATACGATAATTGCAAGCCTTTAACATTATTTTATTTGCTCTAATCTGCCTTTCGTACTAGTTTTACCCTTCAAAATTTTAAATTTTACAAGATGAAAAAACAGTTTTTTTTAAGCTGTCTATTGCTATTTATTGGAGCAACGGCATTTGGACAGTCAATACAATTTGAAAAATATGTATTACCTAATGGTTTAAAAGTGATTTTGCACGAAGATCATTCTGCACCGGTAGTTGCAGTTACCGCATTATACCATGTGGGTTCTAAAAATGAAGATACAGCGAGAACAGGATTCGCGCATTTCTTTGAGCATTTATTATTTGAAGGATCTGAAAACATTAAAAGAGGAGAGTTTGATAAATATGTTACCAATGCTGGAGGTGCTTTGAATGCAAATACTTCTCAGGATAGAACTTTTTATTATGAATTACTTCCTTCTAACCAAGTAGAGTTAGGACTTTGGTTAGAAAGTGAAAGAATGATGCATGCTAAAATTGAACAAATAGGTGTAAATACACAAAGAGAAGTGGTGAAAGAAGAGAAGCGTCAAAGAATGGACAATCGTCCTTATGGAAGTTTTTTGAACGAGATGTTGAAGAGAGCTTTTAAAGTACATCCTTATAGATGGTCACCCATTGGTAGTATGGATCATTTAAATGCTGCTAAATTAGAAGAGTTTATTCAATTCTATAAAACTTATTATGTTCCTAACAATTGTGTTCTTTCAATCGCTGGTGATTTTAATAAGGCTGAATTAAAAGAAAAGATAGCTGCTTATTTTGGATCTATTCCTAAAGGCACCATTGCTATCAATCGCCCTACTATTAAAGAACCTGCTTTGGGAGGTGAAGTGAGAGATATCATTTATGACAACATTCAATTGCCTGGAGTTTTTCAAGCCTATAGAGCACCCAAGCAAGGTGGTAATGAGTACTATGCTTTTAATGTATTGTCTACTATCTTAAGTGGTGGTGAATCTTCAAGAATGAACAAAACCCTAGTAGATAAAAAACAACAAGCTGCTGCAGCGCAATCTGTTCCTTTCTTTAATGAAGATGAGGGACTGTTGATTGCTTTAGCAATTGCGAATGTTGGTGTTAAGATTGAAACATTAGAGCAAAGTATGGATAGCGTAACAGATCAATTAAAAAATGAATTGGTAAGTGAAAGAGAATTTCAAAAAGTAAAGAACCAAATTACATCTGATCTAGTTTCTAGCAAAGCTACAATGGCTGGTATTGCAGAAAGTTTGGCAAACAATGAAGTATATTTTGGAGATGCCAACTTGATTAATACAGAATTAGAAAAATATAATAAGGTGACAAGAGAAGATGTTTTAAATGTTGCTAAAAAGTATCTAAACAAAGACAATAGAGTGGTATTGTATTATTTACCTAAGCAAAAAAGCGCTTCAAAATAAAAATTAACTTATTTCAATTATCATATTATGAAAAAAATATTCAATATAATTATCTGTTTTTTACCCCTTGCTGCCTTCGCACAAAAAATAGACAGATCTAAAGCGCCTGCTCCTGGGAAAGCTCCAATGATTCAAGTGGCGAGTCCAGTAAAATTTACTTTACCCAATGGCTTGAAAGTGTATGTTGTTAAGAATACAAAATTACCAAGAGTAATTGCTAGTATCAACTTTGATCTAGATGGCTTCAAAGAGGGAGACAAGGCAGGATTGGCTGAAATGGCAGGACAATTAATCAAAAGAGGCACTACTACAAAAACCAAAGAACAAATTGATGAAGCAGTGGAGTATTTGGGCGGAAGTTTATCTACATCAAGCACTAGTGCAGTTGCAATTTCTTTAAAATCTAATTTCCCAACTTTATTTGGATTATTATCTGAAGTGGTGTTACATCCAGCTTTGAATGCTGAAGAATTAGAAAAAGTAAGAAAACAAACTATTTCTGGTATTGAAACGAATAAAGATGATGCAGATGCTATTGCTGATAATGTTGTAAAGAAATTGGTTTATGGTGCAAACCATCCTTTTGGTGAAATCATGACAACTAAAACAGTGAATTCAATAAAAGTAGAAGATGTGAAGGCATTTGTCAATAACTATTGGAAACCTAATATTGCTAGTTTAGTTTTTGTGGGTGATATTGAACCAATGGATGCTAAAAAATTAGCTGAAAAATATTTAAGTGCTTGGCAAAAAGGAAATGTTCCAGCGCAACAATTTGAAAAGTCTCCAAGACCAGCAAAAACTTATGTAGCTGTGGTTGATAGACCTTCATCTGTTCAAAGTGTGGTGACGATTGCTGCTCCCGTACAGTTGGTTAAAGGAGCTCCTAATGATATTCCTGCTAATGTGATGAATAATATTTTAGGAGGTGGATTCTCTGGTAGATTATTCGCTAATCTTAGAGAAAAGCATGGTTTTACTTATGGGGCATATTCTTCTTTACAATCTAATAAGTATGTAGGTATTTTTAAAGCAGAAGCTTCTGTAAGAAATGAAAAAACGGATAGCTCTATTCAAGAAACACTTGCTGAAATAAAGAAAATCCAAACTGAGAAAGTTGGAGAAGAAGAATTAGGTAGAATGAAAAATTATTTAGCGGGTGGGTTTGCAAGATCATTGGAAAATCCTTCAACTATTGCAGGCTTTGCATTAAATATTGAGAAATACAATTTACCAGCAGATTATTATCAAAAGTATTTAACCAATTTGGCTTCAGTGAGTGCAACACAGGTTCAGGATGCTGCTACTGGTTTATTACAGCTTGCTCAAATGCATATTGTTATTGTAGGAGATGCTAAGCAAGTTGCAAAAGGGTTAGAAAAATATGGAGAAGTAAAGTATTTTGACGTGGAGGGTAATGAAGTGGCTGCTCCAAAAGAAGTAAAAGCAGATGCATCCTTGACCGTAGACGTTTTAATCAATAAAACGGTAGAAGCAATGGGTGGTAAAGCATCTATTGAAAAGATCAAAGATGTTCAATTAAATGGTAAAGTAGGAGTGATGGGGCAGTCCATTGACGTGGTTCAAAAAATCATCCAACCAGGAAGTGCTGTTATGTTAATGTCTATGGGTGGTATGGTAATTTCAAAGCAAGCAGTAGTTGATGGGAAATATGAAGTAAGTCAACAAGGCATGCAAGCGCCTATTACAGATGATTTGAAAGAGGGATTAGATGAGTCTGCATATTTGGTTCCAGAATTAATGTATCAGCAAAAAGGGTATACATTAAATATTGTAGGCATTGAACAAGTAGATGGTAAAGATGCCATTGATGTTGAATTAACTGCACCTTCTGGTAAAAAATCACATAGATTCTATGATAAAGAAACTTATTTATTGGTAAAAACAACCAAAGTAGAGAAAGGGCCACAAGGTCCGGTTACTCAACAACAATATTATAAGAACTATCAAAAAGTAGATGGAGTAGCTTTCGCAAAAGAATCAGTGATGGATTTAGGACAATTTAAAATGAATCTAAATTTTGAAACGATCAAAGTAAATCAGGGTTTAAAATTAGAAGACCTTAAATAATCTAATCATCTATACCATAAAAAAACGCTCCAAAATTTGGAGCGTTTTTTTATGGTAGTAAGTTGAATAAAAATTAAAATTTGATTCCGTATCCGATACTTAAAATTATTCTGTTGCTTTTTTGTTCAGCATAATAATTGTCTTTATCAATTAATCTATAAGGGAATAAAGCGTCTTTTGATGAGATATTCATAATGGTAATATCAATTAATTGATTGCCCATTCTGTATCCTAAGCCCCCGCTTATGCTCATAATAGATGCACTAATGGAATTATCTTTATAGGGCGAACCATAATATGCTGCGCCACCTCTTGCTAACCAAGCGTTAGATAATTTAAGTTCGGAGCCAATTTTAAAATTGATAGCATTTTTATGATTGTTTTTAATGATACTGTTTAAATCTTGGTAATAATTAATAACAGATTGATCATTATCTAAAGTATAGTACTTCGTGCCAGCATAATTTACAAACTCTACATCTGCGCTGATAAAACCAAGTGGTTGTGTTGGTTTACTTGGACTAGCAAAAAAGTAACTACCACTTAAGATAGCTTTTGAAGGAGTACGTAAATTATAAGTGCTAAATCTTGGGTAAAAATTATCAGTAAATTCATTTCTTAAATCTCCTGAGCCGATACCATCCGGGAATTCGTTACTATACATAGAAGCATTTACAGCATCGCTGAAGCTGATGAGTTGTGGCGTATGAACCGTTAAACCCATTCTAAAAAATGGCTCAGGCTTGTAAATTAATCCCAACTTTGCACCAATACCAAAACCTTTTGAACTGTAATTTTCAAAAAAATCAAAAATTCCTTGGTTATTGGAAGAATAAGATTCCGTATAGTTTAGAGAGCTACTATAGTTAATCATTGGCAATACAATTGATCCTCCTAGATACAATTTATCTTGCGTATTACTTGCCCAGGTAAAACTCATTTCATTATAACTTCCTGTGGTAGTTGCATCATAAAACTGATTTACATTTCCCTTGGCAATCGCTTGATAGTCTGTCACATCTTTATTATTATCAAATATAGGTACTACCAATTTTGATAAATAGGCTAAAGAACTTCCGTAGATATAATTTTGTTGTGCTTGAGTTAAGTTCGCGCCATCATAATACAATTGATCTGCAAATTTTTCCAAATAACTGCTAAAGTTATTCTGCCCCTTAAAGCTAAAGCTATTGTTATAATCTGCCAGCTTAGTATAACTTATAGAGAAATTATTCTTCTTATATTTATTTCTTCTATTTTCATCAGCGAATACTACACCAGCAATTCCTAAATTCATGTTATTATTATCAATACTAGTTTTGTTACCAAAATAGTTAAATTGATTTTTGTTAGAATTAAAGTTTGGGGAGATATAGAACTCGTTTGTTTTATATAATCCTAAGCCAGCTGGGTTAATACTTGTTGCAGATAAGTCTCCTCCTAAAGAACCCATTGCACCACCTAATGCATTACTCCTAGGTGTTCCGTTTGGCATAAGCCAAGAATATCTTAATGCATCTTCTGGAGTTTGAGCACTTATTTGTGTTGCCACACTCAATGATACTAAGAATAAAAATTTCTTCATAATGATTTATTTAAACAATTGCTTTTATCAAAAGATAGGTTAGCGACCTCCGCCACCTCTTCTACCGCCTCCAACAAAATTACCTCCGCCACTACTTCCACCACTAAAGCCACCTCCGCCTCCGCCACCATTGAAACTTGGGCTGCTATTGGATCTAACTGGAGCTGAATTAAAGTTATTGTTGTTAGAAAAACGAGAAGGTCTTTCTAGTGAATTAGCATTATTTGTTCTGTTATTGTAAGCAGCATTGCTACTCACGGCTCTTCTCATTAAACTTCCAAAATTATTGTTGTTTACAGTAGCGCTATTGATATTTCTTGACCTTCCACTATTCAAATTTGTATTTGGTCTAAAGCTACTGCCATTAAAACTTCTATTATTGTTATTGTAACCTGCAAGATTGGTTCTACTTGGCTGCATTGGAATTCGCTCTCTGAATCTTACCACATTATTTGGGAAACCGATGCCACCTCCGTTAAATATTGGTCCATATGGATTCCAGTAACCAGCAAAATAGGGGTTCCATCCCCATCCACCGAAACCACCCCATCCACCAAAACCTCCCCATCCACCGAAACCACCGCCCCAACCGCCAAATCCACCAAACCATGGATTCCATCCGCCGAAGCCGCCCCATCCTCCAAAACCACCAAACCATGGATCCCAAGCCCAACTATTCCAACCTCCGAATCCTCCTAATCCCCAACCACCAAAACCTCCCCATCCACCGAATCCACCGCCCCAACCGCCAAATCCACCTCCCCATCCACCGAACCATGGATCCCATCCCCAACCAATATTTCCAAAACCCCATCCACCAATTCCCATACCATAACCCATTGCCAAACTCATTCTATAGCTTGGGTTATTCCAGTAGCCAAAATCGTCAATGGTATTCCATCTATTTCTGTTAGCTACTTTTAATCTTAAAAAACGATCGTCTTGATAGTTTTGGTATTCTTGATAATTTTCTTCTTGTGCAGTATTTGTATTTACTTCAACCTCATTGGATACTTCTCTTGTTGGGGTATCGTATAAGTCATCTTTTGCAATGCTCGCAGTAGTTTGTTGTAAACTTGTACAGCTTGTTTGCAATAAACTAAATGCCAATAAGCCAAAGCTTAAGATGCCAAAATGGATGTTAGTTTTTAGATTTTTCATGTTACGATATTTTTTGGTTTTAATATGCCCCTGATTTAGCATACTTTTGACAACCTAAAGGTACAAAAGTTTAATATATAGAGCGTTTTTCGTAGATGAATTGTTACTACTAAAAATGTTAATATTTTATCAATTATGGCAAAGGAATTAATGACAAGAGCACAAGACTATTCTCAATGGTACAATGACCTAATTATTAAAGGTGATTTGGCAGATTATAGCGCAGTAAGAGGTTGTATGGTAATCAAGCCATATGGTTATGCATTATGGGAAAATATGCAACAAACATTAGACAAAATGTTTAAAGACACAGGACATCAGAACGCCTATTTTCCATTGTTTGTTCCTAAGTCTTTGTTTGAGGCGGAAGAAAAGAACGCAGAAGGTTTTGCAAAAGAATGTGCGATTGTAACCCATTATCGTTTAAAAACAGATCCCAATAATAAAGGAAAATTGATGGTGGATCCTGAAGCAAAATTGGAAGAAGAATTAATTGTTCGTCCTACCAGTGAAGCGATCATATGGAATACCTATAAAACATGGATTCAGTCATACAGGGATTTGCCCATTTTAGTGAATCAATGGGCCAATGTGGTGAGATGGGAAATGAGAACAAGATTGTTTTTAAGAACAGCAGAATTTTTATGGCAGGAAGGTCATACTGCACATGCTACCAAAGAAGAAGCTATTGAAGAAACAAAAATGATCTTGGATTTATATGCAGACTTTGCAGAGAATTGGATGGCGATGCCAGTGATCAAAGGAGTGAAAACACCTAATGAAAGATTTGCTGGCGCAGAAGATACTTATTGTATTGAAGCTTTAATGCAAGATGGTAAAGCATTACAGGCAGGTACTTCTCATTTCTTAGGTCAAAATTTTGCAAAAGCATTTGATGTAAAGTTCAGTGATAAGAGTAATCAATTAGATTATGTTTGGGCAACTAGTTGGGGTGTGAGTACAAGATTAATCGGAGGATTGGTCATGACGCATAGTGATGATCAAGGTTTAGTTTTACCACCAAAGATTGCACCATTACAAGTAGTGATTGTTCCTATTTATAAAGGAGAAGAGCAAAAAGCTTTGATTGATGTTAAAGTAAAAGAATTCATGCAATCATTTAAAGCGGCTGGAATTAGAGTAAAATATGATGATTCAGATAATCAAAGACCAGGATGGAAGTTTGCAGAATATGAATTGAAGGGTGTGCCTGTAAGAATTGCTATTGGTGCAAGAGATTTAGAGAATAACCAAGTGGAGATAGCAAGAAGAGATACCAAAGAAAAATCTTCCGTTTCAATGGATGGATTAACCAATACCGTAAGTGCGTTATTGGAAGCCATTCAAACCAATTTATTTGAAAGAGCCAAGCAATATAGAGATGAACATATCACCAAGGCAGACACTTGGGATGAGTTTGTTCAAATCTTAGATACAAAGGCTGGATTTGTTTCTGCACATTGGGATGGCAGTGCTGAGTCAGAGGATAAAATTAAAGAATTAACTAAAGCTACTATTCGTTGTATTCCATTGAATAATACACAAGAAGCAGGTAAGTGTATTTTAACGGGCAATCCTTCTACACAAAGAGTATTGTTTGCAAGAGCTTATTAATGTGTTGCCAGAATGGGCCTAAAACAAAAACCAATACCAGCTGCTTTAACACCTTTTTTGGAAGGGAAGGTTTTGTTATTAGATAAGCCCATTGGATGGACTTCATTTAAT
Source organism: Chitinophagaceae bacterium (assembly GCA_017856545.1). Classification (GTDB taxonomy): domain Bacteria; phylum Bacteroidota; class Bacteroidia; order Chitinophagales; family Chitinophagaceae; genus Sediminibacterium. The sequence goes on from JAFMEV010000001.1 coordinate 76,954, forward strand.
ATGGTGCAGAAAGTACGTCACTTAACCAAGGTCGCCAAAGTTGGACATGCAGGTACTTTAGATCCCTTAGCTACAGGTTTGTTAATTATTTGTACAGGAAAATTCACCAAGCAAATTAATACCTATATGGGCATGACCAAAGAGTATACTGGCTCGATGGTAATAGGGGCGACTACTCCTACCTATGATTTAGAATCTGAGCCTGAAAATTTCCAATCTATTGATCATATTACAGAAGAACAAATTAAGGATGCTACAAGACAATTTATTGGGGAAATATTACAAATGCCTCCTCAACATTCTGCCATTAAAAAAGATGGGAAAAGATTGTATGAATCAGCAAGACAGGGAATAGAAGTAAAAGTAGATCCAAGGCCCATTACTATTGAAAGTTTTGAGATCACTCATATTCAATTACCTCAAATAGATTTTAAAGTGGTGTGTTCTACCGGTACTTATATAAGAAGCTTGGTTAAAGATTTTGGAGATGCACTAGGTGTAGGTGCATATATGAGTGCACTTAGAAGAACAAAGATTGGAGCGTTTAATGTGGATGATGCAATGCAATGGGAAAATTTGCAAAAAGACATTGAGCAATTGTTGGCTAATGACTTTTTAGAAGGGTAATCCAATACCAAATTGCCAAGCATAATTATTTACCTTAAGATTATTTTTCTTTATCTCAGACCATTGCATGTTTCTGAGATCTAACCATCCATTATTGGTTGTTCTTGTAGGATCTTTCATTTTTAAAGCATAATCAATTCTGACAATAAAATAATTAAAGTCGAATCTTAATCCAGTACCTACACCAATGGCAAGATCTTGATACAATCTATTAAATTTAAATCCAGCCTTTGCATCTGAATCCGTATCTCTAGCATTCCAGATATTACCCATATCTGCAAAGAGCGCACTACCTAATTTATAAGATCCCCATTGAAATAAGTTAAATCTATATTCAATATTAGCTTCTAATTGAACATCGCCAAAACGATCAAAATTAACATTGGCGGTACTTGTGTCGTAAAAATTGGAACTTCCCAAGCCCAATTGTCTTAAACCCCAAGCTCGCATACTATAAGGTCCACCTGCAGTAAATTGCTTGAAGAAAGGTAGAGCCCCACCCAGTCTTTTATCTTTACTATAATTATTTCCATAGCCTCCCATCAATCTAAAAGCCCATTCTGAATAGGAAGACTTAATAGATTTACGCAATTCTATTTCGGCTTTGATATAAGTATAAATATTTTTATTGAGTGATGGAATTAAGTTGGTTATTGCGCCAGCTTCTTCTATTCCAATCTTGATAAAATTGAATTGGTTAGAGAATTTTTTGGAAGGGGCTGCATGTGTGAAGGTAAATGTTTGACTCATTACATTCCCGTCATTAAATGAAGATCTTAAGAAAGGGTTAAGAAAAAGTAAATCATCCAGTTTTGCAAATTTATTTAATTGATAAATTTCTATATTGATTGGTTTATAGATGAAATTCTTTTCTGAGGTATTGTTAATACTTTTCCATTCATACCCCCAACTGGTTGTAAAAGATTTTAATTGGTAATATTCTAATCTGTTAATACTTGAACCGTTCAATAAGAAATTAGATTTAGTAGCGTATTTTCTTGCGTGTTGATGTTTAAAAAAAGGAATCAAAATATTAGGAAAACTATAAGTGTGTCCAACATTAAATAATAAAGTTTGAGCAAATTGATCTCTAATATTATTTAAATTTAATTCTACTCCTGTTCTAAAGCTTGTAATACTTGGTATAGATTTTTTTGCAACATTTTTATCTCTATAAGTTAAACTGGTTGAAAGTCCCAGTAAATTACCTCCCCCTAGCTGAGCAGAGTTTTTACTACCCTCAATGTCTGCGCTAATACTTCTTCTTAAGCTTGGAACTAACAAGTAATGTAAATAAACGCTATCATTTTTTATGTTAGTTCTTGAGTCAATTTGCTGCCATGCCCCTAAGCCACTAAAATTATTTAAAGTTTGAAAAAATTTTGCTTCATTATAAGGCTCTCCAACTTTGATAAAAGATTGTTCTTCAAAAATGCTTGTTTTAAAGAGGGGTTTTTTATAGAGATGTACAATGGATTTGTATTCAATTGTATTTGGACTAATTTGAGTTATTACAGAGTCTGGATTGTCATTCATACTTAAGTCACTATAAAATAATTGCTTTCCTACCGGATATACTTTATTTGAATTACTATTTGTATTTCTTAATTGAATACTTATTTTCCATTTTGGATTGGATAAATTGAGCTGATTCGCTGAAATCACTTGATCCATCTGAAGCAAGGGATCCAAATTCACCTCCATTAATGAAGGATCTAGGGTATCAATTTCTGCAAATATTTTTTCCTTAGTAAAATTGTAATATCCATTATTTCGAAATAACTCAACCAATCTATCTAGTTCATTATTGATTATTTGATTTGAGTAGGTATTCCCTTTTTTCAAAAAGGATTGTGCTAAATTGGCTTTTGCAATTTTTTGTAAATTAGGGTCTGATAGTTCATAAAATACAGAATCAATAATTGTTTTTAATTGCAAATTCACCTTCATTTGAACGGTTGTTCGGTATTCATTTTTTATTGTATCGATAAAGTAATGAGGTGTAATAATGGCATTATTGTAACCTTCGGAAGCTAAATAAGCTTGCATGTAGTTGATAGATCTTGGAATTCTATCAGCATGAAATTCGACCGGCTGTAAGAGGGTTTTAAAAAAACCAAATTGTCTGATATAGTTTGCTTTTAAACTATCATCCCAATATTCCTCTAAAGCAAATTTCATTTCTTTTTGGAATTGTTTACTTTGTTGTCCTTCAATAATGATTTCGTTTTTGTAAACAAAAGGAGTTTCTTTTGGATAATCATGCACGATGGCCTTTTTGAGGTCAGCGCAGCTGTTTAATAAAAATAGTAGGCCGAATAGGCAATATCTTGAGTAGAATCTAATATTTTTATTGTTCAGTAACGACATAAAGATGATTAGTAAGAATGAGCTCAAATATATCCAATCTTTTGCCCATAAAAAACAATGGGCCCAAGAATCTGTGTTTATCGTTGAAGGACCTAAATTGGTAGAAGAACTTTTAGATTCAGATTGGGAACTTGAAGCCGTTTATTGTATAGAGCCCTGGTTGAAACAATGGAGTCAACCCATGCCACATGTAACCATTGTTTCCGAACAAGAATTAGAAAGAATAAGTTTACTTCAGCAGCCTAATCAAGTACTAGCTATAGTAAAAAAGAAACAATATAATGCTCCCTTAACATTCAAAGGCAACCTCACTTTGGTATTAGATGGCATACAAGATCCAGGAAACCTGGGTACGATCATTCGCACTTTTGATTGGTTTGGTGGAAAACAAATTATTGTCACTGAAGATACTGCAGGCTTATTTAACCCAAAAGTTATTCAAAGTACAATGGGTAGTTTTCTGAGAGTAAGGGTAGAAGTTGTTCATGATATTCCAAGTTTATTGAAGAGCCAAGATTTGCCTGTGTATGGTGCCATCTTGAAAGGATCATCTATTTATCAAACAACATTTAAGCAAGAAGGGTTTTTAATTATTGGTAACGAATCAAAGGGTATAAGAGAGGATTTGATTTCTTTAATTGATCATGCTATTGCTATTCCTCAATTTGGGGGTGCTGAATCATTAAATGCTGCAGTTGCAACTGGAATTTTACTATCTCATTGGAAAGGGCAATAATTAATCAAATCTGATGGTCTTAGCAGGGCTTATTTTATTGATCCAAATCGTAGGGATCAAGAAGGAGATATAGCTAATCATTAATGTTCCAATAATTACCATTATAATCTGTAATGGAACCATTTTTATTGGTAATGTTTTCATGAAATAAGCAGTCTCATCTAATTGAATCCATCCTGTATAGTATTGCAGTAGGGATAGGCCAATACCAATAACAGATCCTATGGCTATGCCCATCCAATTAATAAAACTTACTTGGTATAAAAATACCTTTCTAATAAACTGTTCATTGGCACCCATTGCGCTCAGTGTACCAATCATATGTACCCTTTCCAAGATTAAAATAAATAAACAGGTAAGTAAGTTCACTACAGCGATAATTAACATAATGGTTACCGCTACATTTCTATTGACTGTTTGTACTCCTATCCAATCAAAAATTTGCGGGTAATCTTCTTCTATGCTTGTTGCCACTGTATTTGGAGGACAAAGCGATTGTATTTTTTGAATTAAATTGGGCAGATCTGAGTTTTCATTGATATGAATACTGTAGCCACTTATCTCCCTGCTACCTGAGTTTAAAAATTGCAAAACGCCTAAATCAATATAAATAAATTCCGCATCGTATTCTTCTATTCCTGAGTGATATATGCCTTTCACTAAAAATCTTCTTTCTTGAACTTTACCATTTTGTAAAAAGTTGACTCTCACTACAGAGCCAATAGTGGCTCCAATTTTATTGGCAATTTCTTGGGATAAGACAGTTTCATTACTCTTTTCGATAAACAACTGGTTCAAATTTGAACTCATATGTAGAAAAGGGATAGCTTGCCCCTTGTTAATTCCTTTAACAATGATGCCTTCCATTTCTTTTTGATAAGCAATTACAGCAGTTTGAGTAGCATAAGGTTCGACTTGCTTAATTTCAGGCAATTGTTGAATAGCATTTACTAATTGGGGAGATTCATTTAACACATTGCCATTGATAGCATTGATTCTTACAGTACCCCAAAATTGGTAAACTTTTTGTGCAATTTGTTCTTGAAAACCATTGACAATCGAAAGTGTAAGTATAATGGCTGCTATGCTTATTGAAGTTGCAGCAATAGAAAGTTTAACAATAAAACTGGTATTGCTTTTGCTTTTTTGGAAGCTCATTCTTTTTGCTATTTCAAAAGCAGTATTCAAATGGTTTATTTTTTTTCAAATCTAACTTATTTATCATTATATATTATGAAATATGGCCTAGTTTCGTATTCAATTAAATACATAGGAATGAAAAAGGCCTTGATTTTTTTATGGATTCTTTTAATGCAGACTAGTTTGTTTGCACAATTCAATCCAGATCAAAACATGGATAGTTCCATTCATACCATCTTGGTTCACCCAGAAGGAAGGCCAAGAGATTTGCCCATCATAGGATTAAACGATCCTACAGCTTTGACGGTTAGCTTTGATGATTTTAATTTTAGTTACCAGAACTATTTTTACAGTATTGAATTAGTGGATGATCAATGGCAGTCTGTTCCATTGACTCCATTTGAGTATACAACTGGTTTTGCTCAAAATAAGATCAATACTTTTAATATTTCATCCATTGCATTTCAACCATATTATCATTATCAATTCAATCTTCCCAATCCACAATGTAAGCCAACAAAAGCCGGTAATTATATTCTAAAGGTTTTTAAAGATGGTGATCCATCCAAAATCATTTTTACTAGAAGATTTTATGTAGTGAATTCACTGGTTGGTGTTTTTGGTTCTGTTCAAGAACCTTTTGATGGCGCCATTTCTAGAACCCACCAGAAAATTCAGTTAAGTTTGGATGTAAAGCAATTATCTTTTTTTCAACCTGATCAAATAAAAGTGGTGGTTATACAAAATCGTCGTTTAAATGATGCTAAAGTAATCACAGAGCCAAGTTTTATTAGAGGTAACAACATGGAATATAATAGTGATAGGGACTTGGTTTTTCCAGGAGGCAATGAGGCAAGGTGGTTGGATTTGCAAAGCTTAAGATTAAGGTCGGATAGGGTACAGCAAATTGATGTAGTAGATGGCTTGACTAGGGTTATTGTAAAACCTGATTTTTCTAAATCCCAAACACCATATTTTACTTTTAATGATTTAAATGGCGCATTTATTATTAGTAATACAGAATCATTGCAAAGTGAATTTCAAAATGATTATGCTAAAGTACATTTTACCTATAAGCCTCCCAATGGGATACCCTACGTTGGAGAAAAATTATACCTAATTGGTGATATAACTCAAAATAAATTGAATAAGGAATCATTAATGCAGTTTAATGTTTTAAAAGGGGTGTATGAAAAGACTATGCTTTTAAAACAAGGTTATTATAGTTACCACTATATTTTAAGAGATATAGAAAAGCCAATACCTATGGATGATTACAAGGAAACAGAGGGAGATCATTGGGAAACAGAGAATAGTTATACCATCTTTGTTTATTATACAGCGCCTGGTGCTAGGTATCCTATGATTGCAGGATTTTCGACCATAAATTCAAGGCAAAATTGGTAGGTTAATCACTTGTCTTTTAGTACCTTCGCAGCGGCAGGTCTTGCACGACCAGCTCCTGCTGAACCTCCCCAGGACAGGAATGTAGCAAGGATAGGCGGTTGTAGCGGTGCGATGTAAGTAGCCTGCCACTTTTTTTCATATTATAAACCTACCCATATGAAATTTTTTATCGACACTGGTAATTTGGCACAAATCAAAGAAGCCAATGAACTAGGTATCTTAGACGGTGTAACTACCAACCCTTCATTAATGGCCCAAGTGGGTGTTAAAGGAGAAGCTGCCATTGCTGCACATTATAAAGCTATTTGTGAAATCGTTAATGGTGATATTAGTGCCGAGGTATTGTCTACTGATTTTGCTACCATGGTTGAAGAAGGGAAGAAATTAGCTGCTATTCATCCAAATATTGTGGTGAAAGTACCTATGATTAAGGATGGTATTAAAGCGATTAAATGGTTTACTGATAATGGAATTCGTACAAACTGTACATTAGTATTCTCTGCTGGTCAAGCTATTTTAGCTGCCAAAGCAGGTGCAACATATGTATCTCCATTTATAGGAAGAATTGATGATAGCTCTTGGGATGGAATGGAATTAATTAGCCAAATCCGTCATATCTATGATGTACAAGGTTTTCAAACACAAATTTTAGCAGCTTCTATTAGAAATGCTTTACATATTGTAAAAGCTGCTGAAGCTGGTGCAGATGTTTGTACATGTCCATTAGATTCTATCTTAGGATTACTTAAACATCCTTTAACAGATATTGGATTAGCAAAGTTCTTGGAAGATGCTAAGAAGATGTAATTTATAAGCGCTTATTTTGAAAGATAAAAGCAAAAAAAATTATATATAAAAAGAGAGGGCTCCTTTACGGAGTCCTCTCTTTTTATTTACAGGTGAAACTTCTAGTATTTATGTACTTTCTTTTTAATCATACCACCCTTTGTATCTTTTACAGAATTCATTACCACAAAAGCTGTCGGCGTAATTTTCTCAATTTCTACATTCAACTTATTCATTTCAAGTCTAGTAATTACGGTATATATAATATCTATATCTTCTCTTTCACCTCTTTTGCCAATTCCTTTTTTTCCTTGATAAGTTGTAACACCTCTACCCATGGTATTTACGATCATTTCTTGAATTTCTTTAGAATGAGATGAAATAATGGTTACGCCAACATATTCATCAATGCCATCAATCAAAAAATCTAGAAATTTGGAGGCAGCAAAATAAGTAATTAGGGAATATAAAGCTGATTCAATTGAAAGTAAAAATGCTGCAGATCCAAATATAAAAATATTCACAACAATAATTATATCACCAATTGTTACACCTATTTTTTTACTTAAGTAAATAGCTAGTACTTCTGTTCCGTCAATGACACCTCCGCCACGAATTGTCAATCCAATTCCGGCTCCCAAAAATATTCCTCCAAACACTGCTACCAATAGTTTATCATTCGTAATATTGGGAAATTCCACCATGGCCAAACAAAGTCCTAGACCAATAATTGCAAAGCCAGTTTTAAAAGCAAAATGCTTTCCTAATGTAAAATAACTCATTATCACAAACGGAATATTGATCAATACAATCAAAATTGAAACAGGAAATTTCGTGGTTTCTGAAATTAATAAGGAGATACCTGTTACACCTCCGTCAATAAAATGATTAGTTAATAAAAAACCTTTAAATCCAAAACTTGCTGAGAATATACCTAAAACAATCAATACGATACTCTTGGTTTCCGATTTTATGGTAATCCATGATTGTAGATATCGCTTCGCTGCTCTATAACTTGATTCTGGATGATTCATATTAACAATGTTTTAATGCTTCTTTCTTGGAAAGATTATTCAATAATGGATGTGCCTTTACAAACTGAACCACCCATTTTTTATTGGTATAAGCATACGCGCGTAATGCCCATCCAATGGCTTTTCGTACAAAGAAGTCTTCGTGCAATTGACTGTTCTCAATATACCTACTTAATAAATTTGTATCGGTCTTTGTTTTGTAAGTGAGTTGAAATAAAATACTCATTCTAATCAGCCATTTATTGCTAGATTGATTCCATTTGCTTGTACACGCATCAATATGTTCTGGATGCAATAAAAAAAACTTACTAATTACATGAGTGTTTGTACTATCTACTGAATCCCACCAACTTTGATGGGTAATCATCCATTCAATTAAAGGAATCGTTTTGATAGACCATATTTTTTTATGGTGTCCAAGTAATTCTATAGCAAAATAATGCAATTCTCTTTGAGGTTCATTAAAACACTCTTTGATAAGCTTGCTTAATTCAGTATGATCTTTAATTGGATGCGTTTTATAAAAAGCCTTACAAAGTTGTCTTCTCAAAGGTGTTTTAATTCCATAAAATTCAAACTGATTCAATAAATAAGCTTTTGCTTCTTTGGCAATAAGTTGATCACCATTTGCTAAAAATATTTTTTGAATCTCTTTTAAATAGGGGTGCGGCATATTATACAATTATAATCCAACCACTCTTTTATTGAAAGCACTGTTTCTTGCAGCTTCTAAAATTCTAATGATGTTTTTTCCTTCCTGTGCAGATGTAGGCACTTCGGCATTATTTAAAATTGCATCCGCCATTTTTTCATAAAAGATTCCATAATTACCAGCCTTACTTGGAATCACTCTATGTGAAATCAATCCATCATTATCTGTATATAAAGTACCATAATCCTCTTTTGATTCAACACCCCAATGATCTGCTCCTGGTATCTTGCCAGCAATCAAATCTGCTTCTTGCACATCCGATCTGTTTTTAATAAAACAACCTTTTGTGCCATATATTTTATAGCCAGCTAATTGCGTCATAAATACCATGCCACTGGTTAAGGTAATACGATGTCCTGGATAATACAATATCAAATGGAAATAATCATCTACAATACCTACTTTTCTAGTAATTCTAATATCTGCAAATACTGCTAAAGGCATACCTGATAATAGTATTGCTTGGTCTACTAAATGAGGGCCTAGGTCATATAAGAGTCCTGCTCCAGGTGTTACTGATTCTTTATGCTTTTTAGGGCTTAAGGTTGTTCTATATCTTTCAAAAGAAATTTGAACATCTAAAAAGTCTCCAATGGCATCTTCTTTGATTAATTGTTGAATGGTCAAAAAATCTGCATCGTATCTTCTGTTGTGGTAAACGGCTAATTTCAATCTTTTTTGTTTAGCGATATCATCTAGCTCTTGTGCTTCCGCTGCTGTGATCGTAAATGCTTTTTCACACACCACATGTTTGCCTGCTAACAATGCTTGTTTAGTGTAAGTGTAATGTGAATCGTTTGGACTATTTACTACAATTAAATCAATGGAAGCATCTGATAAGATTTCTTCATAACTAGAATAAGACTTGGTACCAGGGTAGGCTGCTTCAATATTTTTTGAAGAACGCTCCCAACTGCCTACTAATGTAAAATGAGGGTTGCTTGCAATAAATGGCGCGTGAAAGACTTTTCCGCTCATACCAAAGGAAACCAATGCTGTTTTTATCATAATTCAAATTTAAGGAAAAATGAGTCCTTATTTAGAGACTCATTTAAAGAATAAGTTAAGGGTTATATAAAACAAAAACCCTCTGAATTTTCAGAGGGTTTTTAAAAATCGTTAGAGTGTACTTTTTATAGGCTTTAAATTTCAATTAAGCCTATAAAAATACTATCCCGCAACTTGCTTTCTGATAATGTTCAATGCACCACCTGCTTTAAACCACTCAATTTGTTGTTGGTTGTAAGTATGGTTTGCTTTAATAGTATCAGTAGATCCGTCTTTATGTGTTAACACCAACGTTAAAGGAGTGCCTGGCGCGAAGCTAGTTAAACCTGTTACATCAATGCTATCATCTTCTTGGATCTTATCGTAATCTGCTTTATCTGCAAATGTTAATGCCAACATTCCTTGTTTCTTCAAGTTTGTTTCATGGATTCTTGCAAATGATTTTGTTAATACCACGCGAACACCTAAATGTCTTGGCTCCATAGCTGCGTGCTCACGAGAGCTACCTTCTCCGTAGTTTTCATCACCTACTACGATAGTTCCAACGCCTGCTGCTTTATAAGCTCTTTGTGTATTTGGAACGGTATCGTAATTACCAGTTAATTGGCTCTTCACATTATCTGTCTTCTCGTTAAAGAAGTTGACTGCACCAATTAATAAGTTGTTAGAGATATTATCTAAGTGGCCACGGAATTTTAACCAAGGACCAGCCATAGAGATATGGTCTGTGGTACATTTTCCTTTAGCCTTAATCAATAATCTTAAAGATTTTAAATCAGTTCCTTCCCATGCTGTAAATGGATCTAATAATTGTAAACGCTTAGATGCTGGATCAACTGCTACAACTACTTTTGAACCATCTTCAGCTGGCGCTTGGTATCCTGCATCTTCCACAGCAAAACCTTTTACTGGCAATTCGTCTCCTGTTGGAGCATCTAATTTAACTTGCTCACCTTTATCGTTGGTTAAAGTATCTGTTAAAGGATTGAATGTTAAATCTCCTGCAATCGCTAATGCAGTTACTAGTTCTGGAGAACCCACAAATGCATAAGTATTTGGATTACCATCTGCACGCTTTGCAAAGTTTCTGTTGAAAGAGTGAACAATGGTATTTTTTTCTTTTTTCTCTGCACCAACACGCTCCCACATTCCAATACAAGGTCCACAGGCATTCGCAAATACTTTAGCACCAATTTGACTGAACACATCTAAGAAACCATCTCTTTCAATAGTATATCTTACTTGCTCAGAACCTGGAGTAATCATGTATTCTGCCTTAGTGGTTAAGCCTTTTTGAGCAACTTGTTTTGCTAAGCTCACAGCACGGCTAATATCTTCGTAAGAAGAATTCGTACAGCTTCCAATTAAACCTACTTCCACTTTGGTAGGCCATCCGTTAGCAGCTGCTACTTCTTTCATTTTTGAAATAGGAGTAGCCAAGTCTGGAGTGAAAGGTCCGTTTAAGTGTGGTTCTAAAGTATCTAAATCAATTTCAATTACTTGATCGAAATATTTTTCAGGGTTTGCATATACTTCTGCATCTGCAGTTAAGTGTTCTGCTACTGCATCTGCTAAAGCAGCCACATCAGCACGACCTGTTGAACTTAAATATCTGCTCATGCTTGCATCGTAACCAAATGTAGAAGTGGTAGCACCAATTTCTGCACCCATGTTACAAATAGTTCCTTTACCAGTACAACTCATGCTAGTTGCACCTTCACCAAAATATTCTACAATTGCACCAGTACCACCTTTTACAGTTAAGATACCAGCTACTTTTAAAATCACATCCTTAGGAGCAGTCCATCCGTTCAATTTGCCTTTTAATTTAATACCAATTAATTTAGGCCATTTTAATTCCCAAGCTAAACCTGCCATTACATCACAAGCATCAGCACCACCCACACCAATTGCTAACATACCTAAACCACCAGCATTTACTGTGTGAGAATCGGTACCAATCATCATACCACCAGGGAATGCATAATTTTCTAAAACTACTTGGTGAATGATACCAGCACCAGGCTTCCAGAAACCTAAACCATATTTATTTGAAACAGAAGCTAAGAAATCATATACTTCTTTACTTTCTGTTGTTGCTACTTGTAAGTCTTGTTTTGCTTCTACTTTTGCAGAGATTAAGTGATCGCAATGCACTGTACTTGGTACAGCAACTTTAGGACGACCTGCTTGCATAAATTGCAATAAAGCCATCTGTGCAGTAGCATCTTGCATTGCCACACGGTCTGGAGCAAAATCAACATAAGAACCACCTCTTTCGAAGCCTTCTAATTTTTGGTCACTATGTAAATGAGAAAATAAAATCTTTTCAGATAAAGTAAGAGGACGTCCTAACATTTTACGAGCCGCTTCCACTTTCGCTGGCATTTCAGCGTATACTTTTTTGATCATTTCGATATCAAACGCCATAGTTGTAAATTTTAATTTTTAAGCTGGTGCAAAGGTAATAAAAATGAATCCCGCAGCCTTCAAAAAAGTACAAATAATGTCCACTTTTTTTGATAGATTTGGTTATAAATCAACCGGGAATGATTCAAAAATTCAGAGATTTCTTAGAATTACATGCTTTTGGGGTTTGTTCCGCCCTGGGCGAGCGCTTGGGGATTGCCAGTGCCAAGATTAGAATGTGGTTTATCTATATCTCTTTTTTGACCCTGGGTTCTCCAGTAGTCCTCTATTTTGTGTTGGCTTTTGTTAGAAGTATCAAGCATTATATACTATTGGGCAAAAGAAACCCGATCAAGTACTAGATCACTGCTTTTCTTAATCTTACTAGTTTTTCCAATAATGGTTCTAATAAATCTAATGGTAACATATTAGCGCCATCACTTTTAGCTACAGAAGGGTTAGGATGGGTTTCAATGAATAATCCATCTGCACCAGTGGCAATAGCTGCTTTCGCAATGGTTTCAATTAAAGCAGGATTACCTCCCGTTACACCACTAGTTTGATTAGGTTGTTGTAAGGAGTGTGTACAATCCATAATTACAGGCACATTGTTCTCTGCCATGGCAGGAATATTTCTGTAGTCGACTACTAAATCTTGGTATCCAAATGTATTACCTCTTTCGGTCAACATAATTTTTTCGTTTCCTGCCAATCTAATCTTGTCTACTGCAAATTTCATAGAGGCGCCACTTAAGAATTGTCCTTTTTTTACATTTACAATTTTACCAGTGGCTGCAGCAGCTACTAATAAATCTGTTTGTCTACATAAGAATGCAGGAATTTGCAATATGTCGATAAACTCAGCTGCCATAGCTGCTTCATCATGTGCATGAATATCAGAAGTAGTAGGCAAGTTAAATGTTTGTCCTACTTTTTTGATTAAAGATAATCCGTTGTCATCACCAATACCTGTAAATGAATTAGCACTAGTTCTATTGGCTTTTCTATAGCTTGCTTTAAATACATAAGCAATTCCTAGATTTTTACAAATGCTAGAGACTCTTTCTCCAATTTCCATCACTAATTCTTCGCTTTCCACCACACAAGGTCCAGCAATTAGAAAGAATTGATTAGGATCGTAAGATTGAGTTTTAAAATGATCTTGTAAATAAGAAGGAATCATGCTATTTGTTTTTCGACTTCAAAGGTACGCAATTAAGCCTAAAATCTTAAGCCAAGCGTTAAACCACCGCCTCTAATTCCAGCCCAAGGACCTTCCATATCAGCTATAGCCCCAGTCGGCGTTACTGTTGCAGTAACTTTAAATGGATTGGCATTGATATTGTTTAGGTTTTTTTGTAATGCTGCTTGTGCTTCTGCTGGGAATTTAGCACCTGGCAATGGAGTGAATTCCAACTTGCCATTAGAGCTACCATAGTGCCCGCCAATCATCCAAAAATCAAGAACTAGTTTAGTGGCCAATTGAAATTGCATACCTACATATACTCCCATACTTTGAGATCGGATAGTCCCTTCTAATGTAGCTGTTTTATTTTCTACAATAGGTTGTAAAGTAGTCGTTGAAATAGAATTATAAGAATAGTTTACTGGAATAGATAAATCAAAATTGGCAAACCTTGTGTAAGGTGCTATATAAAAGCCAGACATTTTCTGAATACCTAAGTAAAACCTTCCTTCAAAAGTCAATGCTGTATTACCCACTTGGAAATTATCAAAATTAATATCATCACTTTTAATAAATTGCTTAGCCAAGCTTTTTAAAGGAAGTGCAGTTTTGGGCATGCTTCTATAACTTGCTGCAATAGAAACAAATGGGAGTACATTTTTTTCAAAAGTTAAATTGTAGTTCTTTAAGGCAACAGAGGAAAGATTGGTTTTTAAAATATGGTTTCCTCCAATTAATTTTTGAGCAGTAGCATTCAAGTTGATGAATACTAGTAAAACAACAATTATTTTTTTCATTGTAGCATTTATTTTAGCAGCGGAAGGGTTCTTTATTTTTGTTTCTTAAAAGCCAAGTCAGCAACAGTTCTTTTGTCCAAAACAGATAATGTGTGATCTCTTACTTCAGCCATTACTTTATTGATACCACATTTCTTCTCATTACAATCGCTGCATTTTTCATAAAAATGTAAGCTTACGCATGGTAACAATGCAATAGGTCCTTCGATGGTTCTAAAAATTCCGGATAATTTAATTTTACTTGGAGGGGTAGCAAAAAAATAGCCTCCATGCTTTCCTTTCTTACTCTCCAAAAAACCTGCTTTCTTTAATTCTAAAAGAATGTTCTCTAAAAACTTTAATGGAATATTTTTATGGGTAGCAATATCCGCAATCAAAATAGGGGACTCCGAATTTTGTTCGGCCATATAAGTTAAGGCTTGCAGCGCATATTGTGTTTTCTTAGATAACATAGTTTCAACTTATAATCCTAGTACTTCCTTCATGGTAAAGATACCATTTTTTTGAATGGCGAACTCGGCAGCTAATACCGCTCCACTAGCAAATCCTTTGCGTGTATGTGCTGTATGGATGATTTCAATATCATCAATTGAAGAGCTGTATTTTACTTGATGGGTACCAGGAGCAGGATCAATTCTTTCTGAATGAATCAGTAATTGGTTAGGCGCTGCAGTTGGATGATTGATCCATTGATCTTTTCTGCGTAGATTAGCTAAGATTTGCTCGGCTAAAGATATGGCAGTTCCACTAGGAGCATCTTTCTTTTCTGTATGATGGATTTCTGTCATGCTCACATCATAATCTGCGTAGGGGTCCATTAATTTGGCCAAGTATTTATTCAATTCAAAAAACAAATTCACTCCAATACTATAATTGCTGGAATATACTAAGCAGCCATTTTTTTCTTTACAGGCTGTTTCAATTTCATTCCAATGTTCTAACCAACCAGTAGATCCGGAAACCACAGGAACGCCATATGCAATACACTTTTTGAGATTGTCCAATGCACTATGGGGTCCAGTAAATTCAATTGCTACATCTGCTTTTTGGATATTATCTGCAGTAAAATCTTGTGCATTGCTTACATCAATTTTAAGCACAATTTCATGCCCCTTTTGTAAAGCAATCTCCTCAATAGCTTTACCCATTTTCCCGTAACCAATTAATGCTATTTTCATAAGAAAGATTTATTATTTAGAACTATGATTTTTAAAATGCAATTGAAGGGATAAACCAGCTTGTCTGAATTGTGGCTGATAATTTGGCTGAATTTTTAAACTCAAATCATTATTAATATCAAATTCTTTCAAATGTCCAGAGACAGTTGCATCTAAAACATTCAATCCCCATCCCAGTATAAACCACATGATAGAGTAGTCTCTATCTTTTCTGAATATATTTCTATAACTCTGTAAACTCGCTAAACCTAAATTTTTTAAAGCAGGATCTATTTTAGATATATCAGCGTTATCGCCCATAGATTCTTTGAATCTAGCTTCGTACGCGAATTTTGCTTTGCTATATAAATCGGCATTGTATTGATATGTAGCAGCAGGGATGGCTAATACACCATAAACAAGCGGTATTTTCCAATACTGTTTATTATATATCTGTCCCCAACCTGGAATCATGGCTGATCTTTGTGTTGCTATTCTAGGTATATGTCTTTTAATAGAAATAGCAATGGTAGAATCTGATGTGCTAACTTTTTCTTGTCCAAAAAGGGATGCATGAATAAGGCACAATAAGAGTATAGAAAAAAAAGCTTTCATCTTAGCTGATGCTTAGTTGCATTGCTTCTAAAATTTTGTTCAAGCCATTTAGGTCAGCATACTCAACGGTGATTTTTCCACTTCCATTTTTTTGATGTTGCAAATGCACTTTAGAAGAGAAATGATCACATAATTTATCTTCCAACTTTTTATACACTGGAGATAATTGGTTGGGGTTTGCTTTTGGGCCATTTGTTTTATTGGGGATTACTTGCTTTAACAATGCTTCAGCTTGTCTAACAGTCAATCCCTTGTCCATGATTTCTTTGAAAATAAACAACTGCTTGTCTACCTCTCTTCCAATCAATAGCTTCGCTAGGCTTACACTTAACTGACCGCTTCTAACTGCTGCTTGTATGCTTGGCGGTAATTCTAATAAACGAATATAGTTCGCAATGGTGGATCTGTCTTTACCCATTCGCTCTGCTACTTGCTCTTGTGTATAGCTTAATTCATCCATCATGCGTTGATAGCTTAACGCAATTTCAATTTCATTTAAATCAACTCTTTGTAGATTCTCTAATAAAGCTAATTCAAGTAATTCTTTATCATTAACTTGTCTTATGTAAGCAGGTACATCTAATAGGCCAGCTAACTTTGCTGCACGAAATCTTCTTTCACCAGCAATCAATTGATATTTACCATCACTTAATGAAGAGACTGTTAAGGGCTGAATAATATCATGTAACTTAATAGAGTTTGCAAGTTCTTGCAATGCTTTCTGATCAAAATCTTTTCTAGGATTTTTTGGATTGACAACAATATTTGCCAAAGCCACTCTATTGGTTGCAACTGCTTTTTCAATGGCAGCAGGTTGTACTTTGCCAGCAGGATTTTTATATTCTGCATCCATGTTTTGCAAAAGGGAACGTAGGCCCTTTCCAATCAAATCTTTATTGGGTATACTCTTGCTCATGATTAGTCAATTATGCGCTCGGCATTACTCATATTAGTCATGCCATTTTTTTGTAAAATTTCTTTAGCCAAGTTTAAATAGTTTACAGTGCCTTTACTATCCGCATCATATAAGATAACTGGCTTCCCAACACTAGGCGCTTCACTTAATCTGGTATTTCTATGAATAATGGTAGAGAATACCATATCATCAAAATGCTTTCTTACTTCACTTACTACTTGATTGCTTAATCTTAATCTACCATCATACATAGTCATTAAAATTCCTTCAATTTGTAATTCTGGATTTAACCTGCTTTGAACAATTTTTACTGTATTCAATAATTTACCTAAACCTTCTAATGCAAAAAATTCACATTGAACTGGAACAATGACACTGTCAGATGCTACCAAAGCGTTCACTGTAATTAAACCCAAAGAAGGCAAACAATCAATAATGATGAAATCATATTGGTTTTGAACCGGCGACAATAAATTCTTTAAAACGTTTTCTCTATTAGGTAGATTCACTAATTCAATTTCCGCACCCACTAAATCAATATGAGAAGGGATTAAATCCAAATGTGGAATCTCTGTTTTTAAAATGATGTCAGACAATGGAGTTTGATTGATCATTCCATCATATAAACTTGTGGTGATATTATGTAAATCAAAACCAACACCTGTTGTACTATTTGCTTGAGGGTCAGCATCAATCAATAAGGTCTTGTACTCTAAAACAGCCAAGCTTGCAGCAATATTGATTGCAGAAGTGGTTTTTCCAACACCCCCTTTTTGATTTGCTATACCTATAATTCTTGCCATAAAACTGGAATCCTTAATTTCTGCCAAAAATAAGGTATAAATGGTAACATTTTGGGATTAAATTAACCCATTCTAGGCCTTTTAGAACTAATTTTGAGCTCTTAATTCCAACTATGCGTAGCCCCATTTTTATATTCGTCTTTGTATTGATATTGATTCTCATTGATTTTTACATTTATCAGGTTTTAAAGACCCTTAGTCAGGGTGCTTCATCCCAGCTAAAGTCCATCATTTTTGTAGTCTATTGGGCATTATGTCTCATCAGTCTAAGCAGTTTTTTGCTCTTCCCCTTTATCAATAATCCATATTTTAGGCAATATATCTTTTCAATAAGCATTGGCTGGGTGCTAACACAGGTTACGATGGTGATGTTCTTTTTGTTAGATGATGTAAGAAGAGGTACTTTTTGGACAGTGGGTCAAATTAGTTCAGCAACCGGGGCACAATTTTTAAATACAGAGAAGGGTATTCCTAGATCTACTTTTTTAAGTTGGTTGGGGGTTGGCTTGTCTTCTACTTTATTTTTTTCCTTGTTATATGGTTTCGGTAATAAATACAATTACCAATTAGTTCGTCAAAAAATAAAACTTAAGAATTTACCAGATGCATTCAAGGGTTTTAAGATTATTCATATTAGTGATATTCATAGTGGAAGTTTAAAAGAAAAAGAAGCGGTACTAAAAGGTATTCAATTAATCAATCAACAAGAAGCCGATTTAGTATTGTTTACTGGAGATTTAGTGAATGATCGTGCAACAGAAATGCATGATTGGAAGGATGTGTTTAGTCAAATCAAGGCAAAAAATGGAGTTTATAGTACCTTAGGAAATCATGACTATGGTGATTATGTTCAATGGGATTCTGTGGAAGCTAAGCAACAAAATTTAAGAGATTTAGCCAATGTGCATGAGCAAATGGGATGGAGATTGTTGATGAATGAAAATGTTGCTATTGAGAAAGATAATGCTACCATTAGATTGGTGGGTATCGAAAACTGGGGCGCCAAAGCAAGATTTCCAAAGTATGGTAAAATGGATTTAGCTATGCAAAATGTAGATCCCACAGAGACTATTATTTTATTAAGCCATGATCCAAGCCATTGGGAGGCACAAGTGCAAAAGCAATACCCACAAGTGGATTTAATGTTATCTGGCCACACACATGGCATGCAATTTGGGTTAGAAAATCCTTATTTCAAATGGAGTCCAGTTCAATGGGTATACAAACAATGGGCAGGAGTGTATCAACAAGCAGATCAACAATTGTATGTAAATAGAGGATTTGGATTTTTAGGCTATCCTGGAAGAGTGGGTATTATGCCAGAAATTACGTTAATTGAATTAACCTCGTAACATTTTACTTGTTTTTTCGTTATTACTATAAATTAAATATTCATTTTATGAAAAAGTATATTCTTTTTTCATTTTTATTTATTTCATATGCCAGTTTTGGACAAGAACATGTCAATTTTGGTGTTAAGGTTGGACAAAACTTTACTAAAATAGATAATGTAGTTGCTGATAGAACAAAAGCATCTTTTCATATTGGTGCAATTGCAAATATTCGATTAACGAATTTATTAAGCCTTGCGCCTGAAGTTATTTTATCTCAAACAAAATTAGAAGCAGATCCAACATTGATGGATTTAGTGGGTAGTAATAATTTGCAACCAGAAACCTATCATTTAAATTATCTATCCTTCCCAGTGCTATTACAGGTAAAGCCAACTAATAAATTGGCTATTGAGCTAGGACCTCAATACAGTGTTTTGATGAGTCAATCCAAGGATGGCAAAGAATTAGCTTCTATGGCTTTTAAATCTGGTGAATTTGCATTTATCGGGGGTGCCAGAATTCAGTTTTCTGGAATTGCAGCATACGGTAGATATGTAGTGGGTATGCAAGATATCAATGCATTACAAGAACAGCAACATTGGAAAACCAGACAATGGCAATTAGGTATAAGCTTGAACTTATTTGGTTTTTAATTGCTTTTTTAAATCAGTAATGGTTGTTGTTATATCTTGGAGTATGGCTTGTTGCTCGAGTATAAAGCTGTTGTTATCAATTTTCCCAATCACCTTATTCATTTCTTCTTCGTTTTCGTAAACCATTTTTCTATATGGATTTTTGTAATCCTTAGATCTTGTAAATAAAATGCTCTCAGTGATATTGGTTTTAATAGCCAAGTATTTATCCAATAAATCAACCAGTGTGGTTGTTTTAAAGCTCTCCAATTTTTTTCCGGTGATTAACTCTAAAGCAGCTAAGGCATGTGCTGTTTTTTGTTGAGTGTATTTAGAAGAAGCTGTTTGATAAAAATCATGTACTTCATCCCATGAGCTAATTTGATCGTTTTTAATTTGATTCAATAAATTTTGAACCGTCTTAGTTTGCATGAGTTGTCCACCAACATTGGTCCATTGCATATCTTTTGCGCCTGATTTTAAGCCATTCACAGCAGCTATGATAGATTTATGTTTCTTAGAGCTTAACTCATTCACTAGTGCGTCCATTCCATACATTAAAATCATCTTTTCAAACATATGGTAAGCGTCATACACTTTCACCAATCTGGTTTTTCGCTTGCTGTTTTCAAATCCTTCGACAAAAATTTCTAAACTATCAATTTCTTTCTTTGTTCTTGTATGCAAGAGTTTCTTTCCTAACTCGATAATTGCTTTATCTGAGTTTTGTTGTAATTTTTTGTCTTTAGCAATCGCAGCTTTAGCCACTGCATTGGCTAAAATATCTAAAGAATTGATTAATTCATTCACCGAGTCAGGTGCTAAATAATTGTATTCAAAAATAGGTGTCTTGTCAATTCTTTTATCTCTATCAATATATTTCCAGGCATTTCTTGCTAAAGCATAAAAATTATATAAAAACCAATAGCCTGGCATAATCAATAATTCATCATTCTTTGGGTCATTACTGATTAAAGAGAAGGGTAGAGGTATATTTAATTCATATGCATAATCCCCCTTATTCAATAAAGCGAAACTTGCAAAAATGGAATTATGTTTAATGCTTACACATAAACCTGGCCAAAAGCCTCTGCCCATAATCACTTCACCATCTGCTCCTCTACTATTATGGTTGGATCCTAATGTTGCACCAGCGGCAATATTGGATTGACCCATTACCAATGCAGCACATAAGAATGAATTATTATGATGTTGTTCGTGTGCAGGGAAGATCAAAGAGTTTAACACTTCACAACAAGAGATAGTTGCATTGGTTCCTAAGTAGGAGTTGATTAATCTTGCACCATATTTTAATTGTGAATAGTCAGAAAGTACAAATCTTACCGCTTTGATTCCATAGAATACTCTACAACCATATCCAATAATACCATTCACTAATTCACAGCCTTCTCCAATTTGTGTTTTTGCTTGAGGATCAGAATTAATGGTTACATTCTTTATTTTATTGGCACCTTTCAAATAAGCGTCCGGTCCAATCCAAACATCTTTGATGATTTTACAATTCTTAATTACTGTTCTATCACCAATCTTACCATAATATCCCAATTTATTATCATAGCGCTTATCAGTTAATTCAATAAACTTCTTTTGTAAAATATCATCCTGTCTATTTCTGGTCCACAGATAGGCATCAGCAGCTGTCATGCCATTAAAAGGCAATACTTTTCTACCAGTATTCTCATTGCAAAGCTCCATCCAAATTCTTACATCAGATGATTCTCCTTTTTTAAGTATACCATTTCCAAATTTGGAATGATTGGTAGCAACTATCTCATTTACGTTGGTGATAATTACTTCGTTTCCTAAAATATAATGAGATAAATAATTCACATTATGTATAGCAACATTATTGCCAAAATCACAACTAATAATGGTAGAGTTGTAAATACCAACTGGTACAATTAAATCGCTAAAGCATAAACAATGATTTTCTAATTCACCAATTCGTATCAAACCAAAAAAAGCACAATTCTTCACTAGCTCTGGGTTGAACTTAGAAGATACCAATATCTTTGTCCAATCATCACTTGTATTTCCGTTACGTACAAGAATCTCAATCTCCAATGCAGAAAGACTTCTGTATTGAATACCACTTCTGTTTTGCTTATCTCTTAAATAGTATTCGTTCTTACCCTTAGGAGGTTCTGGTATAAACCCATAACCTAGTTGATTGATGGGTAATTTCTTAATAATGTTCATATACTATTGGATGAATAATTAGCTATAACAAAGATAGGATTACCTGCCTGATTTCGAATTGCTATGTCTTCTTTTTTGACCTCCTTTCGCACCAAAACCACCAGCATGTTGAGCTGCACGACCTCTGGTATTTTTAGGTTTTCCCCATCCTGCGTCTTTGGAACTCTTGTTGGCATGAAATTGTTGCATGGGATAAGGATGTTCTGCAATAACAGGAACTTTCTTTCCAATGAGTTTTTCGATATCTGCTAAATAAGCTTTCTCTTCAAAATCGCAAAAAGACAATGCGGTACCCGCTGCTCCAGCCCTCCCTGTTCTACCAATTCTATGCACATAGGTTTCTGGAATATTGGGAATGTCAAAATTGATTACATGTGCTAATTCGTCCACGTCAATTCCTCTTGCCGCGATATCTGTGGCCACTAAAACTCTGGTGCTTTGTTCTTTAAAATTACTCAATGCTCTTTGTCTAGCATTTTGAGATTTATTTCCATGAATAGCTTCTGCAATAATATTATTCTTGGTTAATAATTGGACTACTTTGTCAGCACCATGTTTGGTTCTTGTAAAAACCAATGCTGTTTTAATAGCAGGATTTTTTAATACTTCTACCAATAATGCATTTTTATTGACTTTATCAACTAAATAAACTGATTGGTCAATAATTTCAACTGTAGAGGATACAGGCGTCACCGTTACTTTTTCTGGATGATGCAAAATGCTATTGGCCAATTGCACAATTTCAGGAGGCATGGTTGCAGAGAAAAATAAAGACTGTCTTTTTTTAGGAAGAACTGCTAATAATTTTCTTACATCATTAACAAAACCCATATCTAACATTCTATCTGCTTCATCCAATACAAATATCTCTACTTCTCTTAAACTGATAAAACCTTGGTTCATTAAATCCAATAAACGACCTGGTGTTGCAATCACTACATCTACACCACTCTTTAATGCAGTTACTTGTGGCCCTTGTCCAACGCCACCAAAAATCACCGTACAATTTAATTGGGTATGTCTTCCATATGCGTTGAAGCTCTCGGCAATTTGAATAGCCAACTCACGCGTTGGTGTAACGATTAAGCTCTTGATTCTTTTTCTTTTCTCTACAGGTTTGGCAGAAAGTAATTGTATAATAGGGAGGGTAAAAGCTGCTGTTTTTCCTGTTCCAGTTTGTGCACATCCTAATAAATCCTTTCCCTCTAATACAATAGGGATGGATTGTTCTTGAATAGGAGTGGGGTTGGTATAGCCTTCTTCGAATAATGCCATTAAAATGGGCTCAATCAAACCTAGCTCTTTAAAATTTGTACTCATAATAGACCGCAAGGTACGCAATTTAAATTTGAGCCATAATTAGACTGTTTATCAATACACTGTCTAAATTTTATGGAAGCGAAGCATTCAACCATATTAAGGTATTCAACATAAATAATTTGTACTTTTTTATTTATTCCATATCTTATGATATAAATTAAATTGTATGAAACAGCTATTCGCATTGCTTGTCATTTTCACGTTATTTATTACAAGCTCCATACAGGCTCAGGGGCCAAAAGTTTTGGTTGTTACTGCTCATCCAGATGATGAAACAGTATTTTCTGTTACGATGTTTAAAATTACCCACGAACTAAAGGGAGTAGTTGATATGGCTGTGATGACAGATGGAGGTGGAGGTTTTGCAGATGCTCAGTTAGGTGCTATGTATTATGGATTGCCCCTAACAGATTCAATTATTGCTCGTACAAATCTTCCAATGATTAGAAAGCAAGAGATACTGAATGCTGGAAAAGTGATGGGAGTAAGGAATATTTATTTTATGGAACAACCAGATGATTTTTATAGTACGGATATTAAGCCATACATTTCTGGGAAAAACTGGGATATAGAATATGTAGAAAAACGAATGGATAAATTATTGGCTGAACGTCAATATGATTTCATCATTACCATGTTGCCTCATGCTGGACAGCATGGTCATCATAAGACGGCTACATTGATGGCATTAAGAGCCGTAGGTCGTTTCAATGGTTCAAGTAAACCAATTATTATTGCCGGGACTTCAATAAGTTCAAATGATCAGCAAAGCGACTTTAATATGTTAGAAGGCTATCCTGAAACAAAGCTTAAGCCCAATGCACCCAAATTTATCCTGAACAGGGCATTTCGTTTCAAGGAAAATGATAAAATAAGTTATAAGATTGTTGCAGATTGGGTTATATCAGAATACAAATCACAGGGGGCCATACAAGAAAACGGAATTCATCAAACAGACAAAGAAATCTATCATTACTTTGATATGAATGATGCAAATGGTGTTGCAAGGGTTCAAAAATTATTTGATGATCTTGCAAAAAGCGGATTTGCTGCTCCAAAAAATAAGTAACTATTCCACGGTAACGGACTTAGCAAGATTTCTTGGCTTATCTACATCAATACCTTTTGCTACTCCAACGTAGTAACTTAATAATTGCAATGGAATAACACTTAAAAGAGGTGCAATCACTTCATCTATCTCAGGCACAAACATGATATCTTCAGACATGGTTGGCAAAACACTGTCTCCAACAGTAGCTACGGCAATGACTTGTCCTTTTCTTGCCTTAATTTCTTGAATATTAGAAACTACTTTTTCGTAGTACATATCTTTTGTTGCAACAAATACGACTGGTAATTTTTCATCCACCAATGCAATGGGTCCATGCTTCATTTCTGCAGCAGGATAGCCTTCTGCATGGATATAAGTGATCTCTTTTAATTTTAAAGCGCCTTCTAATGCGATTGGGAAATTGTATCCTCTACCTAAATACAAGAAATCTGAAGCGTCTTTATATTTTTTAGCAATATTTTCAATCACAGAAGTATCTGCTAAAATTTCTTTTACTTTTTCTGGAACTGAGGCTAATTCGTTCAATAAGTGAATGTATCGATCATCAGAAATACTTCCTTTTGCTTTAGCAATTTTCAATGCCATCATAGTCAATACAGCTAATTGTCCTGTAAATGCTTTTGTACTAGCCACGCCTATTTCTGGTCCAGCATGTGTATAAGCTCCAGCATGTGATAGTCTAGCGATACTGCTTCCTACTGCATTCACTACGCCAAAAATAAAAGCACCTTTTTCTTTTGCACTTTCTAATGCTACTAAGGTATCTGCTGTTTCACCACTTTGAGAAATGGCAATGATAACATCGCCTGGATGAATGACAGGATTTCTGTATCTAAATTCAGAAGCGTATTCAACTTCTACTGGGATTCTGCATAATTCTTCAATCATGTATTCTGCTACCAAGCCAGCATGCCAGCTAGTCCCACAAGCAACTATCATGATTCTAGAAGCTTTGGTTAAAGCTTCTAAATGATTGTCAACTCCCGCCATCACAATTTGTTGTTGTTCTTGCAATAATCTTCCTCTTAAACAATCAAAAATAGTTGCTGGTTGTTCAAACACTTCTTTTAGCATAAAATGGTCATAGCCGCCTTTTTCAATAGCCGCTAATTCCATATCTAATTTTTGTATAAAAGGGGTTTGCTTTTCGTTTCCTAAGTTCTTTAAGATTAATTCATCTTTTTTAACAATCGCT
Organism: Chitinophagaceae bacterium; assembly: GCA_017856545.1. Classification (GTDB taxonomy): domain Bacteria; phylum Bacteroidota; class Bacteroidia; order Chitinophagales; family Chitinophagaceae; genus Sediminibacterium. Next base: position 102,430 of record JAFMEV010000001.1, read on the forward strand.
ATTTCATAATCATTTACATACACTACTTCTTTTGTATACTCAATGATTGGAGATGCGTCACTTGCTAAAAAGTGTTCATCTTTTCCAATACCAATGACTAATGGACTTCCTTTTCTTGCAGCGATAATGGTTTCTGGATCTGCTTGGTCAATTAATAAAATACAATAAGCACCCACAATTCTCTTTAACGCAATTCTTAAAGCTTCTTCTAAACTTCCCTTATTGTTTTCATGAATGTCTTGAATAAAATTCAATAAAACTTCTGTATCGGTATCACTTTTGAATGTATAACCCTTATTGGTCAATTCAGTTTTGATTTGTGCATAATTCTCAATTATACCATTATGTAACATGGCCAATTGACCGTTATTTGATAAATGAGGATGTGCATTTCTATCAGATGGTTCACCATGGGTTGCCCATCTAGTATGTCCAATACAAATATTAGAATGCATATTTTTACCCACCACCGCTTCTTCTAATTCTGCTACTTTTCCTTTTTTCTTATGTATCTGTAAATCGCCCTCTTGGATAATCGCAACACCTGTACTGTCATAACCACGATATTCTAAACGTTTTAAACCTTTTAATACAATTGGATACGCTTCTCTATGACCAATATAACCTACAATTCCACACATATTTTGATAATTTGAGTATTAATCTATAATTTAAGCAAAAATAAACATTAATATTTTAATGTATGTTAGGTTTGAAATCTTTTGATCCACAAGAAGACTATATTTTAGAAGATGAACGCGTTTTATTGAGACCCGTAAAGGAAGATGATTGGAGTAATTTTGCCAATTTGCCAGAATCATCTCCTGAAATTTGGCAATATTCTTTGATGGCTATCCAAAAAACAGAAGATTTAAAAGCCTATTTTCAAGAAGCAATGATTCATAGAAAGAACGGGAATAGCTATGCATTCATTGTATTTGATAAATTAACACAATCCTTTGTAGGCTGTACAAGATTTTACGATATACAATTAAAATACCAAAGTACTCAGCTGGGGTATACTTGGTACAAAACATCTGTATGGGGTTCAGGCTTAAATGCGCATTGTAAATATTTACTTCTTCAACTCGCCTTTGAGCAATTGGGTTTTGAAAGAGTAGAATTTAGGGCAGACAATGATAATAAAAGAAGTATTGCAGCAATGCAAAAAATTGGCTGTACCATTGAAGGAATTTTGAGAAGTCATTTACCAAAGCCCAATGGAGAAAGAAGAGACTCCATCGTATTGAGCATCTTGAAAAAAGAATGGCAAGAAAAAATTAAAGAAGATTTATTGCTTCAATTAAAGTAAGGTTCCTTGTAAGAAATAGAAGGCCAGTCCGAAATAGATTAAAATAGCAGTTACGTCTACCAATGTAGCAACAAATGGAGCAGAAGAGACTGCAGGGTCAGCGCCTAATCTTTTTAATAACATAGGAAGCATTGATCCAGTGATGGTTCCCCAAATCACTACCCCCACTAAAGTGAAACCTATCGTAATGGCAATCAACATCCAATGTTCACCATAAAATCCAGGAACAATCATATGCCAAACAGCCACTCTAAAAAATCCAATAATTCCTAATACAATTCCTAATAATAATCCACTCAAAATCTCTCTTCTTAAAATGCGCCACCAGTCTTCAATGGTGATTTCACCCACAGACATGGCTTGAATAATTAAAGTAGAAGCTTGTGAACCTGTATTTCCACCACTTGATAAAATCAAAGGAATAAAAGTAGCAAGCACCAAAACTTTTGATAATTCACCTTCGAAATAACCCATTGCAGTGGCTGTTAACATCTCACCTAAAAATAAAACCACTAACCAAGTGATACGCTTTTTGAATAAATTAAAAATAGAAATATCCAAATAGGGTTCATTCAATGCTTCGGTACCTCCCATTTTCTGCATATCCTCTGAGAACTCTTCGTTAGCAACCCATAAGATATCATCAATGGTTACGATACCTAATAATATATCATTGTCATCCACTACAGGAATGGCCGTTCTATTATTCATTTTGAATACCTGACTGGCTTGTTCTTGGTCGTCGTAAACATTTAAAGCAACGTATCTTCCATCTATGATTTCACCAACAATATCTTCGGGTTTTGCCAATAGCAAATCTCTGATTCTAATATCATCAATCAAATGGCCCAGTTCATCAATAATATAAATTACATCAATGGTCTCTGAGTTCTTACCGTATTTACGAATATTATCCAACACCTGTGCTACAGAATAATGAGGGTGAACATATACATAATCTGGTGTCATCAAACGGCCCACACTATCCTCAGGATAACCTAATAAAGAAAGGGTAATTTTTCTTTCTTCTGGATCCAATAATTTAATTAAATCTCTTATCGCTGCTTTTGGTAATTCTTCTAAAAAGTCTGTTCTATCATCTGGAGGAAGTTCATTCAATATTTTTGCTGTTTTACGAGCAGGTAATTCTTTGATGATATCCTTTTGTTGATTGATGTCTAAAATTTTGAAAACACTTACCGCTCTGTGCACGGTCATATGATCAATGATATTGGCTTCTTGTTCTGGGAATTCATTCACCAGTTCTACCACATCACTAATATTCTGCTCGTCCAAGAATTCCTTCAATAGACGGCTGTCATTCTTGGATAATATCTCCGAGAATACTTCTGATAAGTTTATTTCATCCTTTTCTATTTCTACTACTTCAGACATGGCTGCAAGTTAATAAAAATCCCAGGGATGCCCTATATTTATGGCATGATTCTTCCATTCTTAACAATCGCTTCATCTTCCAATAGAGGTAGGGGCGTATTTACCACTGAAAAAATTGAAAAAGGCACTATCATTGAAATTGCTCCTGTGATTGTTTTGAATCCTGAAGAAAGGGCCCATGTAGAGAAGACCTTATTATATGATTATATATTTGAATGGGGTACTGATCATCAAAGCGCAGCAGTGGCATTGGGGTATGTTTCTATTTATAATCATATTGCAGATCCAAACTGTGCATATCAAATGGATTTTGAAGAACAAACTATTACTATTACAACCATCAAAGATATTTTGATAGGGGAGGAATTGTTGATAAACTATATGAATCCAGAAGGGGCTTCAGATAAATCTGTTTGGTTTGATACTTTTTAAAAAAGTACTAAGCAAACTGGCATCGAAACTTTAATTTGATGACCTGTGTCTACTAAATCTCCATTAGTAGGATTGATTTTAAATACGATGATATTATCTGAATCTTGGTTGGCAACCAATAACCATTTTCCATCTTTACTAATGGTAAAATTTCTTGGCTTTACTCCTTTGGATGAAAAGTAGTTATTTTTCTCTGCGTTAATTAATCCGTTTTCGAGTAATGGTAATTTGACAATATTGTTTTCGTTTCCTCTATTAGAAACGTATAAATATTTTTCGTCTGGTGAAAGATGCATATCTGCACTACTTGCTTGTCCAGTAAAATTAGTTGGATGTGTAGAAACGGTTTGTAGTTTCTTGCTCATTCCTTTTTGAATTTGATAAACTGAAACAGTTCCTGTTAATTCTTCAATTACATAAATCAGTTTTCCATTTTTCGAAAAGCTCATATGTCTTGGTCCAGCGCCAGGATTGGCATTTAAAACAATTTGTTTCTCTACTTGTAATACAGGATTTGCATTCACTTTATAAGGATATGCAGTTATTTGATCCATACCTAAGTCTGGCGTAAATAAGTAATTCCCCTCTTGATTAAAAAATGCGCCATGCACATGCGCTTTTTCTTGTCTTTCTTTATTAATGCTAGATCCTTTGTGCTGAATGATTAATCTTGCATTAGAGATTCTTCCGTCTGCAAATCTGTAAAATTGTGCAATGTTTCCTCCTGAGTAGTTGGCTACAAATATGTTTTTTTGATCGGGACTTATAGAAATATAACAAGGATGTGCACCTTTACTTTCAATTTTTTGTAAAGCTTTTAATGAATTATTTTTAAAACTAAAACTAGTAACGCCTCCCTCTACATCTTCATTTACAGCGTATACATTTTGTTTGTCTTTTGTAATAGCTAAAAAGGAGGGATTGGATACATTGTTCGTATGGCTCAATTCAATTGCTTTGCCAGTAGCGGTATCAAAATGGTATACATAAATACCTTTACTGCCTTTTTGAGTGTACGTACCAATCAATAAATTAGCCTCTTGTGCATAACAATTCAGTGAAATCAGTATTGCGCAACCAAAGAATATTTTTTGATATAAGCTTTGCATATTTTATTGATAAACTCTAACATAATCTACTTCCATTCTTACAGGAAAAATACTATCGTCAATTGTTGATCCGCCGAAGTTTCCACCAATAGCCAAATTCATTAGTAAATATTGTGGTGCAATAAATGGATAAAAATCAACTCCTCTTCCATCATTATTTACAGTGAAATAAAGCACATCGTCAATATAAAATTGTAAACGCTCTTTAGTCCAGTCTAATTTAAAAACACGAAAATCATTAGATATACCATTGACTCTTTTACTAAATGTTTGTTGTGTTCCTAATGTCCAGTTAAGTCTTTTTGTATGTATGGACCAAAACATAACATCTTGATCTTTACCAACATGTTCCATGATATCAATTTCACCACAAGCTGGCCATCCAACTGAATTGATATTCTCTCCTAACATCCATATTGCTGGCCAAGTTCCAAACCCTTTTGGAATTTTAGCTCTCACTTCAATTCTACCATAGGTCCAAGTTGTTTTTCCTAAGGTGATTAATCTTGCTGAAGTATATGACTTCCCTCCTCTATTTTCTTTTCTTGCTTCAATGATTAATTTACCATTTTCTATTCTTGCATTGGTTAATTCATTGGTATAAAATTGAGCTTCGTTATTGCCCCATCCATTTGAGCCAGTACCGATATTATATGCCCACTTTGTAGAATCTGGTGCACCATCCTTACTGAACTCATCAGACCAAACTAATTTTCTAGTTGTATCAGTGGTTGGAGTAGGTGGAGTTGGTGTAGTCGGGACAGTTGGTGTGGTAACTTCTGCAATAGGAGGAGGTGCAGGGGTTTCTTTTTGAGCACAAAAGCTTACTGAAACAATACAAATAATTAAACTAAATGGTAGTAATCTCATAGATCTGTGTATTTTAATAGTCGAGTTTATGTTATTATAATCTACAATTTATGTAAAAACCTTGTTTTTTGTTGCTTAATTTATAAAAGCTGCCTAAATTTGCGCCATGAACTTAAACAAACATATCCATCATCATCATTTGCTATCCAAAAGGTAAGCTGGGATGTAGGTATGTATATACTATATTTAACCAAAGGGCTTACTAACTAGTAAGCCCTTTTAATTTATAATGAAACGAACATGAAACTAAAATTAGCTATTCAAAAATCCGGAAGATTGCAAGAAGACTCTATGAGACTTTTGAAGGAATGTGGTATTGATATAGGTGCTGGTGTAAATAAGCTAAAAGCAGAAGCAAACAATTTTCCAGTGGAGTTGTTTTTTTTAAGAGATGATGATATTCCTCAATATGTAGAAGATGGGGTTGCTGATATTGGATTTGTGGGAGAGAATGTTGTGTTTGAAAAAAATAAAAAAGTAGACATTGCCTATGCTTTAGGATTTGGAAAATGCAGATTAAGTTTTGCGGTAAGAAAAGATGAAAATTATACCGGTGCTTCTTTTTTACAAGGCAAAAAAATTGCAACAAGTTATCCTGTTATTGTACAGAACTACTTGGATAATAATAATGTTAAAGCAGAGATACATGAAATTAGCGGGAGTGTCGAAATTGCTCCAGGTATTGGACTAGCAGATGTGGTTTGTGATTTAGTAAGTAGTGGCTCTACCTTATTTATGAACGGGTTAAAAGAAGTGGAAACTATTTTACAATCTCAGGCTGTCTTGATAAAAAGAAAAGAGTTAAGTGTTGAGGCAAAATTAATATTAGAAAGTTTATTGTTTAGAATTGAATCAGTTAAAAAGGCTAATAAAAATAAATATGTGTTATTGAATGCTCCTAATGATCAATTGCCTAAAATTATTTCTTTATTACCTGGTATGAAAAGTCCAACTGTATTGCCTTTAGCATCACCTGGATGGAGTAGTGTTCACAGTGTCATTGCAGAAAGTGATTTTTGGGAAATCATAGAGCAATTAAAAGCAGCAGGAGCTGAAGGTATTTTAGTTATTCCTATTGAAAAAATGATATTATAAAATGAATCTTGTCATCAATCCGCCGAAGAAAGAATGGTCTGAAATTATACAAAGACCAGTATTTGATGCTAAAAGCTTAATGCCAATGGTGCAGGAAGTATTGAACGCCATTCAGGAAAAGGGAGATCAGGCGGTTAAGGATTATACGCTTTCTTTTGATCAAGTAAATTTATCGTCTATACAATTAAATGAAGATCAAATTAATCAAATAGCTTCTACATTGGACAGTCATGTAAAGAAGGCCATTGAAGTAGCTAAAATTAATATTGAAAAATTTCACCAAACCCAATTACAAAAAGTAGAAAAAATTGAAACCATGCCAGGGGTGTGGTGTTGGAGAAAATCTATTGGTATTGAAAAAGTTGGAATGTATATTCCTGGAGGAACTGCTCCGCTTTTTTCAACAGTTTTAATGTTGGGTATACCAGCTAGCATTGCGGGATGTAAAGAAATTATTTTATGTACTCCGCCGAATAAAGATGGAAAAATAGATGCAGCTATTGCTTATGCTGCACAATTAATTGGTATCAAAAATATCTACACCATTGGTGGAGTTCAAGCCATAGGTGCAATGGCTTTTGGTACGGAATCCGTTCCTAAAGTATATAAGATTTTTGGACCTGGGAATCAGTATGTAACAGCTGCTAAACAATTGGTTCAACAGTATGGAACTGCTATTGATATGCCTGCTGGTCCGAGTGAAGTTTGTGTTTGGGCAGATGAAACAGCGATACCTTCTTTTGTTGCTGCGGATTTATTATCTCAAGCAGAACATGGTGCAGATAGTCAGGTTTTATTAGTAGCTAGTGAAGAAAAAATCGTCGAACAAGTCAAGCAAGCTTTGAATGAACAATTGCTTCTCTTGCCAAGAAAAGATTTTGCAGAAAAGGCATTGGCTAATTCTAAAGCAATTGTAATACATGAAACTGAACAAGCTTTAGCATTGATCAACGAATATGCGCCAGAACATTTAATTTTATCCATACAGCAAGCAGAAATGATGGCAGAAAAAGTATGGAATGCAGGATCGGTATTTATTGGCAATTATTCTCCAGAATCAGTAGGAGATTATGCAAGTGGAACCAATCATACCTTGCCAACCAATGGGTATGCAAAAGCGTATAGCGGGGTTAGTGTAGATAGCTTTGTGAAAAAAATTACTTTTCAGCAATTAACAGAAAGAGGCTTAACCAATATCGCTCAAACAGTAATGGATATGGCCAAAGCGGAAAGTTTAGATGCGCATTCAAAAGCAGTTCAAATAAGAGTAGATCATATCAACAATAACAAATAAGTACTTATGGCATTTGATATTTTAAAAGTGGTGAGACCTAATATTGCAAATCTAAAACCATATTCCTCTGCAAAAGATGAATATAGTGGGGAAGCAAAAATATTGTTGGATGCCAATGAAAATGCATTGGGTTCTCCTTTGACTAAATGGTATAACAGATATCCAGACCCTTATCAAAAGCAAGTAAAGGATAAAATTTCTTTTATAAAACAGGTTCCGACGAACCAAATTTTTTTAGGAAATGGGAGTGATGAAATTATCTCCTTGTTGTTCACTGCTTTTTGTGAACCTGGGAAAGATAATATAATTATTTGCCCCCCTACTTATCCAATGTATGAAGTAAATGCAAATATTCATAATATTGAAATTAAGTCAGCACCTTTATTACCCGATTTTCAATTAAATATTGCACATATTGAACAGTTGGTCAATGCGAACACTAAAATTATATGGATCTGTTCACCCAATAATCCAACGGGCAATTCATTAGATAGAATTGATATTGAAACTGTGTTAAATCATTTCGATGGTTTAGTAGTGGTTGATGAAGCATATATTAATTTTTCGAAGCAAAAATCTTTTTGTCAATCATTAATTGATTATCCTAATCTAGTAGTATTGCAAACCTTGAGTAAGGCATGGGGTTTGGCAGGATTAAGGTTGGGTATGGCTTTTGCTAGCGAAGCAATTGTGGGGTATTTAAATAAAGTCAAAGCGCCTTATAATATTAATTTACCGGCCCAAGAACTCACATTAAAAGCATTAGAAGAAGTAGGACAAGTAAATGACATGATTCAAGAGTTGGTTCAATTAAGGATTGCATTGGCTGGTGTATTTGAAGAAATGCCCATAGTAGAAGTAGTGTATCCTTCAGATACGAATTTCTTACTGATAAAAATCCCCAATGCGACAAAATTGTATCAATTTCTTCTCACTAAGGGAATTGTGGTAAGGGATCGTTCCATTTTACCTAATTGTGCGGATACTTTGAGGATTACCGTGGGTACAGAACAAGAAAATACTGCCTTAGTGGATGCCATGATTGAATGGATGGAACAACAATTAACTTAATTATTTGTTAACTTGCTATATAAACATTGAAAATGAAAAAAATACAGAACCTATTTTTATTATCCATCATCATGATGGCTTGTACAGTAAATGCACAAGACAATGCTGGTTTAAGATTGCCAGCTGGTTTTTCAGCAACTTTATTTGCCAATAATATTGGTAGTTCAAGACATATCAGTATAACAAAATCTGGTATTGTTTTTGCCAAATTAAATGCTCCAAACAAAGAAGGTAAAGCCATTATTAGACTAGAAGATGCTAATAAAGATGGTATTGCAGATAAGATAAACGGATGGGGAAATTATGGTGGAACAGGTATTTATGTAAGAGATAAAAATTTATATGCAAGTTCTGATCAAGGAATATTCTTGTATCAATTAAATGATCAAGATGAAGTAGTGAATCCAACAACTCCTAAAGTCATTGTAAAAGATTTAATTGACAGAAGACAACATTCTTCTAAATCTATTACTTTGGATCCACAAGGAAATATTTATGTGAATATTGGTGCTTATTCTAATGCTTGTCAAGAAAAAGATAGAATGCCAGGTTCAAAAGGAATGATGCCTTGTCCTATCTTAGATTCTGCGGGTGGTATTTGGAAATTTGATGGACAAAAAGAAAACCAAGTTTATGGTGACGGGAAGCGTTACGCTACTGGTTTAAGAAATGTAATTGGGTTAGATTGGAATACACAGACCAATAGTTTATTTGTAACGCAACATGGAAGAGATCAATTGAATTCTTTTTATCCTCAATATTATAGTGACAACCAAAATGCTGAATTACCTGCAGAAACAATGTATGAGGTAAAAGAAGGTGATGATTGCGGATGGCCTTATGTATATTATGATCCTTATCAAAAGAAAAAAATATTATCTCCAGAATATGGTGGAGATGGTAAAAAAGAAGGCGCTCCAAATGCGTTAAATCCAACGATGTCATTTCCTGCGCATATGGCACCAATGTCTTTGTTATTTTATAAAGGAACCCAGTTCCCAGAAAGATATCAACAAGGTGCATTTATTGCTTTCCATGGTTCTTGGAACAGAGCGCCATTACCACAAGAAGGTTATTTTGTAGCTTTTGTGCCTTATAAGAATGGTAAACCATCAGGAGAATGGGAAATTTTTGCAAACGGGTTTGCAGGTACTGAAATTGTCACAAATCCAAGATTAGCGAAAGCAAGACCTTGTGGTTTAGCTGAAGGGCCTGATGGTTCATTATATGTGTGTGATGATAACAAGGGTGCCATTTTTAAAATCAGTTTTAATAAATAAGCATGAAGTATTTGATTCAATGTTGTTTCATTGGTTTATTAAGCTTTTCTGCACAAAAAGCTACTGCACAAAATATGGCCAATGGTAAAAAAATATATGAAACAAGATGTTTGGTATGCCATCAAGCAGACGGAGGTGGGGTACCCAATATGAATGCACCATTAGATGGAGCAAGCAATGTGGTGGGTAATGATATAGCTAGATTGGTCAAAATCATTCGTAATGGATATAATGAAAGAGTTGCTTTAGATGGGTATTATTATAGCAATGCAATGACGGCTAATCCAGATTTAAAGGATGCAGATATAGCAGACGTATTATCTTATATAAGAAATAGCTGGACTAATAAGGCATCTAAAATAACGCTTGCTCAAGTGCAAAAAGTAAAAAAGAAATAATGAGACCCATACTTTTTATTGATAGAGATGGCGTGATTTTAGAAGAACCCAAAGCGGATTTTCAAATTGATCATATTGATAAAACAGTATTTGTTAAAGGGGCTATTTCTACCTTGAAACAAATTGCGGAAGAGTTTGGTTTTTACAAAGTAATGGTTACCAATCAGGATGGTTTAGGAACTGATGCTTTTCCTTTTTCCGATTTTGAACCTTATCAATCTTTAATGATAAGAACACTTGCGGGAGAAGGTTTTGTATTTGACGAGGTATTTGTAGATAAAAGTTTTGCAAAAGATAATCAACCAACAAGAAAGCCTGGTACTGGTATGTTGACTGCTTTATTGAACAATGAGTCTTTTGATTTGGCTAACTCATATGTGATTGGCGATAGATGGTCAGATATAGCACTGGCAAAAAATATTGGTTGTAAAGCCATTTATTTAAAATCTCCCTTACACCAATTAACGGCTGAGCAGGAATTAGCATTGAGACCTTTTATTGCTTTTGAAACAGATCAGTGGAATGCTATTTATAGTTTTCTCAAAATAGGCTTGAGAAAAGTATTACATGAAAGGAATACCAAAGAAACCAAAATTCAAATCGAATTGAATTTAGATGGAAATGGGAATGCACAAATACATACAGGTCTAGGTTTTTTTGATCATATGCTGGAACAAATTGCCAGACATGGTGGATTGGATTTAAGGATACAATGCGATGGTGATTTGCATATTGATGAACATCATACTATTGAAGATGTAGGTATTGCTTTAGGTGAAGCATTCGGAAAAGGACTTATAGATAAAAGAGGTATGGAGCGATATGGTTTTGCATTACCCATGGATGAAGCAGCGGCTAAAGTATTGATTGATTTTGGAGGTAGAAATTGGTTGGTTTGGGATGCTCATTTCAAAAGAGAAAAAATTGGAGATATGCCAACAGAAATGTTTTTTCATTTCTTTAAATCTTTTAGTGATGCCGCTAAGGCCAATGTAAATATCAGTTGTCAAGGTGATAATGAGCATCATAAAATTGAAGCTATTTTTAAAGCTTTTGCCAAAGCGATTAAAATGGCAGTAAAGCGAAATCCTTATAGCGATGCTTTGCCGAGCACTAAGGGAGTATTATAATGGCTAAGATTTGGTAGAATAGGGTGTTTTTTGAAGTATTTTTTCAATTTTTTGGGCATCTAAAGCATAAAATGAGTAAATTTGCTCTGCAATGAAAACAATAAACAATTTTTGGTGGTGGCATACAAACTCCGTTGGGGTATTGTAATGACATAGCCATTATTGTCAACTTATACATAAACCCCGACATATTTGTCGGGGTTTATTTTTTTAATGAAGAAATTGGAGCTGAATGCAAAAAAAGATGATACATACGGAAGTGACTCAATTATTGGCAGATACCTATACGCCAGTGGGTATTTATTTGAGATTGAGAGATCGATTTAGAGATACAATTCTATTGGAAAGTACCGATTCGCATGCTTCTGAGAATAGCTATTCCTTTATTGCAGTGAATGCAATTGGTGGAATAGAAATTTCTTCGATGAATGAGATTGAGTATAAATATCCTCAGCAAGCACCAATTAAAGAAAGTATACAAGAAATTCAATCTGCTCCAGATAGATTATGGGCATATATGAAAGAGTATACATTTTCTAGTAGTACCAAAGAAGCTAAATATGCTCAAGGCTTATATGGATATACAGCCTATGATGCAATTCCATTTTTTGATTCCATTGAATTTAAAGAAGGGTCGCCTATCATTCCCTTAATGCGTTACAGATTATATCAATATGTATTAGCATTTAATCACTTTAAAGATGAGTTGTATATCTGTGAAAATAAGATGGAGGGTATCGAATCTGAACTAGATGCTTTAGTGGGCTACATTAAAAATAAGGATGTTCCACAATATCCTTTTTCCCTAATTGGTCAAGAAAGCTCTAATCAAACAGATGATCAATACAGAGAAGCTGTTAAAAAAGGCATTCAGCATTGTATGAGAGGAGATGTTTTTCAGATGGTATTAAGTAGAAGGTTTCAGCAATCTTTTCAAGGTGACGAGTTTAATGTATACAGATCATTAAGAAATATTAATCCGTCTCCTTATTTATTCTTTTTTGATTATGGTGATTATAAATTAATGGGATCTTCTCCTGAAGCACAAATAATTATCAATAATGGGAAAGCCATAGTTCATCCAATCGCAGGTACATTTAAAAGATCTGGAGATGAGGCATTGGATGCAACAATGACCCAAAAATTATTAGATGATCCTAAAGAAAATGCTGAACATGTGATGCTTGTTGATCTAGCTAGAAATGATTTAAGTAGAGTTTGTACAAAAGTGAGTGTAAAAGCATATAGACAAGTACATTATTATAGTCATGTGATTCATTTAGTAAGTGAAGTGGTAGGTGATGTTACTGAAGGGTCAAATCCTTTTCAATTGATTGCAAAAACTTTTCCAGCCGGAACTTTAAGCGGTGCACCAAAATTTAAAGCTATGCAATTAATTGATGCTATTGAACCCACCAAGCGATCCTATTATGGGGGTTGTATTGGTTTTGTAGGTTTTGATGGTTCTTGTAATCAAGCAATCATGATTCGTACTTTTTTAAGCAGGCATAATACCTTAATCTATCAGGCGGGTGCAGGTGTGGTTGCGGCAAGTGTTCCAGAAAGCGAATTACAAGAAGTCAATAACAAACTGAATGCATTAAAAAACGCAATGCTTCTTGCAGAAAATATACATTAATCAACATTGAATTTATAAATAATGAAAATATTAGTTTTTGATAATTATGATTCCTTTACTTACAATTTGGTGCAAATGATCAATGAGTTGACTACTGCATCGGTTGATGTGTATCGAAATGATGAAATAGCATTAGAAAAGGTGAAACTATATGATAAAATATTGCTTTCTCCCGGTCCAGGTGTTCCTTCTGAATCAGGTTTATTATTGCCCATCATTAAAGAGTATGCAGCTACAAAATCAATTTTTGGAGTTTGTTTAGGACAACAAGCCATTGCTGAATCTTTTGGAGGAAGTTTAAGCAACTTAAGTAAAGTGTATCATGGTATTGCCACAGATGTTCAATTAACGAATCCATCAACTTTATTTGAAGGATTACCAACTACTTTTAAAGTGGGTAGGTACCATAGTTGGGTAGTGAATGAACATGACTTACCTAAAGATTTAATCATTACATCAAAAGATGAAGATGGATATATTATGTCTTTAGAGCATACTCGTTTTGATGTAAAAGGAGTTCAATATCATCCGGAAAGTGTTTTGACGCCAGAAGGGTCGCAGATTATTTCCAATTGGTTAAAAAATTAGTAGTAGAAAATATAATAGATGAAAAAAATATTACAATATTTATTTGAGCATAAGACGCTAAGTCAAGAAGAAGCAAGGAATGTGTTGATACAGATTTCAGAAGGCAAATATTCAGAGCATGAAGTAACTTCTTTTGTTACCGTTTTCTTAATGCGAAGTATCACTATACAAGAATTATTGGGCTTTAGAGATGCTTTGCTTTCTTTAGCTGTGAAAGTGCATCTTGGAGTGGATGATGCTATTGATATTGTTGGAACGGGTGGCGACGGAAAAGATACTTTTAATATTTCCACATTAGCCTGTTTTATTGTCGCAGGTACCGGACAAAAAGTAATTAAGCATGGTAATTATGGTGCATCTAGTGTAAGTGGTGCGTCTAATGTGATGGAAAAAATGGGGTATCAATTTAAAAACGAAGAAGCTGTTTTAACTCAAGAACTAAAAGAAGCGGGTATTTGTTTTTTACATGCTCCCTTATTCCATCCGGCATTAAAAGCAGTTGGTCCAATGAGAAGAAACATGGGAGTAAGAACTTTTTTTAATATGCTAGGCCCAATTGTGAATCCAGCTCAACCTAAATACCAATTGATTGGCGTCTATAATGTTGAAATGGCTAGAATATATAATTATGTATTACAAAGTTTGAATAAAGACTTTACTTTAATTCATAGTTTGGATGGGTATGATGAGATTTCTTTGACTGCAGATACAAAAGTGGTGACCAATAAAGGAGAGTTTATTAAATCTCCCATAGAATTAGCAAATTTAAATGTCCGTCAAGAAGATTTACATGGGGGAGACACGGTGGATGCGGCAGCAGCTATATTTAAAAATATATTAGAGGGTAAAGGAACCAAATCGCAAAATGCGGTGGTATTAGCCAATGCTGCTATGGCATTAATGGTGACTGGTAAGTATCAACAATATCAGGATGCATTTGATGCTGCTTCTACAAGTTTGACATCAGGTGCAGCCAATACATGTTTACAAAAACTAATTAACCTGCAATGAGTAACAATATATTAAATACGATTATTCAACATAAACTAGTCGAAGTAGCAGCTAGAAAAAAAGAGGTTTCTTTTGCTCAATTGGAAGCTATGCCAAGGTTTGAACAGAAGCTAGTCTCTTTAAAAGCATCTATTCAACAAGTAGATAAAAAAGGGATCATTGCAGAATTCAAAAGACAATCTCCAAGTAAAGGAATCATCAATGCTCAAGCAGATGTAGAAACGGTAACTACTGCTTACGAACAATTTGGTGCCTCTGGAATTTCGGTATTAACTGATCAGTCTTTTTTTGGAGGAAGCTTAGCTGATTTAAGTATTGCTGTTGAAAGAACCATTCCAGTATTAAGAAAAGAATTTATGGTGGATGAGTTTCAAATAGTAGAGGCCAAAGCATATGGTGCATCTGCCATTTTATTGATCGCCGCTTGTTTAACAGCTGAGCAAACCAAAGTATTTGCTACGCAGGCAAAATCATTGGGATTAGAAGTTTTATTGGAATTGCATGACGCATCAGAATTGGATCATATTTGTGACGAAGTAGATCTAGTGGGTATTAATAATAGAAGCTTGAAATCTTTTGAGGTCAATATTGAACATAGTCTTCAATTGAAAGCTCGATTACCAAAAGAGAAGTTGAGTATTGCAGAAAGTGGTATTTATGATGTAGAGACATTTAGACTGTTAAAAAAAGAAGGTTTCGATGGATTTTTAATGGGAGAATATTTTATGAAACAAGCCAATCCTGCAGCAGCTTTTGAGGCATTTACTCAATTGATTTAATAAAATAAATTGTATGCAAGTTAAAGTGTGTGGAATAACAGATATAAGTCAAGCTAAGGCATTAGATGCCTTGGGGGTGCACTTTATTGGGTTTATTTTTTATCCATCCTCTAAGCGGTATGTTTTAAACAATTTAAGTTTAACAGATCTTCAAGATTTTAAAACAACAAAAGCAAAAAAAGTGGGCGTGTTTGTGAACGAACCGTTGGAATCTTTGTTGAGTATAGTGAAAGCAGCGGATTTGGATATGGTACAATTACATGGAGATGAAGATCTTGCATATTGTACAAAACTGAAGGGAATCGTATCGGTAGTAAAAGTATTTAGGGTGGGAGCACTCGTTCCTAACATGGATGGCTTTGATCAGGTTACGGATTATTTTTTATTTGATACAGATAGTCATTTGTATGGAGGTAGTGGCCAGCACTTTAATTGGGAGATCATTAAAAATCACTCAATGGCTAAGCCTTATTTTTTGAGTGGTGGAATTGGTCCAAACGATATTAAAGGTTTGGAAGTGATGCTAACTACCAAAGCAGGTAAACAATTATTGGCAGTGGATTTAAATAGCCAATTTGAAATAAGTCCAGGAAATAAAGATGTAGAAAAAATTAAAACATTTATAGATGCAATTATTCGATAAAACAGCAGAATACCAAGAACCTAATCAAGAAGGGTACTATGGTGAGTTTGGCGGCGCATATATTCCAGAAATGTTGTTTGGCAATGTGGAGGAATTAAAGAACCAATATTTGGATATCATGAATGATCCTGATTTTCAAATTGAATTTCATGCATTATTAAGGGATTATGTTGGAAGGCCTACACCTTTATTTTATGCAGAAAGATTGAGTAAAGAAATTGGAACTACAGTTTATTTGAAAAGAGAGGATCTATGTCATACTGGAGCGCATAAAATTAACAATACCATTGGACAAATTTTATTAGCACAGCGTTTAGGAAAGACAAAAATTATTGCGGAAACCGGAGCTGGTCAACATGGTGTTGCTACTGCAACAGTTTGTGCTTTAAAAGGCATGGAGTGTGTGGTGTATATGGGCGAAAAAGACATTGAACGCCAGGCGCCCAATGTGGCAAGAATGAAATTATTGGGTGCTAAAGTAGTTCCTGCAACAAGTGGAAGTAAAACATTGAAAGACGCTACCAATGAAGCCATTCGAGCATGGATCAATGAACCAGACACAACACATTATATTATTGGCAGTGTTGTAGGGCCACATCCTTATCCAGATATGGTTGCCAAATTTCAAAGTGTGATCAGCGATGAAATTAGAAAACAATTAAAAGAGAAGACAGGTGCTGAATTACCTACCCATGTGGTGGCTTGTGTGGGTGGAGGCAGTAATGCCGCAGGTGCTTTTTATCATTTTTTAAATGAACCAACAGTGGATTTAGTTGCAGTGGAAGCTGCAGGTCATGGGGTTTATTCAGGCATGAGTGCTGCTACTACGCAATTAGGTACAACAGGTATTTTGCATGGAAGTAAAAGTATTTTAATGCAAACCAAGGATGGACAAGTAGTAGAACCACATAGTATTAGTGCTGGATTGGATTATCCAGGTATTGGTCCTTTACATGCTTATTTATTTAAAAGTGGGAGAGGAACTTTTACAAGTGCAACAGATGAGGAAGCATTAGAATGGGCATCTCATTTATCTAAAATTGAAGGAATCATTCCAGCATTAGAAACTGCACACGCATTTGCTATTTTACCAAAAATGAATTTTAAACCTACAGATATAGTAGTTGTTTGTTTGAGTGGAAGAGGAGATAAGGATTTGGCTACATATATGTCTAATATTAAAATGTAAAAAAGATGATGTCCAGATTGAAGCATTTATTTGATCAAAAAAGCACAAGGGTGCTGAATGTATATTGTACTGCAGGTTTCCCACAATTGAATAGTACTTTGGAAGTGATGGAATCTTTGCAAGCCAATGGTGCAGACATTATTGAATTGGGTATGCCTTATAGCGATCCATTAGCAGATGGTGAAGTGATTCAATCAAGTAGTTTGGTGGCTTTGGGTAATGGTATGACTATCGAATTATTATTTGAGCAATTAGCATCTATGAGAAAGTCTATTCATATTCCTGTTATTTTAATGGGGTATATGAATCCTATATTACAATATGGTTTTGAGCGTTTTTGTAAAGCTGCAAAGGAAGTTGGTGTGGATGGATTAATCTTGCCTGATTTACCTTTATTTGAATTTGAAACAATTTATGGCAGCGCTATTCAAGCAAATGGTTTAGATTTTATTTTTCTGGTAACTCCCGAAACTTCAGAAGAGCGTTTGAAAAAATTAGATAGTTTAAGTTCAGGTTTTTTATATGCAGTTAGTTCATCTGCTACAACAGGAAAGGATAAAGATTTTTCAAAAGTTGCCATGTATTTAAAGCGACTTAAAGCTTTTGGATTAAAAAATCCATTTTTAGTTGGATTTGGTATCAAAGACAAAGAAAGTTTTAATGCTGTGAATGAATACGCTAATGGTGCTATTATAGGGTCTGCATATATTAAAGCTCTATCGTCTGGATCTGATGTGAATGCTATTACCAAAACATTTTTGGAATCTATTTTAAAATAAACAATGAGTACAGTGATCATTCAATATAACGCAGGTAATATACAATCGGTCTTGTATGCCTTAGAGCGTTTGGGCGTTGCAGCATTGGTAACAGATGATCCAATTAAAATTAAGACTGCTGATAGGGTTATTTTTCCTGGAGTAGGTGAGGCAAGTACAGCTATGCAGTATTTAAAAGAACGACAATTAGATATTTTAATTCAAAATTTAAAACAACCCGTATTAGGTATTTGTTTAGGGATGCAATTAATGTGTACTTATTCAGAAGAAAACAATACCAATTGTTTGGGCATATTTAATGAGCAAGTAAAACAATTTAGGCCAGAAAATAATTCAATAAAAGTGCCTCAGATGGGTTGGAATACCATTACTCATTTACAAACTCCTTTATTTAAGGGAGTAGAAGAAAATAGTTATGCTTATTTTGTACATGGCTACTATGCATCCATTGGGGAGCATACTATTGCGCAAACCAATTATATTCTGGATTATAGCTCGGCCTTACATAAAGATAATTTTTATGGAGTACAATTTCATCCGGAAAAATCAGCAAAGGCAGGAGAACAAATTATTCAAAACTTTTTATCCATATAGAGATGCAAATAATACCTGCTATAGATTTGATTGATGGTAAATGTGTAAGATTAACAGAGGGGGATTATGCCCAAAAGAAAATCTACAATGAAGATCCATTGGAAGTAGCCAAGGCATTTGAGGGCATTGGATTAATGCGTTTACACCTAGTGGATTTGGACGGTGCGAAAGCAGGTGAAGTGGTGAATTGGAAGGTTTTAGAAAAAATTGCCCATCAAACCCAATTAAAGATTGATTTCGGTGGGGGTATAAAAAAAGAAACCACATTGAAAACTGTTTTTGATACAGGAGCAAGCTATGCTACTATAGGAAGTTTGGCAGTAAACAATAGACTTGTATTTGAAGAATGGATTGAACGTTTTGGTGCAGATGCTTTTATGTTGGGAGCAGATGTTTTTGAAGAAAAAATTGCCATTGGTGGATGGATAGAAAAAACCAATATAGATGTATATGAATTTATTGAATCTTATATGAGTAAAGGGATTGCTCAAGTTTTTTGTACCGATATTCAAAAAGATGGAAAATTGGCTGGGCCTTCCATTGATTTGTATAAAAAAATCATGGACCAATTTCCAAAGCTACAATTAATAGCAAGTGGGGGCGTGAGTAATATGGAAGATTTACATACACTTCGAACTATTGGTTGCGCTGGAGCTATTGTGGGGAAAGCTATTTATGAAAACAGAATTACTTTAAAAGAATTAGCATCATTTTAATACTATGTTAACTAAGAGAATCATACCTTGTTTAGATATTAAAGATGGCAGAACAGTTAAGGGGATCAACTTTGAGCAAATCAGAGATGCGGGTGATCCAGTGGAATTAGCTGCATTGTATGCACAGCAAGGAGCAGATGAATTGGTATTCTTAGATATTACCGCTACTGTTGAAAGAAGAAAGACATTAAGCGAATTGGTGAATAAAATTGCCCATAAAATCAATATACCATTTACAGTTGGTGGAGGGATACAAACAGAAGAAGATGTTTCTATACTTTTGCAAAATGGTGCTGACAAAATCTCCGTTAATTCAGCAGCATTTAAAAATCCTTCTATCATTCAAAGTTTTGCTACCAACTTCGGAAGTCAATGTGTGGTATTGGCAATTGATGCAAAATGTGAAGAGGATGGTAGATGGTATGTTTATTTAAATGGAGGAAGAATAAAAACGGATAAATTGGTGGAAGAGTGGGCTAAAGAAGCGGTGGACTTAGGTGTAGGAGAAATTTTACTCACTAGTATGAATCATGATGGGACCAAACAAGGCTTTGCTTTAGATATAACAGCAAAGTTATCTGAAACATTATCCGTACCCATAATTGCTTCAGGGGGTGGAGGCAATGCGCAACATTTTTATGATGTCTTTGCCAAAGGGAAAGCAGATGCAGCATTAGCGGCAAGTATCTTTCATTATAAGGAAGTAAGTATTCCAGAATTAAAAAATTATTTATATCAACAACAAATTCCAGTAAGACTTTAAAAATTATACAATCATTAATCCTTGATTCAAATGAATATTCAATTTTCAAAATACGCAGATGGCTTGGTGCCTGCCATTATACAAGACAATCAAACCGGTAAAGTATTGATGTTGGGTTTTATGAACCAAGAGGCAGTTGATGCAACTATGTCTCAACAAAAAGTCACTTTTTTTAGCCGTACTAAAAACAGATTATGGACCAAGGGAGAAGAAAGCGGACATTATTTAGCATTGGTCAATATGCAATTAGATTGCGATAACGATACTTTATTGATTAAGGCGATTCCAAATGGTCCGGTTTGTCATACAGGTTCAGATACATGCTGGGGGGAACTGAATTCAAATAGCACGGATTTTTTATCAAAATTAGAAGGGATAATTGCTAGTAGGAAAACAGCTGCACCTGAAAGTTCATATGTTGCATCGCTTTTCCAAAAGGGAATTAATAAGATCGCTCAAAAAGTGGGAGAGGAGGCAGTTGAAACTATAATTGAGGCAAAAGATAAGAATAATGATTTGTTTGTTGGAGAGGCAGCAGATTTATTGTTCCATTACCTCATCTTGCTTCAGGCAAAAGGGTTTACTTTATCCGATATTACTAAAGAATTGGAGAAAAGGCATAAAGCATAATTGCTTATATTTGATCATTCAATATAATAAAATGAAAAAAATACTATTCGGATTTTTAGCCATTGTAAGTTTTCAAAACATCATGGCACAGGGTTTGCAAATCAAAGGAAATCTTAAAAATATACCAGATAATACTACAGCAAGTTTAATGGATGGCATGGCCAATAAAGTGGTAGATTCTGCTAAAGTAGTAGGAGGTGTATTTCAGTTAAAAGCTACAGTAGATAATCCAGGCATTTTTGTATTATCTTTTAATGGTATCCCTGCAAAAATTCCCATGTTTGTAGGCAACGATCAGTTGAGCATTACAGGTGATGTACAAGATGCAAATAAATTGGAGTATAAAGGCTCTGCTACACAAGATTTATATATTGAATACATGAAAGTGCTTACACCTCAAATTGAAGGATTGTTTGGCGCAAAAAATGTAGGAGCTACTGCTTCAGGTAATACAAAAGATTCTGCATTAAAGCAAGTAACTGTGAGAGAAACTAACATCTCCAATTCGTTGGCTGCATTAATGAAGGCCAATAGTCAATCGCCTGTATCAACTTTATTCTTATTGCAAGTAGCTAATTTTGTTCCTGCAGTTAAAGATAATATGGCAACTTACTATGATGTATTAAGTGGCGCTGCTAAAACTGGTCCATTTGCGGATTATATCTCCAAAACAATTTCTACAGCAAGTATTGGTAATATTGGAACGGTATTACCAGATTTTAAGCAAAATGATGTCAATGGAAAATCTGTAAGTTTAGCTTCATTTAGAGGCAAGTATGTATTGATTGATTTCTGGGCAAGTTGGTGTGGACCGTGTAGAGCAGAAAATCCGAATGTGGTAAAAACCTACAACGCGTTTAAAAATAAAAACTTCACTGTTCTAGGAGTTTCTTTGGATCAAGATAAGGCAAGATGGTTAGAAGCAATTAAGAAAGATGGCTTAACATGGACACATGTAAGTGATTTAAAATATTGGAACAATGCGGTGGCTGTTCAATTTGGTATTCAAAGTATACCAGCAAGTTTCTTGATTGATCCTAATGGCGTAGTGATTGGAAGAGATTTAAGAGGGGAAGATTTAACCAGAGTTTTATCAGAGAAGATTAAATAAGCTTTTACGCATACACATAAAAAAGCCCTGGTTATTTCAGGGCTTTTTTGTATTCAGTCTCATCAAAACCGAGTACAATGATTTTACCATTTTCTTCAATCAAAGGTCTTTTAATGATGGAAGTTTTTTCTATCATCAAAGCAATGGCAGCTTTTTGAGTAGTGATGCTTTCTTGTATTTCTTTGGGCAATTGTCTCCAAGTAGCTCCTTTTTTATTGATCAATGTTTCCCAGCCAATCTGCTTGGACCAATGGGTTAATTGAGTTGCTGTAATTCCTTTTTTCTTGTAATCATGAAATTCTACAGCCACTTTATTTTTTTTTAACCAATCCAAGGCTTTCTTAACGGTATTGCAATTAGGTATTGCATAAACTGTTTTCATATGGTTATTTTAAATATTTTTTTCCTAACCAGCTATCTTGGATGGGTTGCATCCAATCAGTTTCCATAGCCGATTTATTATTGACTAAATTATTAAAGTATAAAGTTGTAGGGGATAGCATACCATTTTCTAAAGCGTATCCAACTTGTGCTAATGGTATTGTTTGTACTTTATCTTTTACCCAAAATGCTAATAATTCTCTATTAAACATTTGAACACCTGTCATTTTCTCAATTTCTTTAATCACTCTTACAGAGCTATCGGTACTGCATCCACTAACAGTCGTAACAGCTTCATCTGCCATCATAACAATAAACTGTCCGTATAAGGCAGTAGCAAAACCTTTTACATCTGTGCCATGACTTTTCCAGTTATCTACAAAAGCTTCCAATACAGGTTCTATTTCAAAAAGCTCTCCCATAGTGAAAGTTCTATTGGATTGGTACACCCATAGTTTGGATTGTGGATGAAAATCTTCTGGTAGTACAGTTGCTAAGTCAACAATCATTTTCTATTCAATTTTTTAGTAATCATCTTTAAATTAAATGCTCATTACTTAATGGCTTGTGCAACAATTTCAGCAATATCAAGTACATCCATTTTTATTTCTTCATTTCTATTTTTAATACCATCTGTCATCATTGTATTACAAAACGGACAAGCGCTTGCTACCATCGAAGCCTTTGTTTCAATTGCTTCATCTGCTCTTTCAGTATTAATTCTTTTATCTCCTTTTTCTTCTTCCTTAAACATTTGTGCACCACCTGCGCCGCAACAAAGCCCTTTTGATTTACAACGCTTCATTTCACGAAGTTCCATGTCTAAACTTTCTAATACTTTTCTTGGCGCTTCATAAATATCATTCGCCCTACCTAAATAACAACTATCGTGATAAGCAATGGATTTTCCTTTCCATTCGTTGCTATCCGTAAATTGTATTTTACCTTGTTCAATTAATTCTTGCAAGAAAGTGGTATGATGAATTACATCATAGTTACCCCCTAAAGCCGGGTATTCATTCTTCAATACATTAAAACAATGTGGGCATGTAGTCACTATCTTCTTAATATTATAAGCATTCATTACTTGTATATTCTGATAGGCCATCATTTGAAACATAAATTCATTACCAGCTCTTCTTGCAGGATCGCCAGTACATGCTTCTTCTTTTCCTAGTATTGCATATTCAATACCTGCTTTTTCCAGAATGGTGGCAAAAGCTTTTGTAATTTTTTGCGCTCTTTGATCAAAGCTGCCCGCACATCCTACCCAAAACAATACCTCTGGTTCTTTTCCCGCAGCTAAAAATTCTGCCATTGTTGCTACTTTCATATAATAAATATTAGGCTTGATTTGTCCAGGCATCTCTATCGTCTGGAGAGAATTTCCATGGAGCAAAATTATTTTCAATATTACTAAACATGCCATTCCATTCAGATGGGGCATTACTTTCTTCCATAATTAAAGACCTTCTTAATTCAATGATAATGTCTAATGGAGAAATGCTCACTGGACATTCTTCCACACAGGCATTACAAGTGGTACAAGCTCTTAATTCTTCTACCGAAATATAATCGTGTAATAAAGATTTGCCATCTGCCTTCCAATTGGAATCTTTTTGAATTTGCATGCCAACTTCTTCTAGTCTATCTCGGGTCTTCATCATGATACTTCTAGGACTTAATAATTTTCCAGTAAGGTTAGCGGGACATGCAGCAGAACATCTACCACATTCTGTACAACTATAAGCATCCATTAAATTTTTCCAGCTTAAATCCATAACATCTTTTGCACCAAATTTATCAGGAGCTGCGGCACCCGCTGGAGCTAGTTCTGGTTGCATAGCATACAATACTTCATTTTGTACAGATTCCATATTATGCATTTTGCCCTTTGGTTCTAAAGAAGCATAGTAAGCATTTGGGAAAGCTAGAATAATATGTAAATGCTTTGAATAAGGCAAGTAATTCATGAAAGCATAAATGCCAAGGATATGCAACCACCATGCTGTGTGTTCAATGGTAGCCAATTGATTTTCATTAAAACCATTGAATAGTGGTTTTAAATGTGCAGATAGAATGAAATGGGTTGAAGGGTCAGCAGCATTCATGGTTAAAAACAAACCCATTAAGACCACTTCAATAATTAAAATAATATTGGCATCAGATCTTGGCCAGCCATTCAAATCTTTACTAATCAATCTTTTGATGGCCAAGAAATTTCTTCTAATAAAGAAAATGATTACGGCAAATAATACTAAACCTGCAAGTATTTCAAAACTATTGATGAGCCATGCGTAACAGTCTCCTAATAAGGGCGCAAAAGCTCTGTGCTTTCCAGTTAAGCCATCTACAATAATTTCTACAAGTTCAATATTGATAATTATAAATCCTACATAAACAAATAAATGCAAGATGGCTACCAATGGATTGCTAAACATCTTTTTTTGCCCAAAAGCAAGCAGGGCAACCTGCTTCCATCTTTCGGCAGTATTTCCTGAAAAATCAGTTGGTTTTCCCAATAAAATATTTTTTCTAATGGCCCATAAATTCTTTCCAAATAAAAAGAAGGACCCTAATGTAATTAGACCAAAAATGATCTCAGCAATCCATGCCATAAGCTGTTTTTAATTGTAATGAACAACAATGACAAAATTAACCCATTTTAGCAAGCAATAAAGCCAAAATACCCTCAAATAATACACAACTTTAAAGGGAATTATTTAATTTGCCGCTATTACCAGTAAATGTCTATAAACCATAGAATATGAGTCCAGAAACAACACAGAAAATTGCCACTTGGTTAAACGGAAATTATGATGAGGCAACTAAAAATACCATCAAGGATTTACAAAATTCCCATCCAACAGAATTAGAAGAGTCATTTTATAAGAATTTAGAATTCGGCACTGGTGGATTAAGAGGTATTATGGGTGTTGGGACCAATAGAATTAATAAATACACCATTGGAATGGCTACGCAGGGTTTTGCGAATTATTTATTAAAGACCTATCCTAATGAATCGATCAGTGTTGCCATTGGACATGATAGTCGTAATAATGCTAGATTTTTTGCAGAAACAACTGCGCAGGTATTTGCAGCGAACGGAATCCAAGTACATATTTTTGAAACCCTAAGACCAACTCCTGAATTAAGTTTTGCTATCAGACATTTGGGATGTAAAGCAGGGGTAGTTTGTACTGCATCTCATAATCCTAAAGAATACAATGGCTATAAAGCCTATTGGAATGACGGTGGTCAATTAGTGCCTCCCCATGATAAAAACGTTATCAAAGAAGTAGAAGCTATACAATCCGTAGATGATGTAAAATGGACTGGTGGAGATGCGAATATTCATTTGATGGGCACTTCAATGGATGATGCTTACATCAAGATGGTTAAATCTTTGAGTGTTTATCCTGAAGTGATTGCTGCACAAAAAGATTTAAAAATTGTATACACTCCAATTCATGGAACAGGGATTACGTTGGTTCCAAGAGTGTTGAGTGAGTTTGGCTTTACCAATGTAACGATAGTAGAAGAGCAGTCAAATCCAGACGGAAATTTTCCAACTGTTGGCTATCCCAATCCAGAAGAAAGCGAAACCATGGCGATTGGTTTAGCAAAAGCGAAAGCTTTGGATGCAGATATTTTACTAGGTACCGATCCAGATGCGGATAGAGTAGGTATTGGTGTAAAGAACCATAAAGGAGAATGGGTTTTAATGAATGGTAATCAAACCGCGGTGCTTGCTTTTGCTTATATGATGGAAGCTAGAAAGGCGAAAGGCATTGCACAGCCCAATGATATGGTAATTACCACCATTGTAACTTCTGAGATGATTAATCAAGTAGCAAAACAGAACCAAGTGAATTGCTACAATGTTTTAACAGGTTTTAAATGGATCGCTGAATTGATCAAAGAAAAAGAAGCCAAAGAAAATTATATCATTGGTGGAGAAGAAAGTTTTGGTTTAATGATTGGAGACCAAATTAGAGACAAGGATGCAGTAAGTGCAGTGGCATTACTTTGTGAAATGGCTGCCTATGAAAAGAGTAAGGGTAGAACCTTGTTTGATAAAATGATTGACTTATATGTTCAATATGGTTTTTATTATGAGCATCTAATAAGCATCACTAAGAAAGGTATGAATGGTCAGCAAGAAATTGCAGCCATGATGGAAGGTTACAGAAAAAATCCTCCAGCGCAAATCAATGGAGTAAAAGTGGTTAGTCTATTAGACTATGAATTACAAAAGGGCACTAATTTAATTACTGGAGAAACTTGGGCTATTCAGTTACCCAAAAGCAATGTATTGCAATTTATAACAGAAGATGGAAGTAAGATTTCTGCAAGACCTAGTGGAACAGAGCCAAAGATTAAGTTTTACTTTAGTGTGAATACTACACTTGATCATAAAGCCGCGTTTGATGAAAAATTCAATCAGTTGGAAGGTAAAATTCATGGCATCATAAAAAGTATGCAATTAAATTAATCGCATGCGAAAATTAGAAGACGCCTACTTGCATAAAGGATTGAGAAACCAATTGGTTGGATTGCTAAAAGAAAAAGGCATTACAGATACTGCTGTATTAGATGCAATAGGGTCCATTCCACGACATTTCTTTTTAGATTCTGCATTTGATAGAATTGCCTATGAAGACAGGGCGTTCCCAATTGCTGCAGACCAAACTATTTCACAGCCTTATACAGTTGCTTATCAAACACAATTATTGGATATTCAACCAGGGGATAAAGTATTGGAAATAGGAACGGGTAGTATGTATCAAACAACTGTATTGGCACAAATGGGCGCAACCGTATTTACAATTGAAAGACAGAAACAATTATTTGATCAAACAGCTAAGTATATTTTTAGAGAACAATATCCCACCATTTATTTTCATTTTGGTGATGGATTTGAAGGTTTGCCAGAATTTGCTCCCTTTGATAAAATTTTAATTACTGCAGCAGCACCTGCTGTTCCTGAAAAGTTATGGCAACAACTGAAAACAGGAGGTAAGATGGTGATTCCTTTGGACGAATCAGATGCTACACAAAGGATGTTAAGACTAACAAAGAAAAGGGATGGAAAAGAAAAAAGAGAATCCTTTGATGAATTCTCTTTTGTTCCAATGCTGGAAGGTAAGACCCAGAAATAATTACTGAGGGATTTGATCCATGCCGCCTCCGCCTTCTTGCATTTTATTACTTTTTCTTCTTAATAGGTTCACATCAAATTTACCAAATCGATAAGAGAAGTTCAATCTAAAAAATTGTTGGTCTCTGATTCTTGATACATTTTGAACAAAATACAAACTCTCTGAATAAGTTTGAATCATTCTTGTTTTAAATACGTCACTTACACTTAAAGTAAGCGATGCGGTTTTCCCATCCTTCAAACTCCAATCTTTTCTGAGGGCCATATCAAATTCATAATTGGGGAAATTAAACCCTTGAGCAGTTGATTGTGGTCCACCGAATCCACCTCCACCGCCTCCACCAAATCCGCCACCTCTTCCACCGCCTCCGCCACCAGAGTTTCCACCAGGAGGTAGGATGGTTTTAGCTTGATATTGTCCACTAAATTGAAATGAAAGTCCTTTGGTTAACTTGAAATTATTGTTGAATTTACTAAACCAACTGGTTAAATTGTTATTGATGTCTTGACCAGGAATGGCCGCTTCAATTTCAGATCTAAATAAGTTAAAACTTAGATTGATATCCCACCATTTGCTTAATGTAGTTTTATTACTCAATTCAAGTCCATATACTCTGGAAATATTGGCATTAATGAAAGAACTATAAAAAGCACTGTCATTAGTAATAGGATTGATGTCTTTATAAATATAATTCGTAATTAAATCTGTATTGTGTTTGTAATAAGCTGTTGCAAGAATATTAGAGCCTTTTTTATAAGCATTGTTATACGCCACTTCAAAAGAATGTGTGAATTGAGGTTTTAGCGTTGGATTACCCACTGCAATATTCAAAGGATCACTATAATCAGGGAATGGTTGTAATTGGAAAGGATTGGGGGCATTGATTCTTTTTGAATAATTGAATTGAAGATCGTTTTTGTCATTCAATTTATAGCTAATAAATGCACTAGGGAATAAAGAGATGGGCAATTTAATAATTGATTCTAAAGAATCTTGACCTTGTTTATTCAATACGTTAACAGTATAATCTCTTCTTTCAACTCTAAAACCTAATTGATAGCTTAAATTATTCTTTTTCCCGCCCAAATTGGTATATGCAGCAAGAATGTTTTCTTTGAACTTTAATTGATTACTAATACTATTGATTAAAAACTCTCTATTATCGACGATTCTATATTGATCTCGGGTATTCATTTCTTCTCTACTATTCATTCTAACCCCAGCTTCAAATTTTGCATTGTTTTTAAAGAGTCTTTCGTAGTCAATATTAGATGTATAGTTTTTATTATTTCCACCACCTATAGTTCTTTGATTCAGGATATTTGATCGAATGATGGAGTTATTATCGTTCGTGCTTTCGTTGTAATTAAAATCTGCACTCAACTCATGTCCAGGATCTGCAAATAA
Source organism: Chitinophagaceae bacterium (assembly GCA_017856545.1). Classification (GTDB taxonomy): domain Bacteria; phylum Bacteroidota; class Bacteroidia; order Chitinophagales; family Chitinophagaceae; genus Sediminibacterium. The sequence goes on from JAFMEV010000001.1 coordinate 131,208, forward strand.
GTGTTTATAGCTTGCTTGTGCGCCTTTATTGGCAAATGAAAATAAAGCATTATTGCTTAAGCCAATATTATTGTTGGCATTGATACCATTGAAACTTGAGTCAATCACTTGAGAAGAAATATTTTCAAATTCTCCCTTTACAACATTCCCAAATAGAGAAAAAGTATTTCTATTGTCAATTAAATAATCTAAGCCTGCTCTGTAAAATGAAAAACGACTTAAACTAATATTATCTATCGTAGTGTTAATGCTTGTAGGCACAGGGGATAATAAAATATCTCTAATATTTTCAATATCACTAATGGATTTGTTTTCTCTAATATTAGCACTAGCAGAAAAATTAATTTTTTTATCGCGAAGATTGATATCGCCACCACCATTGAATTTGCCACGCATATCTACACCAGCTCTTAATCCACCATTATAGCCATTCTTTTTATTTTTCTTCAAGACAACATTAATGATACCAGCATTGCCACCTGATGCATCGTATTTAGCTGATGGGTTGGTGATAATTTCTACTTTATCAATAATATCCGCAGGAATTTGGTCAAGTGTTAATGTGGTCGGTCGATTGTCCACCAAAATAGTTGGAGCCGCACTTCTAAGTGTTACGTTTCCATCAATATCCACGTTTAAGTTGGGAATGTTTTTCATCACTTCCACTGCTGTCTGTCCTGTGCTCGCCAGGTTTTTATCGACATTGAATATCTTTCTATCAATGCCCATTTCAAATTGTGACTTGACAGTGCTGGATACCGTTACACTTTGTAATTGTGTAGCATCATCTTCTAATTTAATATTTCCCAAGTCTTTATCCACCAATGCCATCATATCTTGAGGATTTCCGTTGGGCTTAAAGTTGAAACTAATTTGTTTTTCGAATTTCTTGAAGCCAATGCCAGTAATGACCAATTTGTAAGGGCTCATGATGGATAAATTGTCAAAACTAAAATCTCCATTGGCAGCTGTGATCATGGTGCCCACAATTGTTTCTGTGGTTTTTTTAGTGGCAGGATCGAATTTGCTTCCTTTTAGTTGAACAGTAGCACCATCAATGCCTTTTTTATTGGCATCCACCACTTTACCATAAAAGTGTCCCAAATTCATATTTCCACCACCTGGTCTTGCACCACCACCTGGGAATTGGGCAAAAGAGTTGAGTTGTGCTACAAAAAGACATCCTAAAAACAATAGTGTATATTTCATAAATTTTTATTCTACTTATTGGACTAGTCTTGATTGAACTAGTTTAATCAAGGGGCAAATATCAGCCTTCTTTTGTAACAAAGGAGGCTGTATAGTATAAGCGGTAATTAAACAGCTTTAAGAAGTAACATAACAGTTTAAAAAAGGTTCAAAATCAAATGGGAAATGATCCCCCAAATCAAGCCAATGAAGATGGCCAATTTTCTAAGTGGGGCAGTAGCTGTAAATGCTGCCAATTTTAACCTTTCAAGGGATTGATTTTCTATTTGTTCAAGCAAGTCTTTTTGCAAATTGGATGCAAAAGATTGCATCAGTGTTGGAAACATTTGTCTTAATTCTTCCATAAAAACAGTTTTCAATTGTTGAATGGTTTTATCTCCAATGAACATAGAAATCATGGGTAATTTTTCAGTTAATCTATGGCGAAAAAAATCGTCTAATTTATGATCAATGATGGGCATTACTTTATCTAATTGTGTATCTAGTTTTTCTTCGCTCAACAAATGGGTCAGGTTTAAGTTTCTGGCCCAACCAATCAATGGAGCCTGCCAACCAAGTATGGGTTTTTGGGGATAGAATAAAATGCCCACCATGCCCCAGCTAATAAGCCAGGCTAGCCCTGCAAATAGTAACATGGAAATAAACAATTGCATCATAAGATTCATTTAAAGAAAAAACCTATCTCAATTAAGTGATAGGTTTTTTGGGGGAGAGTAATGGGTCTCGAACCCACGACCTACAGTGCCACAAACTGTCGCTCTAACCTACTGAGCTATACCCTCCATTTTGGGTCGCAAAAATACATTAATTCAGTAATCTATAAAATTAGTTGGCCATGTTTTTATAAAATTATGGTAAAAAGATCCAGATTATCGAATAATAACAGCTTTCAAAGCCAATTTGCGCTATTTTTGAATTTCTTCATGCGTTCAATTATGACATATATAAAACAAAATAAATGGTCTTTTTTAGCCATTGGATTAGTGTTCGGGGGTATATTTTTTGCATTCAATATTAAAACAGATCAACAGGAGCCAGTTTCTGTTAGACATAGAAAGTTATTATCTACCATTGGGCAGTTATTAGAATCAGAACATTATAGTCCTAGAAAGATTGATGATGTTTTTTCAAAAGAAGTTTTTGATAATTATTTAAAATCTTTGGATCCAGATAAAACTTTGTTCTTACAATCTGATATTGATAGTTTAAGAATTTTTGAAAGAAGAATAGATGATGAAATTCACGGAAGTCCATTGAGTTTTACAGACGCAGTAGATTTTATTTATGAAAGAAGAATCAAAGAAGCTAAAGTGCTTTTTAATCAATTGATAGATCAACCATTTGATTTTAATACAAATGATTCTATCTATTTCGATGTAGACAAATTATCATTTGCAAAAGATATTAAAGAGCGAGATGAAAGATGGAGAAAATTACTTACCTATAAAGTATTAGATAGATATGTAACTTCCACGGAGGAAAGAGAAAAGAACAAAGGGAAAGAAAAATATGTTGTTAAATCAGATTCACTCATTGAAGTGGAATCTAGAAATGCAGTCAAAAAAATCCAAATTAAAAAGTTTGAATCTTTGGAAAGAACTTTTGGAAAAGAAAAAAGATTTGAAACCTATTTAAATACGATCACCGGATTAATGGATCCGCATACTGATTATTTTGCACCAGTAGAGAAAAGATCTTTCACAGAACAAATGAGTGGAGTATTTTATGGAATTGGTGCATTATTAGGTCAGGACGATAACGGTGTGAAGTTGGTTAATATTACACCAGGTGGTCCAGCATGGAAATCAGGTCAATTGGTAGCCAATGATGTGATTATTAAAGTAGCTCAAGGTGCTGAAGAGCCAGTAGATATTGAAGGGTATGAAACTACAGAAGCAGTAAAATTAATTAGAGGTAGTCAGGGTACAGAAGTAAGATTAACTATCAGAAAGCCAGAAGGCACTATCAAAGTGGTATCCTTGATTAGAGAAAAAGTGGTTTTGGATGAAGGTTATGCAAGAAGTGCTGTCATAACCAAAGGCAATGATAAATACGGATATATTTATTTGCCAGATTTTTATGCCGATTTTGAAAGAGAAGATGGCCATAGATGTTCAGAAGATGTAGCCAAAGAGATCGTTAAATTAAAAGCTGAAAACGTAAAAGGCATTACAATAGATGTAAGATATAACGGCGGTGGTTCTTTATACGAAGTGGTTCAAATGGTAGGTTTATTTATAGACAAAGGCCCAGTAGTTCAAATTAGAGATAAAAGTGGTAGATCTCAAGTATTGTATGATGAAACTCCAGGTACTTTATATGATGGTCCTTTGGTAGTGATGGTGAATGAATTTAGTGCATCTGCAAGTGAGATTTTTGCAGCAGCAATACAAGATTATAAGAGAGGTATAATTGTTGGAAGTAGCTCTTCTTATGGAAAGGGTACAGTACAAAGAAATGTTTCCTTCGGTAAGCCATTGGATTCATTAGGCATACAAACTGAATACGGTGCAGTGAAATTAACTATTCAAAAATTTTATAGAATTAATGGTAGTTCTACTCAGAAAAAAGGTGTAGCACCAGATATTATTCTTCCAGACGAGTATGAGTATTTCAAATACAGAGAGAAAGACAATCCAAATGCATTAGCATGGGATGAAATGGAAAAAGCAAAATACCAGATTTGGACAAAAAGTCCTTCTATCTATAGTATTGCTAGTGTTGAAAATAAAAAAATCAGTGCTGATACTGCTGTGACTAGATTCAAGCAAAATGCCCAATGGATTGCTAGTCAAATTGACCGTCCCTCTTATTTAAATATCAATAAGTTCAAGGCGTATAAAAAACAAATCCAAGATATAGTTCAACAGAATGAGAATATTTTAAAGCTGAAAGAACCTATGCAGGTTGCCCCCCTTAAGGCTGATCATGATAAGTTTTATAACAATCCTGATAAACCAAAACAAGATAGATATCAAGCTTGGTTGAAGCAGGTTGCAAAAGACATTCAATTATCACAATCCAATGCATTATTGGGAAAATTGTCTATCAATAGTAATATTGTTAAGAAAGGGTAATTTAAAATAACAACAATGGCAGAACAGGAGAATGAAAAGGTTTGGCATGTAATATATACCAAATCAAAGTGGGAAAAAAAGGTGGATAGCTTATTGATGCAAAGAGGCTTCGAGAGTTGGTGCCCTGTGCAGAAAAAAGAAAGGCAATGGTCGGATAGAAAAAAAATAATCGAAGAGCCTCTTTTTAGATCCTATGTATTTGTAAAAGCTGCAAAGGAAGATCGCAATCAGATATTATCTGTAAATGGGGTAGTTAATTTTTTATATTTTGAAAAAAAGCCTGCTATCATTAGAGATAAAGAAATTGAAACCATCAAGAAATATTTAGGAGAGTCTTATCAAAGTATTCAGGTGGTGGATATGACAAATATACCTCCACAAACCAGAGTGGCTATTAATAATGGCTTGTTTATGGGTCAAAAAGGGGAAGTAATAAAGTCTGGCAAAAAGAATGTATTTGTTAGACTTGAAAGCATCAATATGATGATGATTGTAGAATTTAAGGTAGAGGAAATCTCCGTTATTTAAGCAATTGTCCAATCTACTATTTGGTTACTCCATTCAGCTCTATAAGGAGTTGTAATTCTAATATAGTTATCTGTATAGCCCTCTAACAATGGTATATCCTTAGGATCTTTTTGCTTGATGGATTCAAACAACACTTTTCTAGTAGCACCAATATGTTGTGCTTTAAAATATTGTTCTTTTTGATAAGATAGATTGCGTAATATTTTATTTCTTTCTTGTCTAACTGAAATAGGTACAACAGGTTTAATATCCAATGCTTTTGTAGCAGCTCTTTCAGAATAAGTGAACACATGTAAATAGGAAATATCCAGCGCATGAATAAATTCCATACTTTCTTTAAAATAGGCTTCTGTTTCACCTGGTGATCCAACAATTACATCTACGCCAATACAAGCATCTGGTATACATTGTTTGATCAAACTAATTTTATCTTTATACAATTGTGTATTGTATCTTCTTTGCATTAATTTCAAGACAGCATCAGAACCGCTTTGTAACGGGATATGAAAATGGGGCATGAATCTTTTGCTTTGAGCTACCCATGCAATCATTTCATCTGTCAATAAATTAGGTTCAATAGAAGAGATTCGGTATCTAGGAATAGTCGTTTCAGTATCTAATGCTTTAATTAAATCAAAGAAGTTTTCTTCTCTAATCTTACCACCATCAAATCCTTTTCCAAAGTCTCCTAAATTAATTCCTGTAAGCACAATTTCTTGTACACCATTTAAAGCTAATGCTTGTGCTTGTTTTACTACATTTTGAATACTATCACTTCTGCTTTTTCCTCTTGCCATGGGGATCGTACAAAAAGAACAACTATAATCACAACCGTCTTGTACTTTTAGAAATGTTCTTGTTCTGTCGTTTACTGAAAAAGAACTGTTGAAACCAGAAACGGTCTCAATATCACAACTGCAAATCTTGGCTGCATCTCCTTTAGAAAGAGTCGCTATATGTTCGATTAAATTAAATTTTTCAGCAGCGCCTAATACCAAATCTACCCCTGGGATTTCGGCAATTTCTTTTGGTTTTAATTGTGCATAACAACCCGTGATGACAACAAAACTTTCTGGAGACAATTTTTGAATTCTTCTCACCAATTGTCTGCATTCCTTATCTGCGTTCTCTGTAACAGAGCAGGTATTAATCACGTATACGTCTGCCTTGTCCGTAAATGCCTTCTTTTCAAAGCCTTCCTGCTCCAATTGTCTAGAAAGGGTAGAAGTCTCTGAAAAATTCAGTTTACAGCCTAAAGTATGAAAAGCGACAGAGCGTTTATTTTCCATGGGTTGCAAAGATAAAAAACATAGGGGGAAACCGAAAATCTTAAAATAATCATAAAGCACCCTTTAATTTCCCATTTTGGCTCATTTGGGTTAAGTTTGCATCTACTAAAATGGATAAGAATGAACTTTAAAAAAGTAAACAATTGGACAGGCTGGATCGTAACATTAATAGCTTGTACTGTGTACATTATGACTTCAGAAGCTGCAGGTAGTTTCTGGGATTGTGGAGAGTTTATTAGCAGTGCCTATAAATTACAAATTCCTCATCCTCCAGGAGCCCCAATGTTTGTCTTAATGGGAAGGGTTTTTATTATTCTTTTTGGTGACAATCCACTCACTGCCGCTAAAGCGGTGAATACCATGAGTGCATTGGCAAGTGGGTTCACTATTTTATTTTTATTTTGGACCATTACCCATTTTGCTAAAAGAATGGTGGAGAAAGCTAGCGGAGCAGATTTAACGCAAAACCAAATCTTATTGGTAATGGGTGCTGGTGTGGTAGGAGCTTTAGCGTATACATTTAGTGATTCATTTTGGTATTCAGCGGTTGAAGGGGAAGTATATGCATTGAGTTCTTTCTTTACTGCCTTGGTTTTTTGGGCCATTTTAAAATGGGAGCATAAAGCGGATCAGCCAGGTGCAGATAAGTGGATCATTTTTATTTTTTACATGATGGGTATTTCTATAGGAGTTCACTTATTGAATATCCTAACCATTCCTGCCATTGTAATGGTGTATTATTTTAGAAATTACAAAGCAAGCTGGAAGGGTGGCTTAGTTGCATTTTTTATTGGGGTAGTCATTACAGGATTTATTCAAGTATTCTTAATTCAATATACCATTAAGTGGGCTGGTGCATTTGATGTAACTTTTGTAAACAGTTTTGGATTGCCATTCTTTAGCGGCTTTATCACTTTCTTTGTTTTAGTAGCAGTATTGATTGCTTTAGGGATTCGATATGCCAACAAGAAAGGGTATTATTTCATGAAACTAGGTATCTGGTCCATGGTATTTTTCTTCTTGGGATATACAAGTTATATCACTACCATGATTCGCTCTAACGCCGATACTTCAGTAGATATGTACAATGTAGACAATCCAGTTACTTTAATGGGGTATTTGGGTAGAGAGCAATATGGTGATTGGCCAATTTTATATGGTCCTGACTATGTTGATAAAGTAGATAATATTGAAGGAAGCGATCAGTATGTGAAAGCAAAAGAAACTTATGAAGTAGCTGGAAAGAATTATAAGCGTGATTGGTCATCTGCACCATCTGCACATTTATTTCCAAGAATGTGGGATTCAGAAAATGATAGAGGTCAAATGGATAGCTACAGAGCTTTTGCAGGCGTTGTAGACGGAGAAGCTCCGACAATGAGAGATAATATCAAATACTTTACCAATTATCAATTTGGGTTTATGTACTTGCGTTATTTCTTATGGAATTTTGCAGGTAAGCAAAACGATTTACAAGGCTTTGGTAATGTAAGAGATGGCAATTTCAAAACAGGTATATCTTTTGTAGACAATGCTATTTTTGGAGATCAATCCAAGTTGCCAGATTCCATTAGCAAGAACAATAATGCGAGTAACAATTTATACATGTTGCCGTTTATCTTAGGTATCATTGGATTTATTTTTCAATACCAACATGCAAGAAAAGACTTTGTAGTAACAGGTTTGTTATTCTTCTTTACTGGTATTGCGATTGTGCTTTATTTAAACCAAGTAAGTTTACAGCCTCGTGAGCGTGATTATGCTTATGTGGGATCTTTCTACGCATTTGCCATTTGGATTGGATTAGGCGTATTGCAAGTTGCAGAATGGTTGTCTAAAGCGATTAGCCCTAAAATGGCCACTATCGCAGCTTCGGTAATTTGTTTCTTGGCAGTACCAACTTTAATGGCACAGCAAGAATGGGATGATCACGATAGAAGTCAAAAAACCTTACCAAGAGATTTGGCTAGAAACTATCTAGAGAGTTGTCCTCCAAATGCTATTTTATTTTCTTTTGGAGACAATGACACCTATCCATTATGGTATGCACAAGAAGTAGAAGGCATTAGACCGGATGTAAGAGTGGTGGTGAATAGTTTATTAGGTTCTGATTGGTACATGAAAGAGCTTAGATACAAAGTAAATCAAAGTGATAAGTTTGATGTTATATTCACTGACGAACAAGTAGCTGGAAATAAATTAAATGCTGCTTATTATTATCCTATACCAGGATTTACAGAAAACCAGTATTATGATTTAGATTCTGTTTTAAGATACGTTGTGGCGGATCCTTCAGGAAAATATCAAATGGCTACTCAGGATGGCAGTTCTGTAAATATATTTCCTACACATAAATTTAGTGTGCCGGTAAATAAAGCCAATGCTTTGGCTTCTGGCATTGCTAAACCAACAGATTCTGTATTAAGTGAATTGAAAATTGATTTCAATCCTAACAGACAATATATGGTGAAGAATGAAATGGCCATTTTTGCCATTATTGCGACTAGTCAATTTAAACGTCCAATTTGCTTTACTTCCCAACAAGATTTGAAAGATTTGGGCTTGGATAAGTATGCACGTCAAACTGGAATGGCCTATCAATTAGTGCCAGTATTAAATTCTCCTATTGATACTGATGCAGCTTACAAGAATATCATGAATAAGTTTAGTTTCGGTAATGCACAAAATCCGAATGTTTACTTTGACGAAGAGAATAGAAGACACTTGAATTCAATTAGATATTCTATTGCTGAAATTGCATTAGCATTGGCTTCAGAAGGAAAGAAGGACAGCGCTAGACAATTGTTAAAGAAAATAGATGCAGTAACCAATGAAAAGAATTTCCCTTATGGTATGACTGCTAATAGAGGCAATCAACATAATTACTTTAGCTATGTATTCTTACAAGCTTGTTATGCAGCGGACGATAAAGCGCTAGCTAAAAAAGTAAGTAGTTCTGTACTGAAAGATATCAAACAACAATTAACCTACTATAGATCTTTAGGAGAAGCGATGAGTGAGGATCAGTTTATGCAAAATGCAGACGCTGCTTATCAAGGTAAGCCAACAGCATTTAGTAATAAGCAAATGTCTTTTGTACAAGATATTCTAACTTGTTATCAATTAGAAGCTGCTATCACTAAATTAGAACAAGATACTAAAGTAAAGTAGTTAAGATCTTAACTACCTGGTCAATTTCTTGACGGGTATTATTTTTTGAGAAGGAGAAACGCACAGTAGCGAATTCTCCTTCTTTTTTTAATGCTTGTATTACGTGAGAGCCTTGTTGTGCTCCACTTGAACAGGCACTTCCGCCACTTGCACAGACATGATGAATGTCTAAATTAAACAACAACATATCCGTTTTATCAGTTTTAGGAAAATTGGTACTTAATAAAGTATATAAACTGTTTCCAAAAGGATCTCCATTAAAACTCACGCCAGGAATATTTTGCACCAACTGATCGTGCATATATTGCTTTAAAGATTGCATATAAGCGCTGTCTTTTTCATAAGACGCGCTTGCTAATTCTAAAGCTTTTGCAAAACCAACAATACCGTATAAATTTTCAGTACCTGCGCGCATGTTTCTTTCTTGTGCTCCTCCATGAACCAAAGGATTAATTTTAATATTTTCGTTAATATATAAAATACCCACACCTTTTGGTCCGTGAAATTTATGTCCAGCACCAGTGATAAAATCAACTGGTGTTTCTTTTAAGTTAAAACTAAAGTGACCCACTGTTTGCACTGTATCGCTATGGAAATAAGCGTCATTTTTTTTACATAAAGCACCTACTTCATATAAATCAATCATATTGCCAATTTCATTATTGGCGTGCATGATGGATACGATTGTTTTTTCTTGATGTGCATTCAATAATTGCTCAAGATGATCTATATCAATATGTCCATTGTGTAAAATATTGACCCAAGACAATTTGATATTGTGCAATTTTGCAAGATGCTCCACTGTATGAAGTGTTGCATGGTGCTCGATAGGAGAACTAATAATATGTTTACATCCAAGATCCTGAATGGCTGCGTGTAAAATAGTATTGCTGCTTTCTGTCCCACCACTGGTAAAGAAAATTTCAGAGGGTTTCGCACCTAAATTCTTTGCAACTGATTTTCTAGCTTGCTCAACAGCCATTCGAGTTTCTCTTCCATAGCTATAAATAGAAGATGGGTTACCAAATTTTTCTGTCAAATAAGGCATCATTGCTTCTAATACAGCAGGGTCTAATGAGGTAGTGGCTGCATTGTCAAAATATATTCTTTCCATCCCTCTATTATATTGAATGTATTATTGAAATAATATGATCTGCTAATGCATCTGCTGCTTCCTGTGTTTTTGCTTCTGTATAAATACGCATTATAGGTTCAGTATTACTGGTTCTTAAATGTACCCATTCGTCTTCAAAGTCAATTTTAAATCCATCTACTTTATTAATAGGGTATGCAGAGAACTTGGTTTCTAAAGTACTAAAAATAGTGTCTAAAGATAAAGAAGCGTTTAAATCCATCTTCTTTTTACTCATAAAATATGCTGGATAGCTTGCTCTTAATGCAGATGCGGTTTTTTGGGTTAAGGCTAAATGGCTTAAAAATAAAGCAATGCCAATTAATGCATCTCTTCCATAATGTAAATCAGGTATAATAATTCCTCCATTTCCTTCTCCGCCAATCACGGCTTTTTCTTGCTTCATCATATTTACAACATTCACTTCGCCCACTGCACTTGCAAAATAAGAACAGCCATACTTTTCAGTAACATCTCTTAAAGCTCTTGTAGAAGATAAATTACTTACAGTGGCCCCTTTTCTATGTTGTAATATATAATCAGCAACTGCTACTAAAGTGTATTCTTCTCCAAATAATTCTCCATCCTCACTCACAAAACATAGACGATCTACATCTGGATCTACAGCAATCCCAATGTTTGCCTTATTCTTTATCACAGTACTACAAAGATCTGTAAGATGTTCTTTTAATGGTTCTGGATTATGCGCAAAATTTCCAGTCATTGCTTCGTTTAGGACTGTGATATTTTTCACCCCCAAAGCATGCAGTAATGCAGGCACCGTAAATGCTCCTGAACTGTTAATCGCATCCAATACAATAGAGAAGTTAGCCGCTTCAATGGCTTTTTTATTGACCAATGGATAATTTAATATTGCTTCAATATGCTTTTCTAAACTATTATTATCTGCAATCAATGATCCTATGGCATCTATATTGGCATAATTAAAATCTTCGTTGGCTGCAATATTTAAAATGGTCTTTCCTTCTTCAGCACTTACAAATTCTCCTTTTTCATTTAATAATTTTAATGCATTCCATTCTTTCGGATTATGACTCGCTGTTAAAATAATCCCTCCGTCTGCTTTTTCAAATACGACTGCCATCTCCACTGTAGGGGTGGTGCTTAATCCTAAATGAATCACATCAATTCCCAAAGCCAATAAACTTTGTTCCACCATGGCTTCCACCATGTTGCCACTCATTCTACCATCTCTTCCAACCACCACTTTCTTTTTCCCAGCGGATTTACCATTCAACCATGTTCCGTAAGCTGATGCAAATTTCACCATGTCTAATGGAGTAAGGTTTTCATTGGGTTTTCCTCCGATGGTCCCTCTAAATCCGGATATACTTTTAATTAATGCCATTTGGGTTCTAATTGAGCTACAAATTTACTTTAAATTTTTGCACTTCTTGTATCTTTATGCTATGACAATGAGCATTTGGTCGTCCCTTTTAGCAAAAGATCAGGCATTATTTACAAGTATAAATAGTTCTTGGACCCATTCTTTTCTAGATCATGTATTGCCTTGGTGCAGAAATGCCCAAAATTGGTACCCTTTTTATGCAATTTTATTGGTGTATTTATTCATTCGATGGGGAAAAGCTACTTGGAAATGGTTGCTTTTTGCAATCATCAATCTTACGCTGACTGATCAAATAAGTAGCAGTATTTTCAAACCATTGGTACATAGATTAAGGCCCTGTGCAGACCCATTGATGGCTGGTAAGGTTAGATTATTATTAGATCATTGTTCCGGTGGATTCAGTTTTACTTCTTCCCATGCTGCCAATCATTTTGGATTAGCCATGTTTATATTTATAAGTCTCACGCCAGTTTTTAAGAAGTATACTTGGTTATTTTTTTTATGGGCAGGGGTGATTGCTTATGCACAGATATATGTGGGCGTGCATTATCCATTAGATGTATTGGTTGGGGCAATGATCGGTCTTGTAGTAGGTAAACTAAATGGGATGGTATTTAAAAAATTTCAACATGCATAAGAATAGCTTTATAATTAGTTTATCTGCTATTTTGATAGTGTATTGTCTAGGAGCATTTGCCATTCCATTAATGGATGTGGATGCTGCTCAGTATGCATCCATTAGTAGAGAGATGTTAGAAAAGCAATCTTATTTACAATTATTTGATTTACATGCTGATTACTTAGATAAGCCACCCATGTTATTTTGGTTGTCTGCTTTATCCATGAAAGTTTTTGGAATCTATGATTGGGCTTATCGTATACCTTCTTTATTATTTTTAGGCATCGCATTATTTTCAACCTTCCATTTTGCTAAACTTTATTATCATATCACTACGGCAAGATTAGCGACACTGATGCTTGCTTCAAGTCAGGCATTTTTCTTAATTGCACATGATGTAAGAACCGACACCATGTTGGTAGGATGGGTGATGGCTGCAATTTGTGCAATTGCTTATTGGACTATTCAAAAAAAGCATACCTATTTCTTTATCGCAGTTATAGCTATTGCTGGCGGCATGATGACCAAAGGACCCATTGCATTAGTGGTGCCTATTTTATGTTTTGTGCCTGAATGGTTCTGTAAAAAAGATTGGGCTTATTTTTTCAAACCCATTTATTTAGTAGGAATAATCATCATTGCATTGTTATTGTTCCCAATGACATGGGGTTTATACCAACAATTTGATCTACATCCAGGTAAAATTATCAATCACCGACCGATACAATCTGGGGTGGAGTTTTATTATTGGACACAGAGTTTTGGAAGGTATACAGGTGAGAATGCTTTTAAAGAAATGGGCTATTTTACTTTTTTATTGGAGAATATGTTTTGGAGTTTCTTGCCTTGGATATTTGTATTTCTTTGGGCTTTGGTGGCTAAATTCATTTCCATCATTAAAGAAGGGCTCTTTAGTCCAACTACTGAGCGCATCAGTTTTTTTGGTTTTGTCTTAACTTACATAGTGCTATCTAGAAGTCAGGCACAATTACCTCATTATATTTTTGTGGTGTTTCCATTGGCAGCTGTTTTAACTGCTGCACATTGGGAGAAAATATTATGGAACAACTTAAGTATTTCTAAAAGTGTTAAAATATTGTCTAAGTTCCATCTATTTTTAATGTTCGTTTTTATTTTGGTGGTTGGAGCAATTTTGACCATACCTTTTGGAAAGGCAGCCAATAGTTTAATCATCAGTTTTGTAATCATTCTTCTACTGTCCAGTAAAATATTTTTTTCGAATGATACGCTAGGCCAGAAATGGTTTTATCAATCCATCGTATTATGGATAGGGGTGAATTTGGTGATGAACCTGCATTTTTATCCTCATTTATTACCCTTTCAATTGGGCAATCAATTGGTAAAACAAATTGAAAAAGAGGGCTGGGATAAAGAAAAGATAGTACTTCATAAAATTCCGAATAGCTATGCGATGCATTTTTATGGGCAGCACGTATTCAAGATACAAGAAGATAGCTTAAGATTAAAAGAGGGAGACTGGGTGGTGACGGATCTTAAAAATGATTCAATTATTAAAGTACAATTTCCCCAAAGTCAACAAATATTTGCGTCTAGAAGATTCCATGTGACTATGTTGAGTTTACCTTTTTTGAATCCTGCTACAAGAGATCAGGAAACGATCCCTTTTGAAGTTATCGAACTTAAAAAATAAATTGAGTTGCATTTTTTGGCGCAGCGAGTTCAAAGCTTTTTCTTGTTCCATTGGAGCTTACATGAAAAATATTGATCTGCTGTGGATTGATACCAAATAATAACTCGCAAAACACATTGAGTTGTTTCAATTGTTTTACATTCTTTACTTCAAAATAAGACCAAGTACTTTCTGATTGTATTTCAAAGCCAATATATTCCATATTTAGTTTTGAACCATTAGCTGCTAATGCGATTTTCTTTTGTATATATTGATGAACGAAGATATCGGCTTTTGTTTTTTGCTTAGGGTCTGATAAATCTAATTTCACATTAGACTCTTTAAGGATCATTTTCTCTAAATCATCTGTGAATGTCCTCACGCTTATTTCTAATGTTGCTTCTTTTTGATTGTGTTGTATATCAATTACCGAAACAAAAAAAGGATGAAAAATAGCAATCATCCAAGTGATCAATGGTTTGAAAGGTATCCAGGTCATGTAAAATATTTGATGTTTACAAAGGTCTTCTTTAATTTAACACCACAAAATTAGATTTAATGAACGATTTTCAAATCTATCTACATCTTGGCTTTAAGCATATCATCGATTTAGCCGGATCAGATCATATTCTATTCATTGTAGCTTTAACTGCAAGGTATATCTGGTCAGATTGGAAACAGCTGCTTATTCTGGTAACTGCTTTTACCATTGGCCATTCTGTTACTTTAGCATTAAGTGTACTCCAATGGGTTAATTTTCCGATCAACCTCATAGAATTACTCATTCCGGTTACTATTGTATTAACCGCTTTGGTCAATTTTGGGGTAAAAAACTTCGATTTTAGGTCAAAATACCCCATAATTTACTTTTTTGCCCTGTTTTTTGGCCTAATTCATGGTTTGGGCTTTAGCAACTATTTAAGAAGTTTGCTTGGAAAAGAGGAGTCTATCTTGCCCCCTTTGTTTTCATTTAACCTTGGATTAGAGCTAGGTCAACTGCTCATCGTGAGTGTAATTTTAATAATTTCATTTATATTCGTATCCCTCTTAAAGCTAGACAGAAGAAGGATGGTTCAAGTGATATCTGGCATCGTTTTTTTACTAGCTGCAAACATGGTTTGGGAGAGAATTGTATCTTTTTTTTAATTGAAAATAATATATCCAATGAAGAAGCTTTTAATGCTTGGTTTTTCTGTTATGGCTATGGTAGCAACAAGTATTGCTCAAGATATCCGTAACAATCCTACTTCAAACCACGGAAACAAGTTTGAGCAATTAGGAACTATTTTACCCACTCCAAACGAATATCGTACAGCAAGTGGTGCTCCTGGTCCAAAATATTGGCAACAAAGAGCAGATTATGATATCAAAGCTACTTTAGATGAAAAGAATTTGATGTTACATGGTGCTGAAACGGTAACCTATTTTAATAATTCTCCAGATGTGTTAACGTATATCTGGTTACAATTAGATGAAAACGAACATAGCTCTGTTAAAAATGCTGGCTATGCTGATGGAAGTTCTTTAAGTAGATCTTTCAGCCCTACAGCTATAGATAAATTAGCAGATGAGAAAAAAGATAATGGATATGGTGTAAATATTCTTAAAGCTACAGATGCTTTAGGTAAAAATTTAAAATACACTGTAAACAAAACAATGATGCGTATTGAATTACCAACATCATTAAAACCTGGTCAAAAATTTGTTTTTAATATTGATTGGAATTATAAAATTTCTGATAGAATGACCGTTGGTGGTAGAGGTGGTTATGAGTTTTTCCCAGAAGACGGAAATCATTTATTTACCATGGCTCAATGGTTTCCAAGATTAGCAGTATATTCTGATTTTCAAGGATGGCAGCACCATCAGTTCACTGGTAGAGGTGAATTTGCATTAGCTTTTGGTAACTATAATGTTGCAATCACTGTTCCTGGAGACCATGTGGTAATGGCTACAGGATCTTGTCAAAACTATCCTGCAGTATTATCTGCAGCACAATTAGCAAGATGGAATAAGGCTTTAACTTCTTACAAAGAGCCTGTTGAAGTGGTTACTTTGGATGAAGCAAAAGCTGCTGAAAAAAATAAAGTTGCTACAACTAAAACATGGATATTCAAAGCAGAGAATGTACGTGACTTCGCATTTGGAAGTAGCCGTAAATTTGTTTGGGATGCAATGGCAACAGATGTAGAAGGAAAAAAAGTAATGAGCATGAGTGCTTATGGTAAAGAAGCTTATGGATTATACCGCAAGTTTTCTACCAAAGCAGTAGCACATACAATTAAAACTTATTCTAAATTTTCTATTCCTTATCCGTATCCAGTTGCTCAGTCCATAGAAGCTGCGAATGGTATGGAGTATCCAATGATTTGCTTTAACTATGGTAGAACTGAAAAAGATGGTTCTTATACAGAGGCAACAAAAAACGGTATGTTAGGAGTGGTTATTCATGAAGTAGGTCATAATTTCTTCCCAATGATTGTGAACTCTGATGAGCGTCAATGGTCTTGGATGGATGAGGGATTGAATTCATTTGTACAATACTTAACAGAAGAATTGTATGATAACAAATTCCCAACGCGTGGTGGTCCAGCATGGACAATTACTGATTACATGAAATTGCCAAAAGAACAATTAGAGCCTATTATGACCAATAGTGAGAATATTATTCAATTTGGTCCTAACGCATATACTAAACCAGCAACAGGTTTAAATATTCTTCGTGAAACGATTATGGGTAGAGAATTATTCGATTATTCATTTAAAGAATATTCAAGAAGATGGGCGTTCAAGCACCCAACACCTGCTGATTTATTTAGAACAATGGAAGATGCAAGTGCGGAAGACTTAGATTGGTTCTGGAGAGGTTGGTTCTATGGAATTGATCCTGTAGATATTGCTATTGATACGGTGAAGCATGCCGTTTTTGATCCTTCTGCAACACCGCCTGCTGCAAGAACAATGCAAGGCAGAAGTTTGGATAAACCACTTGTGCATAGTTTTGAAGATATTTCTAAGATTAGAAATAGAAATGATAAATCTATTGTGTTCTTAACAGACGCTGATACCACATTAAGAGATTTCTATTGGAAATATGATAGAGGAATTGTTCCTTATGATTCAGTAACTAAACAACCTGCAATTAGTTTTGGTGCTCCTGAGGCATTGACTGATGCAGAAAAAGCAAAATATGCAAATGTGCATTTATATGAAATTAGCTTCTTGAATAAAGGCGGCTTGGTAATGCCTATCATTGTGGAATTTACTTTTGAAGATGGTACTAAAGAAGTAACTAAGTATGCAGCACAAATTTGGAGAAAGAATGAAAATAAATTAACAAAGGTATTTTTAACCAATAAGAAGGCAGTGTCTATTAAATTAGATCCAATGCGTGAGACAGCTGATATTGACGAGTCTAATAATAGCTGGCCAAATGTATCAGAGCCTTCTAAGTTTACGATGTTTAAGGCAAAAGCAATGGGAAGAGGTCAGTCATTTGGCTTATCACCAATGGCCGCCGCAGCCGCAGCCGCAGATAAGAAATAAAAAATAGCCCGCTCGGATGCGGGCTAAAAATCATAAGAGTTGAAATAAAATAGCCCTTACATTTTCATAAGGGCTATTTTATTTTCTAAGTTCAAAACAAGTAAATCTAAATCGAGCCCACCGTTTATGGGTGGGCTCGAAAAAATCTTTAGAGTAGAGGAATAAAAAAACTTAAGCTTAATTAAGTTTTTTTTATTCCTCTAGCTTATGCGCGGCTGACTTATAATTTCGCCATTTAGTAATAGCAGCTTCCATATCTGCAGGCAGTGGGCTATCAAAACTCATATGCTTTCCAGTGGTAG
>JAFMEV010000077.1 GCA_017856545.1 Chitinophagaceae bacterium
AATAATTAAATTGAATTGTATAGAATAACCCTCAAGTGATTGGGGGTTATTTTTTTGTCCTTTCAGGACTGTCAGCTGGCGCTGACTTCCTAAAATTTGGGCGTACCCAAACCCTTTCGCAACTGCTCCGCAGCTGCTTGGGTTTTTTGCTTCTCATCTGTTTACAAAAGCAAGCTTTTGACACAGCCTCGAAACAAAAAACCCCGTCACTTTCGTGACAGGGTTTGTGCCCAGAACAGGAATCGAACCTGCACTACCTTGCGATAACCAGATTTTGAGTCTAGCGCGTCTACCAGTTCCGCCATCTGGGCATTTTGCACCTAGGTGCTCAGCGGGATGCAATATTACGCTATCAGCGGAATTCTGCCAAAATACGATCGAGGTATTTTTTCTTGTAGTAATACTCTTTTATTTGCAGCATTGCTTCTTGGGAAATAGAATCGATTTGATCCATTTCCAAATAGTTTTTAATAGGTTCCAAGATTTCATCTTGTATAGCTTTAATTTGATCTAAAATGCTTTGTTTAGCTGCTTCACTGTCTGCTTCCATCCAACCTTCATTCAATTCCATCATCTCCATTAAAAAAGCAGGGGATAATGCGTATTTTTCTTCTGATTGGATGATTCCTTTTAATTCCAACACATAGGGCAATACTTGGTCTTTATTGTTTAACAAAGAAAACCCTTTATTGGCTAAGGCTGATCTTTCCAATGCCTCCTCTTGCTCATAGGAATTACTTTGCGCAAATTTATCGGGGTGCGAAGCTCTTTGAATTTCCATAAAAGCTGCCCGTAATTTATTCGTATCTACTTGAAAACCAATCGAAAGTCCAAATAATGCAAAATAATCCATTGTCTAATTTCGTATATTGTGTAAAATTACCAAAATGCCGGTATTAGGCCTTATTAAAGAAGGAAAAGTTCCTAGTGACAACAGGGTGGCATTAACCCCTAAACAATGTAAATGGTTGTTAGAACAACACCCAGATTGGGATATATTGGTAGAATCATCAACTACAAGATGCTATAAAAATATAGAATACCAAAGAGAAGGCATCAAAGTGGTGGATGATATTTCAGCTGCTGATATTCTATTAGGGATTAAAGAAGTTCCAAAATCTCAGTTGATTCCCAATAAAACTTATTTATTTTTCTCTCATACAAAAAAAGCACAATCATATAATCAGGCATTGTTTCATGCAATGATGGATAAGCATATTACCCTCATTGATTATGAATGTCTTGAACATGAAGATGGTCAAAGATTAATTGGCTTTGGATTTTTTGCAGGAATTGTGGGTGCGCACAATGGTATCATGGCATATGGTAATAGAACCAAAGAATTCACTTTGGGTAGGGTCAAAGATGTGAAGGATTATATGGAGTTAATTCATACTTATTTTGGTTTAAAATTACCTCCCATAAAAATTGCGGTTACAGGTTCTG
The DNA here is from genome assembly GCA_017856545.1 of Chitinophagaceae bacterium. GTDB lineage: Bacteria > Bacteroidota > Bacteroidia > Chitinophagales > Chitinophagaceae > Sediminibacterium. Next base: position 1,447 of record JAFMEV010000077.1, read on the forward strand.
GAAGGGTAGCGCATGGAATTTTAGAAATCATGAATTTAATGGATGTGCAACAAGTGGAACCGGATGAATTTAAATCCAGAACTTATCCATATCCCGTTTATGTGCATTTAAAAGGTAAAGATTTGTACCAACGAAAAGACAATGGAACTTATGAAAGAAATGATTTTCATGAACATCCCTCCAACTATGAATGTCTTTTTAAAGACTATCTTCCTCATGCAAAAATTTTAATGAATGGAGTATATTGGGAAAAAGGAATACCGCCATTGTTTACATTGGATGAACTTAAAGACGAAAGATCAGTATTAACAACCATTGCCGATATTACAGATGATGCATTTGGAAGTGTTCCTTGCAATTTAGGAGATGCTACATCAGAAGATCCCATTTATGGTGTGCAGTTAGATTCTTGTGAAAAATGTAATCCTTACAATTACAACTGTATTGATATTATGGCTGTGGGTAATTTGCCCAATGAATTGCCAAGAGATGCAAGTAGATTCTTTGGAGAACAATTGATTAAATATGTATTAGGCGATTTAGTAAATGGAGGTAATCCAATTATTGAAAAAGCTACAATGTTAGATAAAGGTAAACTAACCGATCATTATAAGTACTTAGCAGACTACGCTCAACACTAAAATTGCAAATAGTAAGCTTTCAGTAAGCTTTTGAATTCATCTGTATATTCATTGCTAGGGCCTTTGATATACAATTTATTTCTTTCAATGCTAGCTAGCTTTTCTGTTGCTTTTTTAAATTGCAAAAAACTTCTGAATGGCAATTGCTTTTCTTTATTAAAAACGGTAGTCTCTTCAATTAATTGCAGTCCATTGGTCTCCATTAATTTTTGCATGGTATACGCACGAATAGAAGGAATGATTACATAAAAGCAACCATTATTCATTAATAGTGTTGAAACTACTTGTGCAAATGTTTCCCAGGGCAATGCTGCACTATGCGCTGCTACATTTTTTTGGTCATTGGGAGAGGGCAGATCCGATTCAAAAAAAGGAGGATTGGAAATAATACAATCAAATCTTGCAGAATTGGCTGATGCAAAATCTTGAATAGAAGCATTTACCACTGATAATCTTTCTTTCCAAGGACTTAACGCAAAATTGGATAATGCTTGGTTTGCTGCATTCGGTTCTATTTCTACTGCCGTAATTGTTCCAAGCGTATTTTTTTGAGCAATCATTAAGCTTAATAACCCTGTTCCAGTTCCAATGTCTAAAACAGAACTAGCTTTTTGTAATGCTTCATGATGAATGGCCCATGCACCAAAAAAACATGCATCAGTACATACTTTCATTGAAGCATGTTCCTGATGCACGATAAATTCTTTGAACTGAAAATAGGTGTTCGCCATGTAGCAATAACTATTCGGAAGTTAAGCTTGCACCTATATATTCTTTATTCAATCTAGCAATGTTTGCAATAGAAATTTCTTTTGGACAAGCTGCTTCACAAGCTCCTGTATTGGTACAAGAACCAAAACCTTCTTTATCCATTTGAGCCACCATGTTCAATACACGAGATTTTCTCTCTGGGGCACCTTGTGGTAATAAAGCCAAGTGAGAAACCTTTGCACTTAAGAATAACATTGCAGAACTATTTTTACATGCTGCAACACAAGCGCCACAACCAATACACATAGCAGAAGCAAATGCTTCATCTGCCTTATCTTTTTCGATAGGTAAACTGTTACCATCAACAGCGTTACCAGTATTCACGCTCACATATCCTCCAGCTTGTATAATTCTATCAAATGCACTTCTATCAACTGTCAAATCTTTTACAATAGGGAAAGAGTTAGCTCTCCATGGCTCAATGGTAATAGTATCTCCATCATTGAAAGCACGCATATGCAATTGACAAGTTGTATTCGCTTGCCAAGGACCATGTGGTTTACCATCAATGTACAAAGAGCACATACCACAAATACCTTCTCTACAATCGTGATCGAAAGCAACTGGTTCACCTCCCTCTGTAATTAATTTTTCATTTAAAACATCCAACATTTCTAAAAAGGACATTTCATCTGAGATGCCATTTAATTCGTATGTTTTGAAAGCGCCTGCTGTTTGAGCATTTTTTTGACGCCATACTTTTAGTTTTAAATTCAATTCTTTATGTGACATATCTTACAAGTTATCTGTTAATGAATTAGATCTTTATTATTTATAGTTTCTTTGAGAAGGCTTGATGACTTCATACTTCAATTCTTCTTTATGTAATTGCCATTCATGTTCTGCTTTTGCTTCCCATGCAGCTACATACATAAAGTTTTCATCGTCTCTTAGTGCTTCTCCGTCTGCTGTTTGATATTCCTCTCTAAAGTGTCCACCACAGCTTTCTTCTCTGTTTAAAGCATCAACACACATCAATTCTCCTAATTCAATAAAGTCAGCAACGCGGTTTGCCTTGTCTAATTCTGGGTTGAATTCATTGATCTCCCCTGGAATTCTTACATCACTCCAGAATTCTTTTTTCAATGCTTGAACTTCTGCAATTGCTTGCTTTAATCCTTCAGCATTTCTAGCCATACCACATTTGTCCCAGATAATCTTACCTAAACGCTTATGGAAACTTTCAACGGATTGTTTACCATTGATGTTCTTTAAAGTTTGGATTCTTTCTGCAACAGCTTTTTCAGCTGCTTCAAATGCAGGGTGAGTAGTTGGAATAGGAGCGTTGTAAATTTCGTCTGCTAAATTATTACCTAATGTATAAGGTATTACAAAATAACCATCCGCTAAACCTTGCATCAAAGCACTTGCACCTAAACGGTTTGCACCATGATCACTAAAGTTCGCTTCACCTAATGCATATAAACCTGGCACGGTGGTTTGTAATTCATAATCTACCCATAAGCCACCCATTGTGTAATGCACAGCTGGATATATTCTCATTGGTACTTCGTATGGATTATCTCCTGTAATTTTTGCATACATATCAAATAAGTTGCCATACTTTTCTTTCACCACTTCCTTACCTAGTGCAATAATTTCTTCATGACTTACATTGCTCAAGCCTTTTTTGCTTGCTTCTGTTTTACCATATCTTTCAATCGCAGCAGCGTAATCTAAGTAAACAGCTTGCTTGGATGTACCCACACCATATCCAGCGTCACATCTCTCTTTAGCAGCTCTTGATGCCACGTCTCTTGGAACAAGGTTACCAAAAGCAGGGTAGCGGCGCTCTAAATAATAATCTCTTTCATCTTCAGGAATATCATTCGCTTTTCTATCATCACCTAATTTTTTTGGAACCCAAATTCTACCATCATTTCTTAAAGATTCTGACATCAAAGTCAATTTAGATTGATGATCTCCACTTACTGGAATACAAGTAGGATGTATTTGAGTAAAACATGGATTTGCAAAATAAGCTCCTTGCTTATGCGCCTTCCAAGCTGCAGTTACATTAGAACCCATTGCATTGGTAGACAAATAAAACACGTTACCATATCCACCAGTACATAATAATACTGCATATCCAAAATGTCTTTCTAGTTCACCTGTTACTAAATTACGAGCAATAATACCCTTCGCTGCTCCATCAACTTTTACAACGTCTAACATTTCATGACGCGCAAACATTTGCACATTACCTAATGCTACTTGACGCTCTAAAGCTTGATAGGCACCAATTAATAATTGCTGTCCTGTTTGACCTGCAGCATAGAATGTTCGTTGTACTTGCGTACCGCCAAAACTTCTATTACTTAATAATCCACCATACTCTCGTGCAAATGGAACACCTTGTGCAACGCACTGGTCAATAATATTAGTACTTACTTCAGCTAAACGATGCACATTTGCTTCACGCGCTCTATAGTCACCCCCTTTGATAGTATCATAGAATAATCTAAATACACTATCACCATCATTTTGATAATTCTTTGCAGCATTGATACCACCTTGTGCAGCGATAGAGTGAGCACGACGTGGACTATCCTGAAAACAAAATGCTTTTACTTTATAACCCATCTCACCAAGTGATGCAGCAGCAGATGCACCGGCTAATCCAGTACCTACAACAATCACTTCCATCTTTCTTTTATTAGCTGGGTTAACTAATTTACAATGACCTTTATAATCTACCCATTTGTCATCTAATTTTCCAGCAGGTATTTTAGCGTTTAACATAGTTCAATCTTTTATCAATCAGTTTGTGTAATAAGGTTTGTTGATCTGAATTATTTAATCCAATCAAAATAAAAACTAATAGGCATTAAAGCGAAAATCAATGGTATTAAAATAGAGAAACCATATCCAATGCTTGAAATTAAAGCATGATATCTTCTATTGTGAACACCAATTGTTTTGAATGCACTTTGGAATCCATGTGCTAAGTGATAAGCCAAAGATCCACATGCTAAAACATATAACACTACAATGTATGGATTGGTAAATACCAAATCCATTTCTGCATATAAATTATGTAACTCAACACCGTTGTGATCCACAGTGCCTAAGGCTTTGATATTGCCAATACCACCTAATCTACTTGGTGTCCAAAAATGATAAATATGCGCAATTAAAAACAACAAAATCAAAGTACCTAAAATAGCCATACTTCTACTATACCACTTGCTACCTTTAGAATAATTTACTGCGTATCCAACAGATCTTTTAGTTCTGTTTTCAATCGTTAATAAATAACCTTGATAGATGTGTAGAAAAATACCAATGAATAAACCAATTTCTAAAATTCTTGGAACTGCATTGCTGCCCATAAAATGTCCAGCTTTATTAAACATTAATCCACCATCATTTGCCCAAATGGTTGCGTTCAATCCAGCATGCACAATCAAGAAAAGAATTAGAAAAATTCCCGTGAAGCCCATGATTAATTTTTTTCCCACGGAGGAAGTAAACATTTGTTTGAAGGTCATAATTGCAGATTTTTAAAATCGATGCAAAAGTAACAAGGATTTTCTAACTACGTCTAATTCGTTCTATGATTTTGAGCCTCAATGCAAAATACCTTAACAATTTGTGCATTTAGATAGGGAATTGACCACTTGTATAAAATTCTCCATCCTTGCAGACTTTGGCTTATTTTTACTCCATGATTAAAGTGCTAACTATCCTTTGGAACAGCTTTAAAATGGCTTTACAAGAGCTTAAAGTGAATAAACTAAGAACCTTTCTTTCTTTATTTGGCATCACGATAGGCATTTTCTGCATTATTGGCGTACTCGCCACCATTGATAGTTTAAAAGGGAAGATTCAAAATGACCTAGCGAGCTTTGGGAATAATACCATCTATATTGACAAATGGGATTACGGTGGAGGACCGGAATATCCATGGTGGAAATTCATGAAAAGGCCATCTATGAAAATAGAGGAGATGGATATCATCAAAAAGAAAAGCAATTTGGCTTCCAATATGGCTTTCTTTACTTCCACTCAAGCTACTTTTACCTTTGAAGAAAATATTTTAAAGGGGGTGAACATTTATGGTATTACCAACGAGTACAAAGCTGTTCAAAGTTTTAATATTGGAATGGGTAGATACTTCTCTGAAGCTGATTTTTTAAGAGGAGGACCTTTGGGTGTTATTGGTTACAAAGTAGCAGAAGAACTCTTTGGTAAAGCAGATAAAGCTTTGGGTAAAACCATTTCTTATGGTGGTAGAAGATTGATGGTAATTGGTATTATAGAGAAACAAGGAACGGCTATTATTAATGGCTTTGACTATGATAAATCTGTATTAACGACCTATCAATACTTTGCATCCATTTTTGATACAGACAACTCTAATCCCTATATCATGGTTCAAGCAAAACCAGGTGTACCTTCTGCTTTATTGCAACAAGAGTTAACTGGTGTGATGCGTCAAATTAGAA
>JAFMEV010000078.1 GCA_017856545.1 Chitinophagaceae bacterium
AATATACTCTTGATAGCTCTCTAAATGACCCCATTTCTCCATTCCAGAGATTTCTAGAATCCTAACACCACTCACATAAACAAGTAAAAAATAGGTGAAAATGGGAGAGATTAAAGTGATATACTGCCAACTAGAAAGTGAAGAAAAAGACATGATAGATACCCCTAACCAAAGTGTGATTTCGCCAAAGTAATTTGGGTGCCTAGAGTAAGCCCAAAGTCCGTGACGAATAAACTGATCTTTATTATCTGGATCTTTACGAAATGTAGATTTTTGTGCGTCGGCAATCATCTCTATGACTAAACCACTGATGAAGACTAAGATTCCTGTATAAAATAAACCATTTTGGATCACCCCATTGCTACTCGCAATAGCAGTTAAAGCACACATTGAACATAAAGAAACCCACATTCCCTGTAAAGTCCATGTCATGAAAAACCTTGTTGGAGAAGGCTTGATCAATTTAAATCTTTTATCTTCCCCACTTTTATGAATTCTCATAAATAAAAAACTTCCAAGTCGGATGGCCCAAAGAATAATAGATAGCGCTAAAATAACACTAGCTATATTTATATTTTCTATTGAATAGCTTTTTATACTTACATAACTTACTGTGAATATATATGTAATACTACCTGTTAGATCATAAAACTTTTCAGTTTGGAAAAAAAAGGCCGGGACAAAAGCAACCCATTGTATCAAAAATGCAATGAGTACAGCATGCTGAATAAGCTCCAATCCGGTTAAAAGTGCAATGCCATACCCTAATAAAAAGGCAATCAAAGAAAATAATAAATTAAGTAGCGACTGCTTCATGTTATTTCAATTTTATCTAAATAGCACTATCAAAATACTTCCAATTATTTAATTCAGTTTGTAGATAATAAATAAGGCAATATAAATTACTAAATAAATACGATAGTAATTTCTTGTCTTTAGATAATCCTTATTATCTGGATACATGTTTCCAAATAAACCTAAAATTTCTTTTTTAAAAAGGGGCTGAATATTTATTTTCCAATCATCCGTTTGATATACAATTTTTCTAAACTTACTTCTGAAATAAGTGCTTGGAATACTCCAAATTAATAGAATTAAAAATATAAGCTGCTTTTCTGTCATTTGTTATAGGTTGATGCATAAAAAAGGCTATACTTTGAAGTATAACCTTTTTTATACTAACTGCTAAAATTGTAAAGCAGGTAGATCAGCATTTTTAAATTGATTATTGAAATTATTTACAGATTCTAGAATGGTATCAAATTTCAATTTTTCGCTCGTCCAAGTGGCTTTAAGATCCTTTAACTTATTTTTTACCCCTTCTGTAATCACTGGATCACTTATGTCAACCAATCCTTTTAGATAGAAAAATTCAACGTTCAATTTACTTGGCCAATTAATCACGTCTTGTCCATTTTTGGTTCTGCTCTCAACAATAGTTGATTCCCAAGCATCCATTGTGGAAATTATCGAAGTTGCAGCCTCTTTGATCAAACTTGCTTTTGGAACATTGGCAAGCATTTCGTTGTAATATTCTAATTGCTTTTTGACTTTTCTCAGCTTATTTACACTTGTGTGAATTTCATTGATATAAGCACTAATAGATGCCAGCGTATTTTGTTGTAATTCCCAATCTTCTTGAGTAGCTTTTATAAAGGGATTAGGTAATACAGTAAATGAAGTACTATTAGATTGACTGGTAGTTGTGTTAAATGCTTTTAAAGTAATTGTCGCTTTATAATCACCAGGTGCAACTGCATATCCTGCATAATTACCTAATACAAATACCCCATTAACATCTGGACGTTCTGAATTTGTTCTAAAATTCCATAAAAATCTATTGTGACCTTTGATTGAACTAAGTAAAGTTTCTGGAGCAGGTCCACCTGGGTATTTTTTATATGCTCCATCTTTAATATTTGAATACGTCCTAATGATCGCTCCTTTTTTATCCATTATTTCTAGTGTGACAGTATCCTTTTCGCTTAAATTTTCAGGTAAAAAATAATCAAGAATAACACCATCTGGCGCATTTTGACCCTCTTCATTTTTTTCTGGCAATCCATTTCCAGCGCCATATTTATAGGATGGCTTTGGAGTAATAAGCTTTACAGAAGAAAAGTTATTGAATTGTTCATTTTGTTGCACTGCACTTAAATCATCTAAGATCCAGAATGCCCTACCTGCTGTAGCTGCAACTAAATCATTATCTCTTATAATTAAATCTGTAACAGGAACAATAGGTAAATTTAATTGAAATGTAGACCATGAAGCACCTGCATCGTTAGAGATATAAAAACCTCTTTCACTTCCTGCATATAAAATGTTTTTATTTTTTTTGTCCTCTCTAATCACTTTGATAAAATCATCTTGTTTAACACCTTTATTAATACTGGTCCATGTTAAACCATTGTCTGTTGTTTTATATGTATAAGATGCGTAATCATTAAATTTATACCTTGTCGCACTTATATATACAACCCCTTTATCAAATGCAGATACCTCAATGCTATTGATTTGAGATTCTTCTAATTCTTTTGGTGTAATATTCTTCCAACTCTTTCCGCCATCTGTAGTGACATGTACTAAACCACAATCACTTCCTGTATATATTGTATTCGCATCTAAAGGAGATTCCTTTACATAAAAAATAGTATTATAATTTTCACCTCCAGCACCTTCATTGGTAAATGGAATTCCCCCTGGCCCTTGCTTTGATTTATCGTTTCTTGTTAAATCTGGACTTATCGCATCCCAACTTAATCCACCATTTGTTGTTTTCAATAAAACATTTGCAGCATGAAACATCACTTTTGGATTATGCATCGAAGTAACAATAGGCGCGTTCCAATTAAATCTATATTTCATGTCTTTAGGAGCAACTGCTAAATTTAAACTTGGATAAGCTTGAATATCTTTTACTTCATTTGTTTTTGTATTCAATACTTCAATATACCCTTGATAACATCCCCCGTATACTAAATCTGGGTGGTTGGGATCAAAAGATAAATAAGCAGACTCGCATCCTGCTCCATTTGTCCAGTCACGAACAGTGATACTTCCCGTATTGTTTCTACTAGCAATAATTACAGAACTATTGTCTTGTTGACCACCATACACTTTATATGGAAATGAATTATCAACATTTACTCTATAAAATTGAGCTGTACTTTGATTCATGATAGAAGACCAAGATTTAGCTTGATCATAACTAATTTCACCACCTCCATCATCTGCAAGGCCCATCTCATTATTATTTTTTGGATGAATCCATAAATCATGTGTGTCTCCATGTCCTACATTCACATTGCTAAAAGTTTTTCCTCCATCAATTGATCGCATCATAGGCGCATTTAATACATATACTAGATTTTCATCTTTGGTATCAGCATATACTTTCATATAATACCAAGATCTGGAAGAAATATCTTGGTTATTAGATAATAATGCCCATGTTTTCCCTGCATCATCAGATCGATATAAACCAGATTTTGTTTTTTCGGTTTCAACAATTGCAAAAACACGATTGGAATTAGCTCTAGATACACTAATGCCTATTTTACCCATCATATCTGGTAATCCTTCTGTTAATTTAGTCCATGTATTTCCTCCGTCTGTTGTCTTCCAAATAGCAGAACCTTTACCCCCACTTGAAACTGTCCAAGGATATCTGCGATGTTCCCATGAAGTTGCGTATAGAATACGTGGGTTATTCATATCCATCGATAAAGAGGCAATACCTGTACTATCGTTGATAAATAAAACACGGTTCCAACTATTCCCTCCATCTGTAGATTTGTACACTCCACGATCAGCATTAGGGCCGTGAACAGTTCCTTGTGCTGCTACATAAACTATGTCTGCATTTGTTGGATGGATAGCTATATCAGCAATATGTCTTGTTTTTTCAAGTCCAATATTTGACCATGTTTTACCTCCATTAGTAGATTTATATACTCCATCCCCATAACTTGTCATTACACCTCTTACAGCATGTTCACCAGAACCAACATAAATCACATTTGGATCAGACTCGGACACAGCAATATCTCCAATTGAACCTACTTTAAAAAAACCATCTGAAATATTTGTCCATTTGATACCTCCATCTAAAGTTTCCCATACACCACCTCCAGTATAACCAGCATAAAAATGCTTGGAGTTATTGACTACACCACTAATGGCATTTGCCCTTCCTCCGCGAGTTGGACCAATATTTCTCCATTGAAGTTCTTTAAAAACAGAATCTGGACTAAGTTTAGTGGTTAAATTTACTGCACTAGCAACTTTCTTCTTTTGTGCTTGAACTGTTAAAGAAATTAAAAGGATTAGCGCGAATATGCTTTTTTTCATGGCTACTAACTTTAAGTTGAAAATAGAATTTCAGTAAGTTAGTAATTTTTAAACAAACCGCCAATGAACAATGACAAATGGCAAGAATAAACCCACTATTTAGTTTGATCAAATAAAATTAGTTCTATTTAATATTGATGATGCGTATTTTCTTTTCGAAATATTTGCCTTCTCTAAAAATGGTAATTTTAGTCTTACCTTCTGACATGGCCATTATTCTTTTATACTCATCCAAATTGGTTACTAATCTACCATTTAAAGCAATAAGAATATCACCGGACAAAAGGCCTGCTTTTTCTGCAGGAGAATTAGGAATAATATCTTCAATAGTAACCAAATGATTGATTAAATACACGCTCATTCCAGTATAACTGTAATCAAAATAATCATTAAAATATTTATTAGGACTAAAATGAATCACCTGACTTGGATAATTTAATACAACGTTAAATCTTCGCAAAAGGTCATTTCCTAAAATACCGCCTAAACTCGGATAATTCAATAACTTAAAATCATCTTCAAATTCCAGAATTGGTACTTTTCTAAAAGCATAAGGACCAAATTTAAGTTTATCTAAAACAGTCAGTTGCATTGTTTTTTTTCCACCCAATCCTCCTACATATGTTTCGTAAGATTTTTTATTTTTTTTGAAATAAGGCGTTTCTTTATTCAATGAAGCAACTGCAATGAAGTTGACCCCTGCGCCAATATCAACAATGGAAGGAACATTTAATTTTATATGTTCCTTAAAGGATACATTGTATGTAGGATAACTAGTAAACATTGGCTTAATTAAAAAACCTTTCGTTGGATAATTGAATTCACCAGGATGGTATATGGAAATTTCTTGATTATCATAATCTATTTGAACTATGAATTGACGAAAAAAACTATTGCCAATAATTCCATGAATGGTTATCCCATAAGTGCTAGAAATAAGTTCATAATCACTAACATGAAAATTCAATTTATCTACTTTTAAACCAGGTAATAGTAAGCTATAATTTTTTACAAAATACGCTTTCCTAATTCCTGAAATGCCTCTTATAAATGAAGTGGAGGACTCTATATTCAACTTAAGATTCGACACAGTTGTTGAGTCAAGAGAGATCCCGCTATTTCCTGTATCAAAAATAAAATTGAGCGTGTCCGGGTGATTTTCAATTTGAGCATTCACAATAATCACACCCCCAGTTAATATTTTAAATTTAAACTTAGTAATAAAACTTGCTCTTGTAGAAACAATATCCTCTTGTGTAAAACCAATTAAGGGTACACAAATCAGTAAAAAAATAATTACTTTTTTCATCGTTAGGATTTTGATGAAATTAAACTAAAAACATGGATGCATTTAAAAATACATTCATTGTAGAACTGTTAGTTCTACTTAAGATAAATTGTTAAACAAACTAATGGATCAGATTTCAGAAATACCTACTTAGTATCGTCATAACCAAACTTTTGATTCAATGCAAATACAGCTTCTGCAGAAAAATCATTGTTATGAATCAAAGCGAGTTGCCCATCGATTAATCCTTTTTTAGTTGGTAGTAATTTGGCATTCTTTTCAAAAATAGCATTAGCTTGTTCCTGATCAGATGGAGTAAGTTGGCCAATTGCAGCAACTACATCTTCCATTTGACGGATGACTGATAAAATCTGATTGGGAATCCATGATGTAATGGGTGTACCTCCTGTTGCCATTGCGTACTTTGTATTGGCCATTATATATTTTTGAACAAATTGCCAATGCCCGTTTCTAAAATGATAAATCTCTTCTAAAATACCTAGTAAATAACATAGACCAGTTACATCTTTATTTTCTACCAACTTACCCATTAAACCTTTTGGATGCAATGTTTTCATTGAATTTTCAAGGTCTTTAAAAAAGTCTTGTACACAAGTGGGACGATATAATCTAAGATCTAATAAATATTTAGTGAGTTCATTTTCTGGATAATAAAAAATGACTCCAGAAAAAATATCTTGCATCGGAATAATGTCGTCCTGTGCTCCTGTTTGACCTCTAAAGGCTTTTGGCTCATCCCAAACATTTTCATAAATAACACCATCACCAAATAATTCAGTATTCCCCTTTACACCCATGATAAAAATTCTAAAATCATTATAGCGTTGCCATCTTGAAGCCTTCCACATTTCTTTTCTTCGCTCATTCATTTGCTTCATAGTGGACCAATTCTTCTCTAGCAAATCTCCAACAGATGCCACTCCTCCATGTAAAGCTTGAATGGTTTGCATAACTGTTCCAACCAAATTAGCTGAGAATCTATTGATATCAACATGTAACATAATAAAACCAACCTCGTCGGGTTGTCCTGAAAATCTATTACACATGGTAATATTTTCCCAATTCAAATCTCCATGCTGGTCTAACTTTTGATAGTTTCCTAAAGAATAGGCGTAATGATAATCTAACCAAGCAAACACATTTAATTTATCTGCTACCTTACAAAATGGTTGTGCAATATTTGCAGGTAAAACATTTCTAGCTTTACCATATTTTCCGTCTTTTCTAAACTGTTGGAAAGAAGGTTCTAATAAGTATGCAGAAGCTAAAAAACTATAGGATCTGAACAGGGCTTGTAGCACAAAAATATCTTCCTCTTTTTCAACATCGGCTAGATGATTTTTGATGGCTAAGGTTGGGGCAACAATCCCATTTTCGGTATTCAAATACCCAAACTCATTTTCATTTAAAACAACAGGCATATTATCTAAAACAGCTTGTAAATCATCATACACACTTGGTAATTTAACTAGTGGAGCTTTAACTGGTAAAAAACCATGATTAGCGCTAACATTAAAAAAACCATCACTGTAATTAGATTGTATAGACATAATTTGTTTTTTGAATTA
>JAFMEV010000079.1 GCA_017856545.1 Chitinophagaceae bacterium
TTAGCGGTGATTCAAATTGTTTTTGGATTGGTGTTGTTATCTTTTTATAATTCAACCTTCATTATCTTAGGTTTATTGTTGATCTTATTACTATACTTCATCTTTAATTATACATCTAAAAAAGGATTGATCGCTTCTTATAACGAAAGCGAAAACAAATATGAAGTAGCTAGCTGGTTGGAAGAAATCGCGAGATCTTATAAAACCTTTAAAATATCAAGTCAAAATAATTTTCACTTAAAAAGAACAGACGATTTAGTGAAAGATTATTTAGTATCTAAAACAAAGCATTTTGAAATCTTAAAATTTCAATACTGGAGTTTGATTGTATTTAAATTGCTCATTTCTGCAATGATGTTGATTATTGGTGCAGTATTGTTAATTAACCAACAATTAAATATTGGACAATTTATTGCTGCGGAGATTGTGATTTTATTAATCTTAAGCGCTGTAGAAAAATTGATTCTAAACTTAGAAGTAGCTTATACTATTTTAACGGGTGTTGAGAAATTAAATGTAATCAACGATAAAAAGAGCGAAGTGCAAGGACAAACCTCTTTTGTTTCTAATCACAATGGCATTGCTTTAGAAGTGCAAAACTTGAATTTCAAATTTGACGAAAATAAACCATTGTTAGAAAACATAAGTTTCAATATACCTGCAGGCGCAAAAGTTTGTGTAATGGGTGATGGAGGTTCTGGTAAATCCATTTTGTTGGAATTGATTGGCGGTACATTAAAAAACTTTGAAGGTGTAATTAATGTAAACACTATTCCTATCAATAATTTGAATCAAAAAGAGTACCGTAAGAATATTGGTATATTTTATAATGAGCAAGATATATTCGAGGGTACTTTGTATGAAAATATATGTATGGGTAATGAGTCCATTACTCCTGCAGATATTATGAAACATGCAGAAATGTTGGAAATCAAAGAATTTATAAGCTTATTACCTGAAGGATTGTATACACCATTGCAACCCACTGGTAAAGGCTTAAGTACCATCATGGCAAAGAAAATCTTATTACTAAGAGCTATTGTGCATCAACCTGAATTATTGGTTTTAGACGAACCATTCGAATTAGCAGGTGCAGAATCAAGCAAGAAAATATCTAAATATTTGATTGACCTACCTAATACCACCTGCATGATTGTAAGCGGATACGTTCCATTTGCGAAAAGAGCAGATTTAATTATATGGTTAGAAAAAGGCCAGATCAAACATATTGGAAAACCAGAAACTATTTTACCATTAGTAATTAGTTAAACACTATGAAAAAAACATTAGAAAATATGAACAGCGAGTCTAACTTCACTCCCACTTCAGTTAGATCAATCTATCGATACGATAGAAATAGCAAAGTTGGCTATTGGGTCTTGGGAGTTTTTGGATTCTTATTGATATTATTGTTCCTGCCTTGGACACAGAACATCTCCAGCAGTGGGCATGTCACTACTTTGTATCAAGATCAAAGACCACAACAGATTAATACCGTCATCCCTGGTAAAATTGTTAAATGGTATATCAAAGAAGGTGATGTAGTGAAAAAAGGAGATACCATTGTTGAATTAGCAGATGTGAAAGATGATTATTTAGATACCAATTTAGTTGCTAGAACCAGAGACCAATTGGTTTCCAAAGAACAAAAATTACTTTTTTATAGCGAGAAGATCAATGCCATTGAAAGTCAAATCAATGCCATTGAAAATAACCGAAACTTAAAAATCAATTCTCTAGAAAATAAAATTGAGCAATTTAAAAGAAAATTAATCAGTGATAGCTCCGAAGTAATTGCTGCAGAAGTTGATTATAAAATTTCACAAGAACAATTGACAAGAGGTAAGCAATTATTTAATCAAGGAGTAGTTTCTTTAGTGGAACTGGAGCGTAGAACTGCACAAAACAATAAAGCTTTGGCGATTCTTACAGAGAAGCAACAAAAATTGTTAAATACCAGACAGGATATCAATATTGTTAAAATTGATATCAATTCTGCGAGACAAGAAGCAGATGATAAGATTTTTAAATCCAGAAGTGAAATTGCTACTTCAAGAGGTGAAATTGCAGGAACCACAGGAGAAGTGGCAAAAAATAGAAATATCTTGGCCAACTATATTAGTCGAGGAAATCAAAAATGGTTGATTGCACCTCAGGATGGTCAGATTATCAAAGCCAAAAAATCTGGTATCAATGAAATAGTGAAAGAAGGTGAAATGATTGTGGAGATGGTACCAACACAAATTGATTTTGCCATCGAACTATTTGTTGAGCCGATGGATTTGATATTGATTAACCGAGGACAAAAAGTAAGAATGATTTTTGATGGGTTCCCAGCAATAGTATTCTCTGGATGGCCTAATAATAGTTATGGTACCTTTGGAGGAGAAATATCTATGGTGGAGAACAATAGAAATGAAAATGGTAAATTCAGAATTTTAGTAATTCCGGATAGTGATCAAAAAGGATGGCCAAAAGAATTGAAAACAGGTACTGGTGCAAGAGGATTTGCCTTATTAAATACAGTGCCAATTTGGTATGAATTATGGCGTCAAATCAATGGATTCCCTCCAGACTATTACAAAACAAAAGAACCTACTAAAAAAGTAAAGTAATATGCCAATAAAGCCATTTATATATACCTTATTATTCATTGGTTGTATGGGCCAAGCCTTTGCGCAAGAAAAAAGCTTGAGCGTTGAGAATATCTTGGATATTGTTAGAAAGTATCACCCAGTGATTAAACAATCTTTCTTACAAAACGAAATGGCCAAAAATGAATTGAGAGCATCCAGAGGCATTTTTGATCCTAGCATTCAAATAAATACGGATGAAAAAACCTACGACAACAAATTATATTATAAGTACAATACCTCTGAATTAAAAATTCCTTTATGGTATGGTATTGACATCAAAGCGGGTACAGAAAATAATATTGGAGAAAGAATTGATCCAACATTAACCAGAAATAAATCTGCTTTTGTGGGTGTGAGCATGGATCCATTTAGAGGAATTATTGTTGACAAAAGAAATGCAGTGGTAAAACAGGCTAAGAATTTTGTTGACCTCACTAAGAATGAGCAATTACTGGTAGTCAATGATGTATTGTTAGAAGCCACAAGTGCCTATTGGAACTGGGTAAATGCTTACTTCATCAATACAATTTTAACTAAATCGGTACAGAACAATAAAGAAAGATATGAAGTCATTAAAAAGTCCTTTATATCTGGAGATAGAGCCCCTATTGATACTACAGAAGCTTTAACACAATTGCAAACATTTGAAATGATGCAAACCCAAGCTGCGGTAGATTTACAAAAAGCTAGATTAGAATTAAGTAATTATTTCTGGACAAGTGGTGGTATACCTTATGAATTAGAAGAGGACATCATTCCATCAGGTAGCTTTGATCTAAATGAAATTAGCAGTATTGATCTTGGTAGACTTGAAGAAATGGTGGATCAGGCAATGCAAACTCATCCAAAATTAAAAATGATCAATGCTAAATCAACCATTTTAGATATCGAGAAAAGATTAAAGACTGTTGAGTTATTCCCCTCACTTAAATTAAACTACAACGCACTAGATAATAATTTAAATAATATTTCCACTTTTATTAATACGTCCAACAATGTTAAGTATGGACTCTCCTTAAATATGCCCTTGTTTCAAAGAGAAGCTAGAGGAGAACTGGCTAAAACAAGAAACAAGATGGAAGA
This sequence comes from Chitinophagaceae bacterium, assembly GCA_017856545.1. Classification (GTDB taxonomy): domain Bacteria; phylum Bacteroidota; class Bacteroidia; order Chitinophagales; family Chitinophagaceae; genus Sediminibacterium. Next base: position 3,720 of record JAFMEV010000079.1, read on the forward strand.
ATTAAAATGGGATAGAAAATATATAAGTCTGGAAATAGAAAACAAAGTAAGAAGCACATTTGCTGAATTCTATGCCTTTAAGCAACAAATAAAAACCAACGAAGCTGTTTTAAACGCTAATAAACTTTTATTTGAAACAGAGAATGTCAAATTTCAAATGGGTGAGAGTAGCTTATTCTTGATCAATAGCCGAGAACTTAAATTCATCGAAACTGAGCAAAAGCATATAGCTCTTAAAACTAAATTCTACCTAAGTATCTATAAGAACTTATGGGCAATGGGTTCATTGAATTAAAATTGACTCCTATCCTATTAAATATTCATACTAAAATGAACTTCACTGATTCTTTCTTTGTGCAGTTTTAAAAAATCAATATAGGCCTGAGCAATAGCGCTTAATTTTTTTTCTTTTAACCAAATTAAGCTCCATGTAGTAACTATAGGCAAGCCTTTAATAGGTATTACTTCCAATTTTCCAGAAGCTAATTCATTCTTTATACCAATGATGGGCATAATGGAAACACCCATACCTGCAATAATTGCCTGCTTTACAGCCTCATTAGAAGTGAGGGTAATTTTTTTCTTTGCTTGTAATTTATTTTTTTGAATAAACTGTTCCATCGTTTGTCTAGTACCAGAACCTATTTCTCTATAAATTAATGGTATGGTGTCTAAATTAAATTTTTGTTGCTGCAAAATTTGTGCAGTTTTCTTATTACCCACTAACATCAATTTATTCTCCATTAAATCTACCTTCTTGATCTGTATATTTTCTGGCAAAATAGATACTAAGGCAAAATCTATTTCATTTTTTTCTAGACTATTCACCACTTTCGCCTTATTGGTAACATCTAATTCTAAATCTATACTGGAATGTTGCTGTAAAAAGTCAGCCAAGAAAAAAGGCATAATATATTTACCTGTGGATATGATGGAAATCTTTAGCTTACCAGATAATACATTATTGTATCCGATGCTTTTATAATTAATGGTTTCCAACTCCGAAATAATATTTTCGGCAGCCAATGCTATCTCCTTACCAAAATCAGTCACAAACAACTTTTTATTGATAATTTCTGTTAAAGCATATGTGAAGTTTTTTTGAAAATTCTTCAACTGAATAGATACTGCAGGCTGCGTTAAATGCAACTCATCTGCAGCTTTGGTAACACTTCCATGCTTTACCACCTTCAAAAAAATCTTTAATTGGCTAATGGTATAGTTCATAAATGTATTTTATGTCAAATATAATAACATTAAATAATATTTATAGTTAAAATTGGTAGAATTTTGAGGTACAAAGCCAAACAAAATGACAAACAACACCTTTGCTTTTAGAGATCAAGCGGTCAATAAAGACACAGCAAAATATGTACTGCTAGAAATGCTGAATCATACCGTAGAATTTTACAAGCTAAATCAATTTGGTGATGAGATAAGAAATGATAAGAGCGTAGTTAATTATGAAAGTAAAATAGCGGAGTTAAAGAATACAATCAATGATGTTCAAACATATTTAGACAAAGAAAAAGAAAGAGATTTCAATATCTCCATTCAAATTAGTATTGACTAGTGGATCTTTTTGAGCAGAGAAAATTAATTATCGCAACCATGCATGGCAAAGAAGCAGTTATTGCTCCTTTGTTTGAAAAAACTTTCGGTGTTGATTGTATAACCCCCAATACTTTCGATACCGATTTTTTTGGCACTTTTACAGGAGAAATTGAAAGAACCCTTACGCCATTAGAAACGGTTAGGTTGAAATGTAAGGAGGCCATGGACCTACATAATATAGATTTAGGCATAGCAAACGAAGGTTCTTTTGGAGCACATCCTAGTTTACATTTTATACCAGCAGACGAGGAATGGATGATCTTGATAGATCGAAAAAATGATCTTGAAATTATTGTAAAGCATATTAGTACAAAAACCAATTTTTCAGGAAAATACATTCAATCCATAGAAGCATTAGAAGAATTTGCAAAACTTATTGGTTTTCCCGAGCATGCTTTAATTCTGAGAAAAGAAGAAGGGTCCAAAGAATATATTCATAAGGGTATCAAAGACTGGAATACACTCCAGCAACTATATACCGAAATAGAGAAAGCTTTTGGAGGCGCTTTTATAGAAACAGATATGCGGGCTATGAATAATCCCCTAAGAATGAAGGTAATTCAAGAAACTACAGAAAAATTAATCGCTAAAATTCAGTCCAGTTGCCCTAACTGCTCCTGCCCGGGCTTTGATATTAAGGAATTTAAAGAAGGACTTCCTTGCGAATGGTGCAATAGACCAACAAAATCTATTTTATCTTTGTTGTATCATTGCAATAAATGTGGTTTTGAAAAAGAAGAATGGTTCCCAAAAAATAAAGAAAAAGAAGATCCTCAATATTGCGATTATTGCAACCCATAAATGACCTTATGATTACAAATAATATACAGCATATTGTAGAGACTTTAAAGAAAGGAGATATTGTTGGTATTCCAACAGAAACTGTTTATGGTTTAGGAGCTAATGGATTAGATGAGAAAGCAGTACAAAAAATTTTTAGGGTGAAAGGAAGGCCAAATAAAAACCCTTTAATACTGCATACCCATTCCATAAAAGAACTTAAAAAATTAGTAAAACATATTCCCCCAATCGCTAAAAAATTAGCAGATAATTATTGGCCTGGGCCTTTAACTATTTTATTTGATAAGTCTGAACTAGTGAGCGACCTTATTACAGCAGGTTCTAAAAAAGTTGCTATTAGAATTCCTAGCCATCCATTGTTTTTAGAAATATTGAAATCGGTGGACTTTCCTATTGCAGCACCAAGCGCAAATCCATATCAAAGAATATCCCCTACCACCGCACAACAAGTGCATGAGTATTTTCAAGATAAAGTACCCTATGTACTAGAAGGAGGGAAATGTGAATGTGGATTAGAATCAACGATTGTAGGTATTGAAAACAATAAAGTGATCATTTACCGCTTGGGTGGTATTACCATGGAATCACTCAAAAAAGTGCATCCCAATGTAGAACTTGCTCCAAAAGACAACACCAAAGTAGTCACTAGTGGCATGGATTTAAAACACTATGCACCTACAACCAAATTAATCATAGTAGACAATATCAATCTTTTTAAAAAGAACCACCCAGAATTAAATATTGGCGTTTTAACTTTCGAACACCATAACAATAGATTCATCGCCAAAGAGTTTTATTATCAATTATACCAACTAGACCAACAAAACTTTGATGTAATCATCTGCAAGAAATTCAAAAATATGGGGATTGGTAAGGCCTTGAATGATAAGCTACAAAGAGCCAGTTATTCTGAAGGAGCATCATAAAAATTGGAGTATTTCCCGAAATATTTAATTTAATCTAAAAAAGTATTTTTCGTTTTGTGAATAATACTTACTTTTGACGTAAGTATCGTAAAACGTTAGTATGATACTTGATTTATAAATGAAAAAGCTTAAAAACATACATCCAGGGGAAGTACTTAAGGAAGA
>JAFMEV010000012.1 GCA_017856545.1 Chitinophagaceae bacterium
GTTGAAACGGTGGTGGTGCAGTTTAGACAAAATTTTTATGAGGATCCTTTTTATAGTCAACCAGAAATGAAAGCCATTTTTGAATTGTTTGAAAAAGCAAAAACTGGTATTGCTTTTTATGGAACTACCAAAGCTACAGCAGGATCAATGTTAAAAGAGCTAACAGCATTAAAGCCTTTCGAACAATTAATGCATTTAATCAAAGTCTTTCACTTCTTGGCAAAAAGTAATGAGTATACTTTATTGCATACAAGACCTATTGCTAATCACGCTGTTTTAAAAGAGCAGGAAAGAATGCATTTAATTTATCAATATGTTGAAAACAATTTTCAACAACCCATTGTATTGGATGCGATTGCCAAGCATGTAAACCTATCTGTTGCTGCCTTTTGTAGATACTTCAAAAAAAGTACCAAACTAACTTATACTGATTTCGTGAATCAGTACAGAATTAATCATGCTAAGAAATTATTGATGCAAGATGCCAATGTCACTGAAGCTTGCTATGAGGTTGGCTTTGAAAGCCTTTCATACTTTAATAAAATCTTCAAAAAAATTACGGGAGAAAATCCTTCTACTTTTAGAAAAAGAAAGGGTCTTGATTAATTAATAAAAACAGATGTTGTAAATTACTAATGACTAAAGTATCAAGTATGAAATTTATAAAGCTATTTTTCCTCTATAGTATTTTGTTGCTTCCTCAATTTTCAACCGCACAAACAGACTGGTTGATTCAACCCATTCAACAGAAAGCCAATATCAATATACAGGACAACTATATTGAATTGAATAATGGTCTCGCTAAAAGAATATTTTATATTGGTCCTAACATTGCTTGTATTGATTATACGAATTTGAGTAATGGTCAACAATTACTAAGAAGTATTGAGCCAGAAGCAAGAGTAGTAATGGATGGTCAAATGTATAATATAGGCGGATTAATTGGTCAAACAGAAAAAGCTTATTTGATAAAAGGTTCAGAGAAAAAATTGTTATCAGATAAAAATGCTTTTCAATTTAAAGGATATCATATTGATACTATTGCCCATTATATTCAATGGAAATCCACTACCTGGAATTCAAATAAGAAGCAAGCTAAAGGCAAATCCATTCGATTTGATTTTATTGCGCCTAATAATCATTTAAGTAATCTCACTATTTCAGTGCATTACAATTTATATGATGGAATTCCTTTAATTACAAAGTGGATAGAAATCAAAAATAATGGAGAACAGAAAGTAAAAATAAACAGAGTAGTTAACGAGGTGTTAGGTTTAGTAGAAGAAGAAAGTGCAGTAGTGGGTAAGCCTGAAGTGATGAAAAAACAACATGGTATTTATGTAGAAACGAATTATGCATTTAACAATGCAATGCGTTATGATATCAGTGATCAAACTACTCATTGGAAAATAGATTCGAGTTATACTTCACAAGTAAACTATAATTATGAAACACCTTGCTTATTAGAGATATATCCTGAAAGGGCTCCTGGTATTGAATTAGCGAAGGGTGAAACATTTACATCTGTTAGAACCAATGAGCTTTTAATGGATAGTTATGATCGACAAAGAAGAGGATTAATGCTTCGTAAAATGTATAGAACTATTGCACCTTGGACTACCCAGAATCCCATATTCATGCATTTGGTGAGTAAAAATGATGAAGAAGTAAAAGCTGCAATTGATCAATGTGTAGCCACTGGATATGAAGCGGTGATACTCAGTTTTGGAAGTCATTTAAACATGGAGGATTCCAGTCAAAAAAATATCATTAAATGGAAAACCTTAGCTGATTATGCACATCAGAAAAATATTTTATTAGGAGGGTATTCTTTATTTAGTAGTAGAAGAATTAGTGATGCAGATGATGTGATAGATATAAAAACAGGGAAGCCTGGCGGCGCATTTTTTGGCAATGCACCTTGTTTTGGAAGTAAATGGGGCTTAGCATATAGAGATAAGATTAAATATTTTTTCAAACAAACTGGTTTTGATATTTGGGAGAATGATGGACCTTATCCTGGTGATGTCTGTGCAAGCACAGTTCATCCTGGTCATAAAGGGTATGATGATTCTCAATGGAGACAGATGGAAATTCAAAAAGACTTGTATAAATGGTTGAATGAAAGAGGGGTTTACATCAATGCGCCAGATTGGTATTTTTTAGATGGTACACATAAGATTGCGGTAGGTTATAGAGAGGTTAATTTTTCTTTATCCAGAGCACAACAAAAAATTATCAATCGTCAAAACATCCATGATGGCACTATCGAGAAAACACCTTCTATGGGCTGGGGTTTTGTGCCTTTAACCAAATACCAAGGGGGAGGTGAAGATGCAGTATTAGAGCCACTGCAAGATCATTTAGAAGATTATGAACAATTGATGATGCAATACTACGGCGCTGGTGTGCAAGCTTGTTATAGAGGGCCAAGATTATATGATACCGACAAAACCAGGGTAAAGGTTCAATCTGTTATTGATTGGTATAAAAAATATCGTTCAATTTTAAATGCAGATATGATTCAATTGAGAAGAGCAGATGGAAGGGATTGGGATGGTTGGTTACATGTAGATCCAGCTTTACCTCAAAAGGGATTGATGATGTTGTTTAATCCAACTAATGAAACCATTACTAGAACTATTCAATTGCCTTTATATTATACTGGCTTAAAAGACAAAGCAACCATTGCTGCAAAAGGGAATACTTCTAAAATATATACTATGAATAGAGCATATGAAACATCATTTAGTTTCACGCTTGCTCCAGGAGCATATGAATGGTTTACAATTGAATAAATTAATTCAAAAAGATCTCGTCAATGAAAATCCATGCTGGTGTTCCTTTTCCAGGATGCCAGTTAGGTAATTTTTTAAGATTGGTGGCTACCAATTTATAAAATTTATAAGGAGTAGGTTTGCTAATAGCACAACTAAAACCTTTTGTTTCATTCATTGTTTTTGGTGTGGCATCAGTAACACCAGGATAATTATTTTTTGAAACCAGTGTGTAGTTTTTCCCATCCATACTACCCATTATATCTATACTCACGATAGGGAAAATATAAGATCCTAAATTTACCAATGCATTCAAATAAATTTCTTTAATAGCAGTTGGTTGTTTAAATCCAAAGATCATTTCCATATTCGCATCTTTATAGCCTAGCCATTTTGCATTTCCAAAATTCTTATCTCCTAATTCATAATCAAATAAAGTCTTTGGTCCATTTGCCCTGTATTTTGGATCAGGTAATTGCAATAAAACAATGGAATCTGGATGTATGGTTGATTTATAAAAATTTCTTTCTACAATATCGCTGCTTATCCAACCTGCCTTGAATGCCTTGGTTTTTAGCACAGTATTATTGAATAAACGAATAGGCTTTTTATAGATGGGGCTTTTTAAGCTATCTGGATCTGTACCATCCAATGTATATCTAACAATAGCACCTTTTACAACGTGTTTAATAGGTATATCTAAATGAGTAGGAATGATCGAAGAATCTTGTTCGATACTAGGGTTGATAATTTTAATAATTTCATTTTCTAAATTATCCCCAACAGTTACCATTAGCTTTTTATTATTCGATTGAATAAGTGCTACCTGATCTTGTTTAATGGAAGTATTCCAAATATGAAGTTTCTCTATGGAGCTACCTTTTATTAAATTATTTATTTCATTTGGGGTAGCTTCAATGCCGGCAATAGACAATGATTTTAATTTTGACAATGTCTTGATAGATGCTAAAGATGTAATTTTTAAGCCTGTATAATTTAAGTTTAATTTTTCTAATTGTTTAAAGTCTGCAATCATTGCCATATCTTCTTGTTGTAAAGGCATGGTTTGCATGTTTAATGAAACTATTTGCGCTTTTATCTTATCTAATTTTTTTAATTGTGCTCTATCATAAAAAGAACCCTGGAAAAAATTCACTTCAATCAGGTTTGATCCAGGATACACATATTGCACATTGCAATAATTGGTATTATACTCGCTAATATCTGGTCCTGTATTTCCTTTGTTCTGTGTTTTCTCCATAGGAGCTTGATAGCTATTGGCTAATAGGTATAAACTATCTGTTTTTTCCAACTCCATTAGTTTTTTATTAAAATCACCACCTGCACTAATCCAGTCGTTTAAAATTTTTATTTCAGATGGGGTTAGTTGAGGCTTACCATCCGGAGGCATATGTTTTTCTTCGGCAAGTGGTAGATGGATTCGTTCTATAATACTAGAAGTTCCAGCTATAGCTAATACTGATCCGTGTTTGCCTCCTTTTAAGATATGCTCTTTATTGTCTAGTAATAAATTACCTTTTACTTTATTTGGACCATGACAGCCTACACATTTATCTAATAAAATGGGTTGCACTGCTTTCTCATAAATACTTGCAGTGCTATCTAATGCCTTTTTTGTAACAGTATCAGTAGTAGTTATTTTATCCTCTGGGAAACTGAGTGCATTTTCTCCGTGCGTTAGTTGTCCACCTTTATGTGTAAATACAATAACTAATACTAAAAGAAATACGCCCACTTCAACTCTTAAAATTTTATTGGTTTGAAATTTTATAGAATAGTTATTGACAAAAACCAATATCCAACTAAATAAAGCAATTGCCACGCCTCCCCATTGATGTTGGGTTAATAAATCTTCCGCATAAGTATTGTCTTTAGAAAGAAATAATCCTGTAATTGCTACTATAACAGCAATAAAAGCGTTGCTCAACAATACTTGCTGCTCTATAGCTTTTGTTAATTTTCCAGCAGGTGTAAAAACTAAATACAATCCAATACAAATACTCAATACAATAGGAAAGTGTAAGAATAGTGGATGAAACTTACCTATCCATGCCATCCCTATATGAAGCGTTAACTTTTCTTTGAATAATACAATGAATACTAAAAACGGATTCAATATCCACAAAGCATTTCCTATAAATGCAAATAATTTATTCGACTTTGTCATTAACTAATTATTTCATTGATCACATTTCCGGCAACATCTGTTAATCTATATCTTCTGCCTAAATGCTTGAAAGTAAAATCTTCGTGTTGAACACCCATCAAGTGCATCACTGTTGCATGAAAATCGTGCACATGTACTGGCAATGTATTAATATTATAACCAAACTCATCTGTTTCTCCGTGAACACCGGGTTTTACACCGCCTCCAGCCATCCAAATAGTAAAACATCTTGGATGATGGTCTCTACCATAATTATCTTTTGCAAGTGCACCTTGACAATAATTGGTTCTTCCAAACTCGCCTCCCCAGATGACCAAGGTCTCATCTAATAATCCTCTTTGTTTTAAATCTTTTACCAATGCTGCTGATGCTTGATCCACATCTTTACATTGTCCTTCTAATTGAGCTGGTAAATTATCGTGCGCATCCCAGCCCTGATGATATAATTGCACAAAACGTACACCGTTTTCTGAAAGCTTTCTTGCTAATAAACAATTGGCTGCATAAGTTCCTGGTACCAAACAGTCTGGTCCATACATTTTTACAATTGACTCTGGTTCGTTTTGTAAAGAGGTAATTTCAGGAACGGCCATTTGCATTCTATAAGACAATTCGTATTGTTGAATTTTGGCAACGATCTCTGGATCGCCAATTTCTTTATAAGAAGCTTCATTTAAAGAAGCAATTTCATCTAACATGGCTCTTTTATCATCTCTTTGAATAAAAGAAGGATCAGTTAAATATTTTACAGGTTCTTCACCACTGGTGAATTGAACACCCTGATGTATTGAATCTAAAAATCCGTTGTTCCATAATTTTGAATAAACCCCTTGTCCATTTCCCTTACCCTTGCTTAACAATACACAGAAAGCTGGAAGATTTTTATTTTCACTACCTAAACCATAACTAATCCAAGATCCCATACTTGGTCTATTACCAACTTGAGCACCTGTTTGGAAAAAAGTTAATGCAGGATCGTGATTGATGGCCTCAGTATACATGGTTTTTACAATACACAAATCATCAGCAATGCTAGCAATATGTGGAATGGTTTCACTAAACCATGCACCATGTTGTCCATGTTGTGAGAAATTAAATTTTGAACCAGCCAATGGAAATTTTGCTTGATTGGCTGTCATACCTGTTAATCTTTGACCCATTCTAATGCTTGCTGGAAGATCTTCTCCATGCATGCTTTGTAATTTGGGTTTATAATCAAACAAATCTAATTGTGAAGGAGCGCCATTTTGAAATAAATAAATTACTCTTTTTGCTTTAGGAGCAAAATGAGGTAATACATTGGCAAATAATTCTTCTTCTGTCTTTCCTTCAAATAAACCTGGAGCGACTAATGAGCCTAATGCCAATCCACCAATACCTAAACTCATTTTAGATAAAAACTTTCTTCTGTTTTGGTTTAATCCATGTTCTAAAAATTCATTCATACTAATGATTTAAGATTTGGTGATGGCTTCTTCTAGATTATACATAATCAATATAGTCTTCATTAATGCTGCAGCTTCTGCTTCATTGTATTTTCTATTGGGTTGTGCAAACTCACCAATGGCTAATGTCTCTTTGGTTAATGCAGGCTTTTGTTGGTAAACAGCTAGTTGATTTTCACAATACTTAACCAGTTTATTCTTTTCAAATCTTGTAGCCGGTCTTACTAAGATGGATTCAAATGCTTTTTCTATTTTTTCATCTAGGCTTTCTGCTCCCATACTTATTTTTTGCGCCATCACTCTTGACGCTTCAAGAATGGTTGGATCATTTAGCATATTCAATGCCTGTAAGGGAGTATTAGTGCTACTTCTTTTTGCTTCACATTGATCTCTATTACTTGCATCAAAAATCATCATACTTGGAGGAGGTGCAGTGAGTTTAATAAAAGTGTATAATCCTCTTCTGTACAAATCACTATTGTGATCTTGTTTATAGCTGGCTAATACACCTCTACCACTAGTAGTGCTTTCCCATACACCTTTAGGTTGATAAGGTTTTACGCTTGGTCCTCCGATGGTGTAATTTAATAGACCACTTGAAGCCAAAATAAAATCTCTAATAGTTTCTGCTTTATACCTAATTCTTGGAGATCTTGAATAATATACATTATCAGGATCTTTTTCCAATTGCTTGGGTTTAATTTCACTAGATTGTTTGTAGGTACTACTGGTAACAATTTTTTCCATTAAATATTTAATGTCCCAATTATGCTCCATAAAATCTACTGCCAACCAATCCAATAATTCTGGGTGCGTTGGTAGCTCCCCTTGTAAACCATAATCACCAGAAGTTTTAACAATGCCTTTGCCAAATATTTCTTGCCAAATAAAATTTACAAATACTCGAGCAGTTAATGGATTTTTTTTATTGACTGTCCAGCCAGCTAAGCCCAATCTATTTCTTGGGTACTTGGTAGTATCAAATGGCATGATAGATTCCAAAGCAGTAGGTTGTACTTGTACATTAGAAGGGGCATCGTAACTACCTCTATTTAAAATATAAGTTGGTCTAGGTTTATTAGAGTCTCCCATTACCGCAACTTCTAAAGTATTGGTATCTTTTGTATTGATATATTGTAAAACTGTTTTTCTATCTGCAGCTGTTAAAAATAATTTCGGTGTTTTTGCTGGAGTAGAAATACTTACATCTCCTTCATATCCTTTTTCTTTACTGATATTAAAGAATCCATATAATTGATAATAATCTTTTGCAGAGAATGGATCGTATTTGTGATCATGACATTGTGCACACTCAATCGTAACGCCTAAAACTGCTTTTCCGTATGTTTTGGTTTTATCAATATTGTAGGATACTCTATATTCTTCTTCAATCACTCCGCCTTCTTCTGTATACTTATGATTTCTAAAGAAAGCAGTTGCTAAAATAGTTTCCTTGGTAGCATTTGGTAATAAGTCTCCTGCTATTTGTTGTGTTAGGAATTGATCATAAGGCAGGTTCTTATTAAATGCATTGATTACCCAGTCTCTCCAAGGCCATTGCGTTCTAATATTATCATCCTGAAAACCATAAGAGTCTGCATATCTAGCTAAGTCTAACCAAAGCACACCCATCTTTTCTCCGTATGCTGGTTTTTTAAGCAATGCTTTGACCATTTGTTGGTACCAATTGGCTTGAGTATTATTATTCCATTGTTGATATTCTGCATGTGTTGGAGGTAAGCCGGTAATGTCCACAAAAGCTCTTTTAATTAAAGCAGGTTTATTAGCCTCTTCGTTGGGACTAAAATCTTTTGCTTCCATTGCTGCCAATACAAAATGATCAATTTCGTTGCTAGGCCATTGTGTATTGTCTAGTGCTGGCAATTTTGCTTTCACAGGTGTTACAAATGCCCAATGCTTTTCATATTTGGCACCTTGTTTAATCCACTTTTTAAATAAAGCAATTTCATCTGCGCTTAAGGGAGTCAAGTGACTTTCAGGTAAAGGCATCATGATCTTTGGATCGGTTGACTCAATTCTTGTAACGAGTTCACTTAATTCTGGATGTCCAGGTACAATCGCAAACTTACCTTTTGATTTTTTTAATGGTGCATAAGCATAAGTAGCTTGATCTAATCTTAGATCAGCTTTTACTTTTTTTACATCAGGTCCATGACAAGTAAAACATTTATCAGAAAGTATAGGACGAATATCTCGATTATATGAGACTAATTCCTTTTCAGCATTCTTTGTAGAAGAAGCAAAATAACGAATTGCACCTATCGCGATATAGCCAATCACCATTAAGGCAATTAGAATAGTTAGTTTATGATTGATCCAATTTTTTTTCATCAACAAGTATTAAACTCTTGAAAATTTATATGGATATACTTTTCCGGATGCCCACTGTGCAACATAAATACTTCCTTCGTTATCAACACAAACATCGTGTGGATGAATTAATATTTTATCGGCTTGTGACATAGGTTGTAAAACACCACCAATGTATTGAGGAGCTGAACCCCCTAAATTAGAAACTACTTTATTGTTTTTATCTAATATAGTTATGAATCCTGTTTTTTCATTGTCTAAGCTTGGAGATCTCAACACTGCTGCATATAAATGATCTCCTTTAATCACTGGTCTACACATACAAGCGCCAGGCAAATGAATTACTTCTATTAATTTTCCATCTAATGAAAATCTTTTAAATGCATTTCTTGTTCTATCGGTGATAAGCAATGTTGGTGTACCATTTCGTTTATCAACACAAATTCCATGCGCATTATCAAAATGTGCATCGCCTTCGCCTCTTCCGCCAAATGCATTTTTTAAATTTCCTTTTTCATCATAATGTAAAATATGCTGTGCACCATAACCATCTGCGATATAAAATTCTCCATTATCTAATACAGTAGTTTCAGTTGGGACAAATGCTTCTGGCTTTTGATATGCTGGAATATCTTTAGGTGCATTGATGGTTAATAAAACTCTTCCATCCATAGTTGTTTTATATACCTGATGTTTATCTGTATCGGTGATAAATAAAAAATCTTCATTACCATTATGTTGAATGGTTAAACCATGTGCCCCTGGAAATTGATGCCCCCAGCTTTCGATTAATTTACCTGATGTATTATAAACAATTACATTGTTTTTTGTTTCATTGGTTAACAAGACAATTCTTCCTTTGCTATCTTGTACCATCTCATGACAATCATTTACAGGAGTTTGACTAGGATTTAAATTACCCCATTCTGTATTAAGGGTATAAGTCATATTATTATGACCGTACACTGGACTGTTTTTCACTGAATTGTTTTTTTTGTTGATGAATAATCCCATCGAAACAATAGACACATTTTTTACAAATGTTCTTCTTTTCATAAGACAATAATTTAGCAAGCAATCGTAAATAAATTACCTCTTTAAAGATAACTTATTTTATGAATATTTTGTAATACCCGGAATGGCAATAGGGTAGCTACCATCAGCATTTGGAACCACTGGTGGTGTTGCATCCCAAGCGTATACTTTAGGGTGAATGTCTATGCCAGAATGGATGGCTTTATCCCAATAAACCATTTGTCCACTATAAGTAGCCATTCTACCTAAAATAGAAGTCATGGTACTTTTTGCACCATTCTCTGCATCTGCAAATTTGTATTCTCCTTTTGCAATGGCTGCAAACAATTCATCGTGCTCTGTTTGATAAGGATTGTTTTCTTTTTTTATATCGTACTGATAAATAATTTTACCACTATGATCTTTAATATGTGCAGCACCACATGCAATTCTTCCCTTAGTGCCAATTAATAATTCATCCACTCTGCTCATCGTGCCTGGCATATGTCTACACTGACTATTTAAAATAGATCCATCAGCATATTCAAATTCAACAAAGTGATGATCAAAAATTTCTCCATGCTCTTTACTAGTTCTAACCTGTCTTCCACCAAAGCCTTGTGCTTTTACGGGATAACCACCTTTAAACCAGTTGATCACATCTAAATTATGAATGTGTTGTTCGGTAATATGATCACCACATAACCAATTAAAATAATACCAATTACGCATTTGGTATTCCATTTCAGTTTGACCTGCTTTTCTTGGTCTTGTCCAAACGCCATCGTTATCCCACCATGCTTGCATGCTAGTGATATCTCCTATCAAATCTTTTCTTTTAAATAATTCTCTATAAGAATTTTGATAATGCCTTTGTAATCCAACTACTACGTTTAATTTTTTTTGTTTAGCAATTGCTGCAGTAGCTAATACTTTTTGAACACCTGCAGGATCAGTCGCTACAGGCTTTTCCATGAATACATGTTTGCCTTGATTAATTGCTTCTTCAAAATGTATTGGTCTGAAACCTGGAGGTGTAGCTAGTATCACTACATCAGCTAATGCAATTGCTTTTTTATATCCATCAAACCCAGTAAATTTTCTTTCTTCTGGAACATCTAATCTTTTTGCAAGCTCTCCAATACTATTATTAATTTCTTCAGTCAGTTCTTTATGACAATTGTCAACGTTGTCTTTGAATGCATCACATAGTGCAACAATTTTTACATTTTGTTTACTTGACAATGCTTGCATCGCAGCACCAGTACCTCTTCCCCCACAACCCACTACCGCTACTTTTATAGTATCTTCAGCTCCAGAAAAAAAGTTTGCTTTCGATAATAGTGGAGCCGTCATTAATCCTCCTGCCATTAAACTACTATTAATGACAAAGTCTCTTCTTGATGCATTGTTTTGATCTTGTTTTTTCATACAATCGTTTTTATAAGTGAATATAGTTATTGAAAAATTGGTTGACTTCTTCTTCGGTGGGTTGCTTCTTTGGTCTGACTAATCTAAAACCTACTTGCTTAGCTTCTGTTAACCACCATTTACTTTTAGGTATCTGTGGATCACGTTTATTCCAAATAGGATCTGAATGAAATCTTTCTGCACTTTTTAATTGTAAAGCATTGTCCATAAAACTTCCACCTTTAAGTGTCTTAGGATATCTTGCATTATTTGCTGGTATCATAGGATCCTTTGTGGCCATGGTTTCTATGCTTGTTTCGCTATAATGATCTAAGGTCCACTCTACAATATTTCCTAACATATCATATAATCCCCAAGCATTGGGAAGTTTTTGTCCAACCTTATGATATGTGCCTTTGCTATTTTTTTGATGCCATGCATATTGATCAATTAATGCAATATTGTTTCCAAAAAAATAATTGGCATTGCTTCCAGCTTTGCATGCATATTCCCATTCTGCTTCTGTGGGTAATCTATAAAACACTTTGGTTTTTTGGTACAACCATTTGCAATACATTAATGCAGACAATTGCGACATGCTGTTAGCAGGATATCCACCCAATTTACCCATCCCCCAAGTAAGATCTACATATTGTGGACTAGGTCTTGTAATAGCATCAATTTTTGAGTTTTGACTGGTTTGCTCATCTTTTAAAAAAATATCAAATTCATCTCTGGTCACTTCAAATGCGCCCATCCAAAATTCACTTAGTTCAATTTTTTTTTGTGTATTACCTATTGTAAAATTGCCTGCTGGTATCGGAACCATTTTAAAATATATATTGGATCCTGGTATTAATTGTTGGTATGCAACGAACTCTTGCGCGGAAATTTCGTTCATTGAAATCAATAGAAATACAAAGAGAAAAACCTTTTTCAATAGCCAATCGTTTTGAATCTTTAAGTTAATTAAAATATTCATTCAAATAGGCATTAAAGTTCTTCGAACTATAATAATCAATAGATTTTTTGTTTTGAACAGCAATCAATATAGCAGCATCATATTGCTTAACAAGTTGGAGCGCCTCTTTTATAGATAAAACACTGCATGCGGTAGACAGCCAATCTGCAGTGGTTCCTTCCCGAGCAATCACGGTAACATTTTTTGGGGTTTCCATACCATAACCAGTGAGTGGGTTGATGATATGAGAGTATCTACGTCCATTGAAAATAAAAAATTGATAAACATCTCCACTTGTCGCAACTGCATGATTACTAAGCTTTAATGTCTTGTTAATGGCTTTGTTTTGTGCTCGTATTTGATTAATGCCAATGGTCCAAAACATCTTATTGGGTGCCATGGTTACAATTTTTCCTCCAGCATCCACCATAGCGTATTCAACACCTTTATTTTTTAAATAGTTTAAAGCCTTTTGAGCAATAAAACCTTTTCCTAAGCTTCCTAGATCCAGTTTCATCCCTGCTTTAGGGATATTTATTTGATGATGCATGGTATCAATATCAATTTGATCAAATTGAATCAATGCTTTCGCTACTTTAATTTGAGATTCATTCGGAAATAATTTGCTTTGTCTTGCATTTCTCCATAGAACACTGAGTGGTCCAACAGCAACATTATAAGCTCCATTGGTTTGATAAAAAGCTTTTTTTGCAATCACTAATATTTCTTCCAGAATTGGACTAATGGGCTGTAATCCTTTACCAGCATGTAAATTAATCTTGCTTAATTCACTAGTACTATCGTAATCACTTAAGATATGATTGAGAGAATCAATTAAAAACAAAACTTCTTGCGAAAGTTGTGTTGATCGTACACTATCTAATTGAGTTGTTCCAGCGCCAATGATTATTTTTAAAGGAGAGCCCATTTTATCGGCATAAAAAGTATATTTCTTATACTGTCCGTTTACAGTAACAGCATTAAAACATATAATAATAATGAGTAAAAGAAATTTATTCAACTTGGTCTTCTAATTAGATATACTTAAATTTAAGGAATTAAAAATGAAAGTATGGAACGTCGTAATTTCTTAAAACAAAATTTAATGGCAAGTGGAGCATTATTAAGTACTAGCGCATTTGCAAATACTAAAATGTCCCCTATAGAAGAGTCAACATTTAAATTAAATTACGGTTTTCATGATGGCATGTTTAAATCTCATGCAGGAAATGATTTTATAGAGCAAATTAAATTTGCACATAGTATGGGCTTTAGATCCATTGAAGACAATGGTATGATGGGAAGAACGCCTGCAATGCAAGAAAAGATTGGCAATACACTTGCAAGCCTTGGAATGACGATGGGTGTGTTTGTAATTAGTTTTGATAATTGGCCATTGAGCGTCTCTATGACAAGTGGTAATAAAGATTGGAGAAAAAAGTTTGTTGACTATTGTACAGAAGCTGTGAATGTTGCTAAAAGATGTAATGCTAAACACATGACGGTGGTACCTGGTAATTATGATCGTACCAAATCTTTGGATATGCAGTTAGCAAATGTAATTGGAGCATTAAGACCAGGTGTAGAAATTCTTGAAAAACATAATTTAATCATGGTATTAGAACCATTGAGTGATACTCCAGAATTATTTTTAAGGTATTCGGATCAAACTTATGCTATTTGTAAGGCAATGAATAGCAGTGCATGTAAAATTTTATTTGACATGTATCATATGCAAAGAAACGAAGGCAATATTATTGCCAACATAGATAAATGCTGGGACGAAATTGGCTACTTTCAAATTGGCGATAATCCAGGTCGTAAAGAACCAGGCACCGGTGAAATGAATTATAAAAATATCTTTAAACACATTTACCAAAAAGGATATAGAGGTGTGATGGGAATGGAGCATGGTAATGCAGGTGCAGGCAAAGAAGGCGAATTGGCATTGATTAAAGCATACAGAGAAGCAGATAGCTTTTAACTAATTAAAACATTTATTAATTGAATTTTATGAAAAAAGGAATTATTGCAATTTTATTTTTAGTAGTCTTTATACAACTGAATGCACAAAAAAAATTCGAAGCTAACTGGGAATCTTTAAACACAAGAAAAATTCCAGCTTGGTTTAATCAAGATAAATTTGGCATTTTTATTCACTGGGGCGTATACTCTGTTCCAGCATTTGCGCCAGCTTGGTCTAATGATGGATATAGTTATGCCGAGTGGTATAGATATAGATTGTTTGAGAAGAAAAAAGAATTCATTGATTTTCATAACAAAAATTATGGAAGCAGTTTCACTTATGAACAATTTGAACCTATGTTCAAAGCAGAAATGTTTGAACCTACTCAATGGGCAGATCTATTTAAAAAATCTGGCGCTAAATATGTAGTGCTTACGTCTAAGCATCATGATGGTTATACATTATGGAATAGTGCTGAAGCAGATAGAGATTGGAACAGACCTTGGAATGCTGTAACAGGAACACCAAAGAGAGATTTATTAGGTGATTTGTCTGAAGCAGTTAGAAATAGTGGATTAAAAATGGGTTATTATTATTCTTTATACGAATGGTTTAATCCAATGTGGTTACATGACAGAAAAAAGTATGTTGAAAAACACATGACACCACAGTTTAAAGATTTAGTGACTAAGTATAAGCCTTCGGTGATCTTTTCAGACGGGGAGTGGGATATTTCAGATACTGCTTGGAAGAGCCCTGAATTGTTGGCTTGGTTATTCAATGAATCTCCTGTAAAAGACAATGTAGTGGTGAATGATCGTTGGGGTAATAATACTAGAGAAAAGAATCATGGCGCTATGTACACTACTTCTGAATACGGAAGTGGTATGGATGCGAGTATTATTTGGGAAGAAAGTCAAGGTATTGGTAGTTCGTATGGCTATAACAGAAATGAACAATTGAAAGATTATAAATCTAGTAGAGAACTTATATTAATGTTAAATGATATTGTTTCTAGAGGGGGTAATTTTTTATTAGATATTGGTCCAGATGCTGATGGTAATATTCCAGTGATCTTACAACAAAGACTATCAGATATAGGTGATTGGTTAGAAGTAAATGGGGAAGCGATATATGAGACCACTGCTTTTAAAAAACCAGCTCAATGGACTTTAGGAAAAATGCCTGCTAAAAAATCTGCAAGCTTTATGGCAGATTATAAAGTAGCAAAATTGGTGGTTCCTAAAACAGATAGTGCTTATATCGAAAGTTTCTTCACAAAAAAAGGGAACGATTTGTATTGCATCTTACCTAATTATCAAAATAGTATTACGATCAGAGATGTACAAGCAAATGCAGATGCAACACTTACTGTCTTGGGCTCAAAGCATCAACCTACTTGGAAAAGAAAAGGAAAAAATATTGTAGTGGACTTATCTTCTTTAAAACCAGGAGATATTAATAGCTCAGGAATCTTTGTTATTAAAATGACCAACACCCAACAACAGTAACTACACTTGTATACCTTGTTTTTTTATTTCTGAGTGCATTACTTTAAACCAAAGTGGTGGCACTAGAGAAAGTAGAATCATTCCTGGATAACCCGTAGGCATTTGTGGTGCCTGGTCCATATGTCTTAGCACTTGATATTTTCTAGAAGCTAAGTAATGGTGATCGCTATGTCTACTCAATTCAAAAAGCATGAGTCTGCCAATTACGTGATTGCTATTCCAACTATGATGTGGTTGCACTCTTTCATAACTTTCTTCACTTGTTTTATTTCTGCTTAAACCATAATGCTCTATATAGTTCACTGTTTCTAGTAACATTCCACCCATTAAAGCAGCAGCAATAAACAATAATGTTACCATGCCGCCCCAGAACCAATACACACCAAATACAAATGCGGCTTGTATGATTTGAAACTGCAACATTTCGTTCTGTATTGAAAATGCAGATTTCCCTTTTTTCTTCAGTGCCTTTCCAGCAATATGCCATGCACTCATATAAGTACCTATTAAGGTTTGCGGCCAAAATGCATACAATGATTGATTCAATTTTGCAGAACTCGGATCTCCAGGTGTGGCTACATGTTTATGGTGCCCTTGATTGTGATCAATATAAAAATGCATGTACAAACTGGTTAGTAAAAGTAATTTAGCAAGGGTTTGTTCAAATTGATTTACTCTATGCCCAAGTTCATGCGCCACGTTAATGCCGAATGTGCCACACAATAAACCCATGGTCATCACTTTTCCAACAATATCAATCGTAGTAATGCCTTCTACTGTAACTGCATTGAAAAAAGTATATAAAGAATAATACTGCATGATTACAGCGAAGTATAAAATGATATCATATATTTTATTGCTTTTTGCCAAAGATTCTTCTACCTCATCTAAATTTTTGGCATCTGGTTTAAGCATCAGCTCCACGCCAGGAACTACAAAAAAAGTATACAATAAAGGCAACCAACATAAAATACCATTGCCATTAAATGCAATTAAACCCAATACATATAATATAAATGGTGTGAGGTACTTAAATGATTTTATACTTCTTATCATGGTATTAAGTTAGCCAAATTTTGTAAATTCCATCAAATTTTATCTATGAAACAAGTTATGGCGGTTATTGCATTGACTTTTTGTGTAAGTGTACAATCACAAGTATTACCCAAAAACTTTAACGATTTAACCAAGCAGGTTGAACCTAATTTAATTGAATGGCGTCGTCATTTTCATGAGTTTCCGGAATTATCCAATAGAGAGTTTAACACAGGTAAATACATCGCAGAGTATTTAAAATCAATTGGTTTGGAAGTAAAATATCCTGTTGCAAAAACAGGTGTTGTGGCTATTTTAAGAGGAGGCAAACCCGGACCCAATATAGGTTTAAGAGCAGATATTGATGCACTACCAGTTTTAGAAAGAGCCCCTATTTCGTTTGCATCCAAAGTGAAAGCTGAATACAATGGACAACAAGTAAGTGTGATGCATGCATGCGGACATGATGCACACACAGCTATTTTAATGGCCACAGCAAAAACTCTAAAAGACATGCAAAAAGATGTTGCAGGCACGGTGGTGTTTTTGTTTCAGCCTGCAGAAGAGGGTTCGCCCAATAATGAAGAAGGTGGAGCACCTTTATTGATCAAGGAGGGCGCAATGGATAACCCAAAATTAGATGTGGTTTTTGGATTACACATGGCAGCATCTTTACCTGCTGGAATGTTGGCTTATAAATCAGGAGCAGCACAGGCATCATCCGATTTATTTAAAATAATTGTTCATGGTAAAGGAAGTCATGGCGCAATGCCATGGGGAAGTGTGGATCCAATAGTTGTATCTGCACAAATAATTGAAGGGCTACAACATATTGTGAGTCGACAATCTGATTTAACCAAAGCACCATTGGTGATTTCTATTGGCTCTTTACATGCTGGTGTTAGAGCGAATATCATTCCAGAGACTGCTCAAATGGATGGCACCATTCGTTCATTAGATCCCATCATGAGAAAAGAAACACACGAAAAAATAAAACAAACTGCCAATGCCATTGCTGCTGCCAGTGGGGCAACAGTAGAAGTAGATATTAAAACACAAACTTTGGTCAACTATAACGATCCTGCATTAGCAAAGAAAGCTGCTATTTCATTATCAAAAGTGGCCGGTGCTGAAAATGTTTTTGAATCTAATTGGACTACAGCAGCAGAAGATTTTTCTTTTTATGGTGAAAAAGCGCCCACATTCTTTTTTAGTTTAGGAGGTATGGAAAAAGGAAAAAAACCGAGCGAGGTAGGAGGTCATCATACGCCCGATTTTTATTTAGACGAGTCAGGATTTATTAATGGAGTAAAAGCTTTTTGTAATCTAGTGTTTGATTTTAAAAAATAAAAAAAGGGGGTAATGAAATACCCCCTTTTTAATTAAAGGTTTAATACTTTATAATTTACCAATTGTTTTTTGTAATTCTTCCAATGTATTTTTAACAGCTGCTTCTACTGTTTTGGTAGGAGCCATATCTGTATTATCTAGTATTTCAAATAGAGCACTTAATTTTCTATCTATTTGAGGATACTTGTTCATGGTTTGTTTTCTAGCTTCATAACAAGCTTTTGATAACTGATGTTGTCTTTGTAAATCAATTAAAGCTGTTTTTACTCTAGGGTCCATTTTAATTTCCAATGGTTGTTCTAAAGTCTTACTGCCAATAGTCATTCTAACTGTGTAAGTACCCGGTAAAACCCAAGGTGCTGTTGCATCAGGTGCCGTATTGTTTTTTACAGCAGTCATTGGGTAGGATACTGGTAAATTCAATGGAGTATATTTCATGTCCCATAGTAATCTGTGCATTCCTGATTGATTAGATACAATTTTCTGTGGTCTAATCCAATACAGAGGAATATTCACATCAGGAATTTTGTACAAAGTATCATTGCTCTTAAAAGTTCTTATCACTTCTTTTTGTTGATTCAATATATCAATTTGTACAATATCATTTGTTGCATTAGGTAAATAATATTCAATCATCGCGCCATCCGGAGGATTTTCGCCAGCTGGTTCTTCTGGAGGTAATGGAGTATCAGTATTCATATTCCATCTAACGCGAGTAGCTACTTGCGGTTTAAATAATGCTACTTGATTTTTAGTAGAAGCATTCAATTGTCTTAAAGAACTAATATTATCCAAAATCCAAAAACTTCTTCCGTGCGTTCCAATCACTAAATCATCATCTTTAATGACTAAATCTCTGATGCTTGTAGAAGGCATATTTAATTGTAAAGATTGCCAATGCTCTCCTGCATCAAAAGATACATAAACTGCATTTTCAGATCCAGCAAATAATAAACCTTTTCTTACTGCATCTTCTCTAACTGCATTGATAGGTTCATTGGGTAAACCTGTTATAATTTTTTTCCATGTTGCTCCACCATCTGTTGTTTTATAAATATGTGGAGTTTGATCATCGCATCTAATTCTATTCACAGCTACATAAGCAGTATTGTCATCAAATCTACTTGCATCAATTAAAGACACTTTACTCCATGAAGTAATCTCGGGAGGTGTTATGTTTTTCCAATTTTTGCCTCCATCTCTGGTAATATGAATTAAGCCATCATCTGTTCCTGCCCATAAAGTATTGATATTTTTATAAGATGGTGCCAATGTATATACTACACCTCTTCTTTTCATCGTCAACATATCTTTACTAGTGTAAATACCTACACTAGCAGGGATATCCCATGCTTCTCTTGATAAATCTGGACTAATGGTTTCCCAAGTATCTCCTCCATTAGTGGTTTTGAAAATGATATTTCCAGAGAAAAATAAAGTTTTTTTGTCTACAGGAGAAAATAAAACAGGCGCAGTTCTGATAAACCTTACATTACCTGATCTAACCGGTTCTGGTGAAATATTTTGCACCTGACCAGTTCTTTTATCAAACTTGGTTATTTTCCCACCATAAATAATATTAGGATCTAAAGGATCTGCTGCAACATAACCATATTCTTCTACACCCACTGGATGCCATTCTCTAAAAGTGATATTACCATCATTGGATCTGGAAGCAATTCCCACTGATCCGCTTTCTTGTTGTCCTCCATATACATTATATGGGAATGCATTATCTGTACTTACATGATAAAACTGAGCTGTTGCTTGATTGTACCAACTTGAATAGGTTTCACCACCATTTACAGTTATGATGCCTCCTTGGTCTAAACCAATGGCAATAATTTTTGGATTGGATGGATTGATCCAAATTCTATGATAATCATCTCCTCCAGGCGCACCTTTAATTCCTGTCCATTGGCGACCACCGTCTGTTGATTTCCATAGTACTACATTGGCAGAATAAACTATGTCTTCATTCGTTGGATCTGTTTTCACTTCTGCAAAATCACTTCCTCTTCCCCAGAATCTTGGGTCTTCGGTAAGCAAATACCAAGACTCACCAGCATCATCACTTCTATATATGCCACCCTTTTTCTCTGCATCTACCGTTGCATACATTCTTGTTGAATTACTTTGCGCTATGGTGAATCCAATTCTTCCTAATCCGTCTTGTTTTGTTGTTGGGAAACCTTTCTCTATTTTTTTCCATGTAGTTCCGCCATCTGTTGATTTATACAATCCACTCGCTTCTCCATTCCAAGCACCATTTTCCCAAGGACCTTGTCTTGCAGCCCACATAGTAGCAAATACAATATTAGGATGATTAGGATCAATCATTACTTGTACTGCTCCTGTATTTTCATCGATATATAAAACTTGTTCTAATGTTTTACCACCATCTAAACTTCTATATACACCTCTTTCTTTGTTAGGACCATAAGGATGGCCCAATGCTGCAACAAAAATTCTATTTTCATTTACTGGATCAACACTTAACCCACCTATTTGTTGCGCATCGTTTAAACCTAAGCGCATCCATGTTTTTCCAGCATCTGAAGATTTATATAATCCATCTCCAATAGACAAGTCGGGTCTTTGAATTCCTTCTCCACTTCCAACATAAATTACGTTGGGATTAGAAGGGGCAACAATTACATCACCTACTGATCCGGTTTTTTGTGCATCAAAAATGGGGTTCCATGTATGACCATAATCTGTGGTCTTCCATACACCACCATTGTTTACACCAATATAAAATACATTGGGTTGAGATACCACGCCAGAAATTCCTACTGTTCTTCCAGCTCTATGTGGTCCAATATTTCTGTACTTTAATCCACCAAACAAAGATTGATCCATTGTTTGGGCTTGTATGGAAGCACTAGCAATTAATGTTACCAATAAAAAAAGGGCTCTAACCATTTTGGCTGAACCCTTTAGATTAAATGTGTAAATACTATTCATATGGTTGTTTTATAGATACTAAATATACTACAAAACAACACTAAAACTTATACCGTTCTTACCAATTGTCTGTTCTAAACAAGTTTAAAGGCAAGCCCTCTTTATTAAATACATTTCCAATAGCTGTATTATTGAATGCATATCTAACCGCTACAGGCGCTTTAATATTTTTATTCGTGACTATAATTTTATCTCCAATAATTTTTGCAGTTCCGGGTACAAAAAGATGGTCAGCTCCGGCAATTTCAAAATGATTTAATTCTTTGTCCTTGCACATTAAACCAGCACCAATATTTGAAAAACTTAGTATTGCCTTCTCTTTTTCTACTTGTAATGATTCATATAATGGGCCGTTGACAACACCCATATTTTGATTATACATATTCTTTAAAGCAATATTTGCTAGTCTATTAGCCACTTCAATTTTTAAAGTTGGGTGAATATTGGTGGTATCAGGAACAAGATCAGACACTACCACCATGGCAGTATTTGGATGTCTGGATGCCTTAGTTTGTGTTTCTCTTAGTAATGCGCCATTGATATTATTACCATAAGTATAAGGAGCTATTTGCACAAAATAGAATGGAAAATTTTTATTCCATGCAGCTCTCCATGCATCAATCATTCCAGTAAACAATTGTTCATAGGAATAATAACTACTAACATTACTTTCTCCTTGGTACCATAAGACACCACTGATTGAAAATTTAGTAAGTGGCGCAATCATTGCATTGTATGCAATAGCAGTATTACTAGGCCACCAAGCATATTGACCTAAACTTTCTGCCCCCTTTTTTATAATGGGATCTTTCTCAATGACATAAGCAGGTGTCCATGTTTCAGCAGGTGTGCCACCCCAATTAGCGTTGATTAAACCTACTGGTGTTTTTATACTGCTATTTATTTTTTTACCAAAGAAGTATCCAATGGCGCTAAAATGAATCATTGATTCCGGACTACATACAACCCATTTACCTTCTAGATTATCTTGAGGATAAAGAGCGGTAGATTTACTTACATAAAATAAACGTATTTCAGGTTGATTTGCATGGGGAGCTTCATTAATAGATTCTTTCAAATCTTGATCTCCAGACCATTCCATATTGCTTTGACCACTGCACACCCACACTTCACCAATCAACACATCTTCTAATACTATTTTATTTTCTCCCTCTATTGTGATGGTATAACTTCCACCTGCAGCAGGTGTATTAATTTCAGCTTCCCAATGAGCACCATTGTTTGCTACTGCTTTATATGTTGTAGTATCCCAAGTAGTTTTTATGGTGATAGTCTCAGAAGCGGCAGCCCAGCCCCATAATTTGACTTTTGATTTTTGTTGTAAAACCATATGAGATCCAATGATATTGGGTAATCTAACTTTAGCCCAAGCATTAGAACCAACTGTAAGAAAACATAATAGGATCATTAGATTTCTAAGAAGAATTAATTTTTTCATGTTATTTCATTTTTATTTATTCCACCAATAAGTAAATTTTAAAACGACTGCTCTATTTTTTACAAAAACAGGTCCTATATAATAATTGTCCGTATATACAATAAATAAATCCGACGCAGGTTTATATCTCCACTGAAATCTAGTATTGAAGTTGATATTAGTGGTTTGCTCATTATATTGAAAAAAGGTAGTAAAAAACAAGGTATTGGTCATTGTGATATCCACCTTTGGACCTACTAGTAAAAAATTATTTTTCCCCCAAGGTTGTGGTAAATCAATATGATTATAAGTACTAGAAATATCGATATTAACATAAGGCTGTATTCTATAGCCAATATTTGCAGTTAAACTAAATAATTTACCATTGGCATAGTATCCCCCTGTTCTGCTAGACAAGGTATAAGTGAATCTATGTTGTGGTGCGGAAATGAAATCGAAACCTATTGTACTCCATTGATGTTTTGTGTTTGCTGCTAATGGTTGTTTGCCTATTCTAGTGGGATCAAAAGGAGCTAATAATTCTACATAATCATTTTGAATCACCCCGCTTAAGGTACTTTTATTTCTATAAGTAATTAAGTAAGTAAATGATTTTGTATTATCTGTTTGCTCTAGTGCAGTATTGTAATAATAGGTAGTTAAAAACTGTGGACCATGAGATAAAATATTTCCTTTTTTTGGAAAAAACAATCTAGTGATACTAGGATTTATTTTTACATAATTATTTCTGGGTATGTAACCTACTTCTGCATTAAAGTTATTTCCTACAATTTCATGTTGCCAAGAAATAATCCAATTTTTACTGCTGTATTGTAAGTTACCTGCATTTAAAAAATCATCTCCAGATTTATTGGGTGTAAAAGATTTTATCAAAATTGTCTTTCCAGACCAAGTATTATTTTTTGGAGCTAACATAAATTCAAAACCAAAATTTCTATTGAATCTGTTACCTACCAATGAAGTATTGTTTCGAGCATCTCCTAATTGAGTTTTATCTATATAAAAGACTTCCAGATTGGAGCGCTTAAATAATTTTCTTTGTAAGGCAACCACAGCAAAGTTTTGAGCCAATAAGTTTTTTGACTCATCTGCGCTTGTTTTCATATCCATTATACCTATACGCCAATTTTTATCCAATCTACCACTCATCCTTGCACCAAAATCAATATTGCTATTTAATCCAATTCTTCTGGAAAAGAAAGGTCGTACATTTTCATACCCCAGATTCGAAAACAAATCTGCGTTCTCTAAGAAAAATTGTCTTCTCTCTGGAAAGAATAATTCAAATCGACTTAGATTGGTTACCTGTCTGTCAACTTCTACTTGAGAAAAATCTGGATGTATCGTTAAATCTAAATTTAAAGAAGAGGTTAAACTAATTTTTGCATCTAGGCCAACATCTGTTCTATTTAAAGTTGGAGCGTTTAGTTGAGTGCCGGCATTGTTTGCAAATTCTTTAGATGTACTAGATTTAAAATAGGGGATTAAAGAAAAATTATTTTGATGTTCTGGTAGTGGAGCATCCCAAATTAATGATCCAGTGTAGTTTAAGGAGGCAGTTGGAAACTGTCTTGGAACAGGCGCCCAGCTTGATTTTTCAGTAGTGATCAAATCATTTCTACTGAAATTAATACCCCATTCCATGATACCCGCTTTGTATCTTATTGATTTAAATGGTATTGAAGCTTCCAGGATATACCTATTGGCATCATTGGTGACATTAGAAGTCCATTTATTGTCCCAGTTTAAATCAACGCTTCCTCCATCAAACATGGTGCCATCCCATTGTGCGCCTGCGGCATTGGTTCCAAATGCAAACCCATTGGTAAGGTCTCCATAAGTATCCATGAAAAAAATAAAATTATCGTTCTTCCCAAAATTCCAATCTCTTTTCAAAGACTCTACCATGTC
This sequence comes from Chitinophagaceae bacterium, assembly GCA_017856545.1. Lineage (GTDB taxonomy): Bacteria > Bacteroidota > Bacteroidia > Chitinophagales > Chitinophagaceae > Sediminibacterium. The sequence goes on from JAFMEV010000012.1 coordinate 24,326, forward strand.
TTGTCCTGTACCTACTTTATAACATATCGCTATAATATATAAGTTATCATTATCGTATGTCATTCTAACTTCAGTAGGCACTTTTGCTAAACTTGTATCCATTGGCAATACCATCGAAAAAGGAGCAGTGACCTGAGCGTTTTTCCAAACAGCTTCATTCATAATACCATCAATCGTAATTTTATCTGAGGTCTTATGTATATAGTATTTAAACTGACTATTTATTTTTTGAGCGTTAGCAATTATAACAAAGAATAAGAAAGCAATTGAACTGATAATAGATTTGATCTGCAAAACGAACTAGTTTAAAATTGAATAGAAGTTTAAATGTAAAGTTTTTTAGGCTATTATTTTTATTTATACCTTTATAATACACCAATGAAAATTTATACCAATGGCACAAAATAGAAGATCATTTTTAAGCATGGCTGCATTATCAGCTGGAGCGGTAACCTTTAGTAGTCCATTATATGGCAAAAGTGTACAAAAGACACATTCAGAATCTGATATTCCCTCTATTATTGAGCGTCTTCAGCCTATGACAGAAGGTATTGTGCCTATTACAGATGCCGAGCGTAAACAAAGAATTGCCAAGGCACAACAATTAATGGATCAACTTAAGATAGATGCTATCTTTTTAGAAGGTACCGTTTCTTGTTTTTATTTTACTGGCATGCGTTGGGGGCAAAGTGAAAGAACTTTTGGTATAGTTATTCCCTCTAAAGGAAGTATTTCTTATATCTGTCCAAAATTTGAAGAAGACCGAGCAATGGAGTTAATCAATCCGGCTTTTGGAACAGAACTAAGATGTTGGGAAGAGCATGAAAGCCCGTATGAAGTAATTCTTGGTGTGATTAAAGATAAAGGTGTAAAACATCATCGTATAGGAATGGAAGAGCGTGTGAGATTTTTTATTGCCGATGGGGTTAAAAAAATAGCTACTGGTTTTGACATCATTGATGCCACTCCAGTAACTGCTGGATGTAGAATGTACAAAACAAAAACAGAATTGGCTTTAATGCAAAGAGCAAGTGATGTAACCATTGAAGCTTACAAAGCAGCATTTGCAACAATTAGACCAGGTATGTCACAAACAGAATTGAGTTCGAATATCAGTGCAGCATTTAGAAAATTAGGATTTAGTGGAGGTGCTTCTGTGCAAGTAGGCAAGTATTCTGCATTGCCACATGGAAGTATTGTGCCTCAAACTATTTATGAAGGAGATGTAGTCATGGTAGATGGTGGAACAAGTTGTGAAGGCTATGCATCAGATATTACAAGAACGATTGTGGTGGGTAAGCCAACTCAAAGACAAATTGATGTTTGGAATTTAGAACAAGAAGCACAAAATGCTGCATTTGCTGCAATTAAGATTGGAGCTCCTTGTGAAGTAGTGGATGCTGCTGCAAGAGCAGTTATTGAAAACCATGGATTTAATAAAAATTATAAATTACCAGGATTACCTCATAGAACCGGCCATGGCATTGGCTTAGAAGGACACGAGTGGACCAATTTTGTAAAAGGAAATAAAACACCAATGGCTGTAGGTATGTGTTTTAGCGATGAGCCAACTATTTCTATTCCTGGTGAATTTGGAATAAGATTGGAAGATTGTTTATATATCGCAGAAGATGGTCCACATTTCTTTTCAAAGTTGAGCCCATCTATTGAACAACCATTTGGGTAAATAAATTGGGGCTTCAAAAAAATTCGGGCTTCAAACTGTCAAATTAAATTATGAAAAAAATAATAGCAAGTCTGATTGCAATCATTGTATTGATCGCGTCAGCAAATATTTCTTTTGCTCAAACACAACAAGAAAAAATCAACAAAGAGATTGATAACAATCAATTTGAATTAGTCAATGAGTTTACTACTTTATTAAGTATACCTAATGTGGCGGCAAATCCAGCTGGATTAAAAGACAATGCTCATTGGATCATGCAGTATATGCAGTCTAAGGGTATTCAAAATACTAGCTTACTCAGCTTAGATAAAACGAATGTTCCTCCTGTAGTGTATGGAGAAGTTAATGTGCCGGGTGCAAAAGAAACCATTATTTTTTATGCGCATTATGATGGACAGCCAGTGGATAGTACTAAATGGTATAAAGGCGTTCATCCTTTTAGACCAAGTTTATATACCTCATCTATCGATCAAGGAGGTGTTATTACTGCATGGGCAGAAAAAGGAACATCTTATGATCCCAATGCAAGAATTTATGCAAGAGGAGCTTCTGATGATAAAGCAGGCGTGATGGCGATTATTAATGGTTATGCTACTTTAAAAAAATTAGGTATTGCTCCTTCAGTAAATATTAAATTCTTTTTTGAAGGGGAAGAAGAAGCCGGTTCACCTAACCTAGAACAAATTTTAAATAAATATCAGTCAACACTTAGTTCGGATTTATGGATTATTTGTGATGGACCTGTACATCAATCTTCCAAAAAACAATTGGTGATGGGCGTGAGAGGGGACACTCATTTGGAACTTACTGTTTTTGGTCCAAAGCGTCCTTTGCATTCTGGCCATTATGGTAACTGGGTATTAAACCCTGCAATGGAATTAGCTAGATTATTAGCAAGCATGAAAAATGAAAAAGGAGAGATTACCATCAAAGGCTTTTATGATGATGTGACTCCATTAATTGCTGCAGAAAAGGAGGCTTTATCAAAAGTGCCTGCAGTAGAAGAGCAATTAAAGAATGAATTAGGAATTAAAGCAACTGAAAGAACAGGAGCTTTAAATGACGCTTTACAATTACCTTCTTTAAATGTGAACGGTATTCAAAGTGCTGGAGTTGGTAAAAATTCTGCCAATGTTATACCTACCAAAGCTATTGCATCTATTGACTTAAGATTGGTGAAAGGGAATGATTGGAAGCGTCAACAAGATAAAGTGATTGATCACATTAAAGCACAAGGTTTTTTCGTAACAGATAAAGAACCTACTGATGAACAAAGAAAGCAGTATGAAAAAATTTGTATGGTAGTGGCTTCTGATGGGTACAATGCCCAAAAGACCTCTATGGATAATGTATATGTAAAGCGTATTTCTAAAGCTATTCAATCTGCAAGTTCTGAATATCCTGTATTACTTCCAACATTGGGAGGAAGCTTACCTTTATATGTTTTTGAAAAAACATTAAACGCTTCACCAATTACAGTACCTATCGCGAACCATGATAATAATCAACATGCAGAAAATGAAAACATCAAATTGAAAAATTTCTTTGATGGGATCAAAATGTTTGCTGCTATCATGACCATGTCAAAATAAAAAA
>JAFMEV010000080.1 GCA_017856545.1 Chitinophagaceae bacterium
TTTTTTACTTTTTTATGGGTGCTTTCAATATTCCAGCATTACTTCTTGTTAATTCCCAAGCGCCAATGGCAGGTGGTACAGAACCGATTTGGTTCATCTTGTCCATAAAATCCTTAATGGTAAATATATTTCCTGATAACTCCATTTCTCTTGCATATTCAGCCATGGCCTCATCAATAAGGAATTTGCCTGTGATATAACTAGTGCCATATCCTGGTTGTCGCATATAAAGATGTTGTTCAAATTTCAATAATTCCTTCTCCGTTTTCATCCATTTTCTTGGAGTATAATCTGCGTGTATTTTTCCAGCTTCTTCCATGGTCATCTCATTTGCGTGTGCATACAAGGAACCTAATCCTCTTGCTGCACGCTGAGCAATCAGGATATAAACAATCTCTCTCACCCTTGGATCATCATCGTACAACCCTGCATTCATAAAGATCTCTTCTACAGCAGTAGCCATGCCTTCATTTCTTGAATCAAAAATATTATACAATAATGGAGCTCGTCTAATCTCAGATGCATGAGGTTCTAAATCCATTTGAGCCAATTCAAACCAATGATAAAAATGTGAATATAAAGGACGAGGATCATAATGCATTGTGATCAAAAAGAAATTTCGTTTCTCTTTTGGAACAAACCTTCCTTCATGCTCTCTTAATGCAGGTTCGTAATATTTTTTCATGGTGAGCAATTGCTGCTGATCAAGAAATTTAATGATATTCTTAACTGATCTATCTTTTAATGAATCATATGCCAAAACAGTATTGGCCTCAGCAAGCATGGGTAAATTTCTGTTGCGATGTTCTTCTAATTTTAGAGAGGACCAAGCACGTGCAAGCTCTCTTTTTAATAATACCACTTGGTCATCCCATGTCATAGGAACCAGGTGCACATTTTTAGCATACCAATTATAATTTTCTTTGCCAATGCCAGATGGACCGGTCTTCTTGTAGGATTCTGCTTCAAGCCATTTTGCAAGCTTTTCTGTAGAAACAATAGATTGATTGATTATATTTTGTAGCGAGGCATCTTCCTTGATGCCAGGTTTTTCAAGTAATTCAATGAGGTCGTTTTTCTGTGACTTAATATCATTGATACCAGCAATCCAAAGTTCTCTTGCATTGCCTGTAAGATTTAATCTAGCCTGCTCATTCAATGGAGCAATCACCTTTAACTGATCAATCAATTTATTTTTATCGGCCGCAGAAAGCGGAAAATTATATTTCCATAAATCAATAATAGCATGATGCGTAGGCCCTTCATGTGCTGGAACATCACTACGTTCTGTGAATATTGTTTTATAAAAAGCTGGATCCCTATTCCATGGCTTTAATACACGATGATTAAAATCATATCCATTCATTTCCGCCCAAACCAACATCCAATCCACTTTTTGCTCAATTGACATTGAACTTGTATCCATCCCATTTAATCTTGATTGCAAGATCTTGAATGCAGGCCATCTTTTATTGAAGCTCACATTTGTATAATCTGGAGCCCCTTTTAATATAGGTGGTTTTTCAAAAGAACGCCACTCCTTGAAAAGAGATACAAGTGCTGTATAATCATTTGTTTGCTTTTGTTGAGACATCCCTGATTCGTATATAAACGAAAACAACAAAATCAATATCAATTTTGAAATGGAATTACGATAATTCATAAAGCAAATTTTTGGCTATCATGAAGATCGTTATTTTTACTTAAATTCAGGTCATCAAAATAAATTCATCTTATGCGTTTTATTCTATATTTTTTGCTTTTATTGAATCTTACATTATCTGCTCAGGTAATCGATTTCAATAAGTTAGCCTCATTAAAAATCAGAAATGTTGGCCCTGCCAATATGAGCGGAAGAATTACATGCATAGATGCATTAAAATCAAATCCAAAATTAATCTATGTTGGGGCTGCATCTGGGGGTGTTTGGAAATCTGAAAATGGAGGAAGCTCATGGAAGCCAGTTTTTGATGAACAGCCAACACAGAATATTGGCGCCATCGCAATTCAGCAGAGTGATCCTAAAGTGATATGGGTAGGCACAGGCGAAGGAAATCCCCGTAACTCGATGAACCTGGGTATGGGAATTTTTAAAAGTGAAGATAGTGGTAGAACATGGAAGCATATGGGACTGGCAGCAACCAAAACCATCCATCGAATTATCATCGACCCTCGGAATCCGAATACCATTTATGTTGGTGCAATGGGGGATCCTTTCAAACCAGATTCCAGTCGCGGATTGTATAAAACCACTGACGGTGGCCAACACTGGAAACAAATGCTATTTTCAAATACTTCTTCGGGTGTTGCAGATCTTGTGATGCATGAATCCAATCCAGAAAAACTTATTGTAGCATTATATGAGCACCATAGAACCCCCTATTATTTTGTTTCTGGCGGAAAAGGATCAGGTATCTATATCACCCAAAATGGTGGTGAGCAATGGGAAAAATTATCAGATGCAAATGGTTTGCCTGCGGGTGAATTAGGAAGAGTTGGGCTTGCTATAGCACCTTCCAATCCTAATAGAGTGTATGCAAAAGTAGAAGCTAAAAAAAACGCATTGTATCGAAGTGAAGATGGAGGTATACATTGGAAAATGATCAATGACAATCCAAGATTCACCAATAACCGTCCCTTTTATTTTCAAGACCTTGCAGTAGATACAAAAGATCCCGATCGCCTTTACAATATATATCAACCTTTGTCGGTTAGTTATGATGGTGGTATCAATTTTGATCCAACACCTATGATCCCAGCAGATGAAACCAAAGGCATCCATGCCGACTTCCATGCCATGTGGATTGACCCGAATGATGCACATCATTTTATAATCGGTGGAGATGGCGGCTTGGGCATTACTTACGATCATGGCAAGTCTTGGTATTTTCCAGAAACCATTCCGGTTGCACAATTTTATCATGTGAATGTTGACTACGAAACTCCATTCAATGTGTATGGCGGTATGCAGGATAATGGAAACTGGTCTGGGCCTGCTTATACATGGAAACGTGGAGGCATCAGAACACTATATTGGCAATACTTAGTGGGTGGAGATGGTTTTCATATTGCACCAGATCGCGATGATGCAAGATTTGGTTATGGCACTTCACAAAATGGAGATCTTTATCGTTATGATAAACTTACTGGATATTATCAAAGCATTGCGCCAACTGCAAAAGAAATGTCTACGCATTTGCGATTTAACTGGAATGCTGGATTTGCAAAAGATCCATTCAATGAAAATGCTGCATATTATGGTTCTCAGTTTCTTCATAAGACCACAGATAAAGGAAAAAATTGGCAAACCATTTCACCAGATTTGACAACCAATAATCCTGAACATCAAAAGCCTGATTATGGTGGATTGACATTGGATGTTTCTGGTGCAGAAAAATACAATTCCATCATTGCGATTGCTCCAAGTTTTCTTGATAAAGATCTTATTTGGGTAGGCACAGATGATGGACAAGTGCAGATCAGTGATAATGGAGGAATAAGTTGGAACAATGTTACCAAAAATATCATCGGGCTACCTGATGGAGCATGGATACCACAAATACATGCTTCAAGATTTGAAAAAGGTACTGCCTGGGTAGTAGCAAATAATTATCGTAAAGGAGATCATGCATCCTATTTATTTATCACCACTGATTATGGTAGATCATGGAAAAATATACTTAATACAAATCAAGTAAAGGGTTATGCATTATCTGTTATTCAAGATCCCGTAGAAAGGAAATTAGTGTTTCTAGGAACAGAAAATGGATTATGGGTGAGTATCAATGAAGGTAAAGATTGGGCTCCATTCAAGAATGGTTTTCCTAATGTGTCAACGATGGACTTAGTGATTCAGGAAAAAGAATCAGCATTGGTGGTGGGAACCTTTGGTAGAGCAATATGGGTACTTGACGATCTAAAAAGTTTGCGTGAAATTGTTAGAGAAAATACCAAAGAAAAAATAACGATCCTACCCATGAATGAAGTTGTTCAAGTAAAAGGCTTGTTCATTGCGCCTCCAGGCAATATCTGGACAGGATTTGGTACTACATTCGAGGGCGAGAATCGACTCTTTCAACAAGCAAAGATTCCAGTTTTTATCAATGACCTTCCTTCAAAAGAAGACCAGGTGATAGGATTTATAAAAAATAGTAAAGGGGATACCGTTCAGAAATTAATTGGACAAGATCTGCTGCAAGGTTTGAATTACGTGAACTGGAAGCTTGATGAAGAACGCGAATACTTATCTGGAACCTATGATCCATTAGAATCAAGAGGAATTCCAGTGCTACCAGGTGTCTATACAGTAATCCTCAAATATAAAGGAGTTGAATCTAGCAATACCATCAAAGTAATCCCTGATCCAAGATTTAATATAAAGGAGGAAGTTGATCAAGAATTGTACCGCTATCATAAAGCAGTCAATGTTGAAGTAACCAAATTAAAATCTCTTTTGAACCTAGTAAGTTCTTGGGAAAATGAATTGAAAAAATTACAGCAAAAATACGCTAAGCTACCTAGAGAAAATAAATCATTAAAAAATGTGAATGGACTAATGGATTTGGTAAAGCAATTAAAACTAGCGGGTAAAGATAGCCCTGGTGATCGTCAAGTTGGAGCATGGCAAAGCACTAGAATAACTCCAGTATCTGCAGTGAATGAAGCAGAGAAAGTGTCGATGTCAAGATTAGATAATCCATCTGAACAAGATTGGAAAAGAGTGAGCGATGCAGCTGCATTGATTGATGCTTATCGCATTCAATTAAAAGAATTCGAGGATACTAGATGGAGCATATTCAAAAAAGAATACAAAAAAATTAAAAATTAAATTCTAAGTCTACACCTATAATATAATTGTTGTTTGAATTTTTTTTGGTTGTTCCAGGTTGCCAAATAAAAAAAGGATTAAGTTTTAGTTTTTGATATACTTCATACTTTAAGCCTAGGGAATTTTGCCACCAGTTAATGTTAAAATTATTATCTATTTTATAGAATGGTTCTACATATGCATAAATCTCCACTTTTTTTGTAAGGTCAGTTTCCCAAGTTAATCTTGGTCTAAAAAAAGATCTAGCTTGTTGGCTTGTTTCAATGTCGATAGCATTGGCAAGTCTTTGATATTGAACTAAAGGCCTTAAGGATAGTTTAGATTTACCAACTTTTTCTTCTATTTCGAATCCCAATGAATACCTGTGATAGACTAAATTTTCAATTAATGCTAATCTATAATTTGTCTCAACATTAAATGATTTGCTTAATTTTTTTTCTAAAGTAAAATAAAGAAAGGATCCTCTAAGTCTGGTGATATCGTCTATTATTCTAGTACGATATTGAAATTTACTTAGAAATCCATGATTAAATTTCTTTTTTGCACTTACACCTAACCATAATTGAGTGTCATTATTACTTTGAGCATGTAAAACATTAAAGTTAATTACAGTTAAAAAAATAAAGACTAGCTTTTTAATTCTCATAAAAATTAACCTTTATAATAAATAACTAAAACTGCAACATCTTTTAATAAATCCATAGACTCTATTTCTACTTTACTCACTGCAAAGCCTGTTCTTTTTGATAAATCCAATAATAATTCGGAATTGTCTTCTTTAGCTAGCAAATCTAGTCGATCATAAATAATATTCTTACTACTTTCCTGACTTGAAATTAGCTTAGATTCAAAAACAATTACAAAAATTAGAATCAATAAATCAATTAAGATTATTTCATACCAAGGCGCATTAATTAATGAGTTTAGTAATCCAAAAGCTATGGATAAAAACAAATAAGTCATCTCAGTAATATTAAGACTTTCTGTTCGGTATCGTAGCATAGAGAATACCGCAAATAAACCAAAAGCCGCGCCCATTGACATTTCTACTCTATTGAATAAAAATGAAATAACAAAAATGATTAAATTGAAAGAGAAAAAAGTAAATAAATAAAGACTTTTTTTATGTTTATAAAAATATATGAATTTAATTAAAATAATAATCGATAAACAATTTATAAAAAATCGTGAAACGAAATCAATAGTAAATAGTTTTAAATCTATTGATTCTAAAAAAATAGAAGCTATCATTGTTGTATAGTTAATTTATGAATGTTTTTTAATAATGGATTAAAATTATTATGCTTAATGGATGGATCTGTGCTTGAAATTCCATAACAATATTTACTCATAGATATACTTCGTTTATTGAATGATCTTAGAATTTCCATAGCAGAGGATATACATTTTCTCTCTTGCTTTACTTCAACAATAACTATATCTTCTAGTAATGTCTTTTTTTGATTGCCCGAGAAAGTTAAATTAAAATCTAAAGTAATGCGTTCATTTATTTGTTTATGTTTTAAACTAATTCTTTGATAATTTACCAATAAAGACTCTTGTAAAGATTCTAAATCATGAATTTTATGGCTATTTAAAAATGAAATAACATCAGGTTGCATGAATAAATTATCAACTTCGATTAACTTATTTCTATATTTTTCAGTTAGGCCTTTATTATTTTTAAATTTAACTTCTACAAATTGATCGTTGGTATCTAAATATGTCCTAGTTCTTATTTTGTATCTTGGAAATTTGCCTTTATGGTGCATTAAAAAGGTATCTCTTTGATAAGTATCAAAGTATTTAGTTTCGTATGATCTTATCATTATCTCATTGTTTGCTATCAAATCATACTCACTGTATAGATGATTTAAAAATGCTATCGCTTCAGATGATTTAAGTAAAAACTTAAAATCAAACCTATTCATTAATGAAAATGTTTTTTCAAAATAAACTTGGTTGAATTTATCTAGTATTGCTTCCATTGAGCAATAAATATAAACTTTTAATTACAAAGAATTAATGAAAATATTTACCGATATTTAAACTCATGAGAGATTTAAAGACCGGATCCTATATCAAAAGTACTGCCGAATTAATAGGGAGTTTTTTTGAAAATACAACCATCTTAATTGTTGAACACAATGAAGAAGGAAGTATTGGGTTTGTTGTTAATAGATCCTTTGAGAAGTCATTGAATGAACTTATCGAATTCAATTACAGTAAACCATTCCCATTAATGGATGGCGGACCTGTTGATAGAGACCATCTCTTTGTATTACACAAGAGACCCGATCTCATTGATGGAGGTAAAGCAATACCCAATGGCTTGTATTTGGGGGGCAATATGGAGCAAGTAATTGAAGCCATCAATACTAAGGGT
>JAFMEV010000081.1 GCA_017856545.1 Chitinophagaceae bacterium
CCTTTAATCTTATCTGCATTGGCTAGTACACCTTCTAGTGTATCGTACTCTTTTAATAATTTAGCGGCCGTTTTTTCTCCCACACCCGGAATTCCAGGAATATTATCTGCAGCATCCCCCATTAAGCCCAACATATCAATCACCTGATCCACTCTGGCAATATCCCATTTGGCTTTAATTTTTTCGGCGTCTAAAATCTCTCTTTCGTTTCCAAAAGCAGGCGGCTTCCACATATATACATTGGGTTTCACCAACAATTGACCATAATCTTTATCGGGAGTCACCATATATACTTCATAGCCCATATCTGCTGCCTGCCAAGCCAGGGTTCCTATCACATCATCAGCCTCGTATCCATCACACTCCACTACGGGGATATTAAATCCCTCTATAATTGCTTTAATATGTGGTAGAGAACTTAATAAATCTTCTGGGGCTTCTTCTCGATTGGCCTTATAATCGGTGAAGTCAGTATGTCTTTCTGTAGGAGCATGTGTATCAAAACAAACTGCAATATGAGAAGGATTTTCTTTTTTGATAATCTCTAACAGGGTATTGGTAAATCCAAACTGCGCATTGGTATTAATACCTGTGCTGGTAATTCTTGGATTACGAATAAGTGCATAATAAGCTCTATAGATAAGCGCTAGCGCGTCGAGTAGATATAGTTTCTTAGACATGTTGCTAAGGTAACAAAAAAAAGCACCCCATCGTTTTTGATGAGGTGCTTTATATTGACTATTTAATAACCCATTATTGAATACCGTATTTGTATTTAAAACGCTCGTACAATTGCTTGTGTTTATTATCCAAAGACACATCGCGACCTTGAATAAATGCTTTGGTAAATACATTGCCTCTCATGTCTAAGGCATCTCCATTTGCAATTAGGATATTAGCATCTTTGCCTATTTCCAATGAACCCGTAACAGATTCAATACCTAATACTTTTGCAGTATTTAAAGTAATTGCCGTAAGGGCCTGTTCTTTGTCTAAGCCATACGTAGCAGCTGTTCCAGCATTAAATGCAAGATTTCTAAAACGGCTTTGATCGTGGTTATCGTTCAACGCAAAAACCACTCCTGCTTTTTGCAAAGCTGCTGGTGTTTTGTACGGTTGATCTACGTCATCGTCTTCTGTAGCTGGCAAACTATGCTCGTTATCTAAAATAACTTGTACTTTATTCGCTGCTAGAAAATCAGCAATTTGAAAAGACTCAGATGCGCCTACTAAAACCAATTGGAAACCAAAAGTTTTTGCTAAGTCAACTGCTAATAACATTTGCTTTACTTCTTGTGCGCGCACAAATAATTTTTGTTGGCCATCAAATAAACCGCGCACTGCTTCAAATTTTAAATTGTTTGCAGTATGTGTTTTTTCTTGGTAATAGGCTTTTGCTTCTGAGAAGAATTTTTTAATGGTTTCGATTTTGTCTTGTGCTTGTTTTGCTGGATCTGGACCCTGCACTCTAGACAAAACGCCACCACGACCTCTTCTTGCCATTAAGCTTGGCATATTGATATAAATACCGTTGTCCATTTTATATGCAGCGTCTTCAAAGTTCCAAGCGTCTAATTGCACAACGCTAGAGCTACCTTCGATTAATTCTCCTTGTGGCGCTACGCCTGCTAATAAAATACCATTCTCTCTTAAAACTGCAAGGTTTTTGGAATCGGTATTGTATGCAACAATAGATCTGATATTCGCATTGTTTTCACCAATTTCAAAGTAGTCATTACTTCCTCTTACCCCTGAAGCAATTTCTCTTAAGCCCAAATCAGAACTTGGTAAAATAAAACCAGGATAAACATGTTTACCCGTTGCGTCAATTACTGTAGCGCCTGCTGCAGGAGTAATATTACCCACTGCGGTGATTTTTCCATTTTCAAAACTTACTGAGGCATCGTTTAATACGGTTCCATTTCCCACATGCACAGTTGCATGTGTAATTACAGTAATGCCTTTTTGTGCTTTAGCAGGATATATTGTTTCCTGTGCTCTTGCTGTTATACTTAACAATGCAAGAGAAGCTAATAATATGTTAGAATATTTCTTTTGCATGGCTTAGTTTTTATTGGTTTCATAAACAGTAGCTAAATGATCTTCATGATCGTGATCGCCACATGATAAAATAGTTTGATAGCTTGGCATTGCTGGTCTCATTGGTGCGCCTGCCTTTTTTTCACCCAACATTTTTTGAATCAGCTTAGCTCTTTCAGTTGCAATGGCTTTAGATTTTTCTGCATCTTTTGCTCTATCAAAAAATACCGTACCATCTACAATTGTATATAAAGATTTTGCATAGATACTTAATGGATTGTCTGTCCATAATACCACATCAGCATCTTTACCTACTTTAATACTTCCCACTTTGTTGTCAATGTGTAAAGCCTTTGCAGGGTTCAATGTAACCATCTTGAATGCTTCATCTTCTGACACACCACCATATTTTACAATCTTACCTGCTTCTTGATTCAAGCGTCTAGCCATTTCAGCATCATCAGAATTAATGATTGTATTTACACCCACTCTTTGCATAATGGCAGCATTGTAAGCGGTTGCATCTTGTACCTCTGTTTTGTAATTAAACCAATCAGAGAATGTTGCAGCACTAGCACCATGTGCTTTCATTTTATCTGCAACCTTATATCCTTCTAAGATATGCGTGAAAGTATTTACTTTAAAATCATAGCCCTTATTTTTGAATTGTTCAATGACACGCATTGCATAAGTGATTTCAGTTTGTACATAAGAGTGACAAGTAATGAATAATTTATTATTCATGATATTACTAATCGCTTCTAATTCTAAATCTCTTCTTGTGTTCGGATTTGCTTTCAATGCTTTTTGATAATCTGCTGCTCTATCAAATGCATCTGTCAACATTTCTTCCACACCCATTCTCGTATCAGGGAAACGATTGTTACCCAAAACTGCAGTAGTTCTTTTTACGTTCTCACCTAATGCAAACTTGATAAACGGATCTGCACCTGCAAACTTAATGCCATCATCACTTGCGCCCCAACGTAATTTGATTAATTGCGTTTGGCCACCAATAGTGTTAGCGCTTCCGTGTAAAATATGAGAAGTTGTCACACCGCCACTTAATTGACGATAGATATTAATATCTTCTGGATTCATATTGTCTCCAACGCGTACTTCAGAAGTTACTGATTGAGCGCCTTCGTTAATAGACATAGCAGCAATATGAGAGTGCTCATCAATAATACCCGGGGTTAAATGTTTACCCGTTCCATCGATGACTCTTGCACCTGCTTCAGTAATGTCTTTACCTATTTTTGCAATCTTTCCTGCTTTTAATAATACATCAGTATTAGCAACCTTTCCCTCTTTTTCATTGGTCCAAACGGTTGCGTTTTTAATAAGAATGGTTTCTTGTTGTGGAATTACTTCGTTACCCAATCCAGCAAAAGGATAGGTAACTTTTGAAATTAACTTAACACTGTTGTTCACAGAGTCTGATGTTTTTTTAGTTTCTGTAACCATTGGGCCTACAAAATTTGCGGTCCAACTAACCTTATTGCCTTTTGCATCAAGTCCCAAACCAGACCAGCTATTTCCAACAACAGCACCACCCAAACGAATGGTTTCAGCCATGCGACCTTTTTTCTCTGGAAAGCTCATTTTTATAATGGCATCTGCAATGGTAATTTTTGCTGTCAAAGTATCTGTTCCAATAATTGTAGCAGATAAATCTTTTTTCACTTCAAGCGCATAGTTTGTAGTTGCGCCATTATTATTCACCACTAAACTATACTTGCCTGCATAGTTGTTCCACTCATTCGGATTAATTTCATATTTATTTCCTTGGATCCAGTTTTCAACAATTTTTGAATTGCTGCTGAAAACGGGTTCTGTTGTAATAATAAAATTCGCCCACTTGCCAGCATCTAAAGAACCCACTTGATCATAAACACCTAAGAAAGTAGCAGGTGTTTTTGTAATTGCTTCTAGTGCTTTTGTTTCAGAAAGACCATATTGTACTGCCTTTCTTAGATTCGCTAAGAACTGCTTGCTGTCTTTCATTTCAGCGGTTGTGATAGAAAATGGAATGCCCGCTTTTTCAAAAGCTGCAGGGTTGGTTGGAGCCAACTCCCAATGTTTCATATCGGCCAAAGAAACAAAACGCGCATCATTTGGATCTTCTACATCCATTGCTGCAGGAAAGTCAACACCAATAATAAATGTTGCCTTTGTTTTTGCTAATTCATCAATTCTTTGATATCCATTGTCTGCGCCTCTTAAAATATATTGTGTTCCAAATTCTTTAGCGATTCTATCTGCTCTTAATACAGACCACTTATCATCTGCAACAAAAATTTGTGGCAAACCAGCGTTCGCATTAAATGCTTCTAGTGATAAATTCACACCCTCTGTTGCAGGTTTTGTTGCATACCATTTTGCATCTAAATAAGTTTGACGAATAAGTGCAATACTTCCCATTAAACTACTTGGATAAGATTGAGTAGAAGTTCCTTTATCAAAAGAAAAAACCTGTGCTGCTTTTGATTTTAAAATTGTATTGTTTTCATTAGTACCCGCTAATGTAACCACAGCACCTGTTCCGCGAACAATACCATCTTTAACATGTGTGAACACGGTTCCAAATCCATTGTTTCTATAAGATGCCGCTACTGCTTCATCTAATGTAAACGCTTCTACTGTATTAATTTCTGGTTTAACCGCTTGGTTCCAGTTATATGCACCTGGTTTATTTGATAAGAATTGTCCTGGAGCACCAAAATTAAATCCAGCATTGGTTCTCTTTGGAGTGCCCGCACCGTAATCGGTTAATGGATCCACAAAGCTTGGATAAATATACTTTCCATTACAATCTACTACAACTGCGTCTTTTGGTATTTCCACTCCGACACCTACTGCAACAATTTTTCCATGTTTAATTACAAGAGTTGCTTTCTCGATTTTTGTACTAGCATTTTGGATAATTGTTGCATTCGTAAATGCATAAGTACCCGATCTTACATCTCTCACGCCATTAACAGGAAAGGTCTCCTGCGCAAAAGCAGCAGCACCCGTTAGGAGTAAAAGAAGGGATAAAAAAATCCTCTTCATACGCGATAATTTTTGTTTAGAATATTACTTAAAGAATGATTCTAAAGCTAATGAATTATGCGTTTATAAAATAGTGATTATTTGCTTTTTTTATAAGTGGTTATCTGCCCATATACACCATCAAAATCTGAATATCGCTTGGATTCACACCACTAATACGGCTGGCCTGACCAAGGGTAAGGGGTCTAATTTTTTTGAACTTTTGTAAAGCTTCTATAGAAAGGGCTGCGACTTTATCATAATCAAAACTGTCTGGAATCATTTGATTTTCCAAGTTGGCCATTCTGTCTACAATCTCTTTTTCTTTCTCTATATACCTTTCATATTTTACCTGAATTTCTGCTTGCTCAATAAACTCAACTTCTTGGTTAGCTAGTTTTGTTTGAAGTGCTGCGCTGTTGTCCAATATTTGTTGCAAACTTATATTAGGACGTAAAACCAATTTCGCGGCTTTTTGTTTTTCAACCAATGGCGCAGATTCTATCTCTGTTAAAAACGCGTTGATCTCCTCTGGTTCGATAGAATGTGCGTTTAATATTTGACGAATTTCTGCAACATTTTTTTGTTTCTCTTCAACGCGTCGCATTCTTGTATCACTTGCTAGTCCTAGCTTGTGGCTTAGTTCCGTCAATCTTAAATCTGCATTATCCTGTCTTAACAATGTTCTAAATTCTGCTCTTGAAGTAAACATTCTGTAAGGTTCATTTGTTCCCTTACCAATTAAGTCATCAATCAATACACCAATATAAGCATCACTTCTTTGTAAGATCAATGCTTCTTTGTGATTGATTTTTAAGTGTGCATTCATGCCTGCCATCAAGCCTTGACAAGCAGCTTCTTCATAACCAGTAGTGCCATTAATTTGTCCTGCGAAAAATAAATTTTCAATGGCCTTAGTTTCTAAAGTATATTTTAATTGAGTAGGTTGAAAGAAATCATATTCGATTGCATAACCCGGTCTAAACATTCTTGCATGTTCAAATCCTGGAACTCTACGAAGCGCTTCGTATTGAACTTCTTCTGGTAAGCTCGTGCTAAATCCGTTTACATAAATCTCTACCGTATTCCATCCTTCTGGCTCTACGAACAACTGATGTCTTTCTCTATCCGCGAATCTGTTGATTTTATCCTCAATACTCGGACAATATCTAGGTCCAACGCCCTCGATTCTTCCCGCATACATTGGGCTTCTATCAAAACCAGTCTTTAAAATATCGTGTACAATATTATCCGTATAAGTGATAAAGCAAGATCTTTGGTCTTCTGCTTTCACCCTTGGTATATCTAAATAGGAGAATCCCACCACTTCTTCGTCTCCCTTCTGCTCTTCCATCTTAGAATAGTCTAAGCTTCTACCATCCACTCTTGGTGGAGTACCTGTTTTAAGCCTATCCGACTCCATACCGAAAGAAACCAATTGCTCAGTAATTCCTGTAGCAGCTTTTTCTGCAACTCTTCCACCCCCTATTTGTTTCTCACCAATATGCATAATACCATTTAGGAAGGTTCCACTGGTAATTACTACTGCATCAGACTCAATTAAATGACCCAAGCTGGTCTTTACTCCACAGGCCTTACCATTCTTTATGATTAATTCATTCACCGAATCCTGGTAAAAATCTACATTGGGGGTTTGTTCCAACATTTCCCTCCACTTAGCAGCAAAAAGATGTCGGTCGTTTTGAGTTCTAGGGCTCCACATGGCAGGACCCTTGCTCTTATTCAACATTCTAAACTGAATAGTACTTAGATCGGAAACAATTCCACTGTATCCGCCCATAGCATCAATCTCTCTAACAATCTGTCCCTTAGCAATACCACCCATAGCAGGATTACAACTCATCTGGGCAATAGTCTGCATGTTCATTGTCACCAACAGAACCTTGCTGCCCATATTAGCTGCCGCTGCCGCCGCTTCACAGCCCGCGTGCCCGGCACCCACCACTATTATATTGTATTTAGGAAACATAAGATTGCAAAGATAATATCGTATTTATTATAAAAGTGTTCCA
>JAFMEV010000082.1 GCA_017856545.1 Chitinophagaceae bacterium
TTTACTTTGGAAGCATCAATTTTAAGCAATTGAGTATTCACAATACCTACAACTGAAAATGCTTCATTAAATTCAAAAGCATCTATTTGATCCATTGTTAGATTTGCTTTGGTTAATGCCTTGGGTAAAGCTAATGAAGGTGCTGTAGTAAACCATTTTGGATCATGTTCAGCATCCGCAAAACTTATAATCTTTGCAATTGCCTTAAGTCCTAATGCTTTTAATTTTTCGCCACTCATTAGTAAAACAGCTGCCGCTCCATCGTTCATTGTACTAGCATTCGCAGCCGTTACTGTACCTTCTTTAGTAAATGCTGGTTGAAGTGCATTAATTTTGTCAAACTTTACATTGAATGGTTCTTCATCTTTATCAACAATGATTGGATCTCCTTTTTTTTGTGGAATTGCAATAGGCACAATCTCTTCTTTAAACAGTCCTTTTTCTGTAGCTAATTGTGATTTTTGATAACTAGCTACGGCAAAAGCATCTTGATCAGCTCTAGATATAGCGTGTTCTTTAGCACAAAGATCAGCGAAATTACCCATAGCTACTTTATCATAAACATCTACTAAACCATCTTTTGCTAACCCATCTAATACAGTAATATCACCGTATTTATTACCCCATCTTTGATGGGTATTATAGAATGGCACATTGCTCATACTTTCCATACCACCAGCTATAATAATATCAGCATCTCCTAATAAAATAGATTGTGCTGCTTGTGCAATACTTTTCATGCCACTTGCACAAACTTTATTTACCGTAGTACAAATAACCTTATGAGGCAAGCCCCCATAAATTGCAGCTTGTCTAGCAGGCGCCTGACCTAGACCTGCTTGAAGGACAGACCCAAAAACAACTTCATCTACTGAAGATGGATCTAATTGAACTTTATCAAGTACAGCTTTAATAGCAATACCTCCTAATTGAGTAGCAGTAAATGATTTTAAAGAACCTCCAAAAGAACCAATAGGTGTTCTAACTGCAGCTACTATAAATACTTCCTTTGCCATGATCATCAATTTATATTATTATTGAGGAGTTTGTTCAATGGGTGCTTCTTCCGCTAATCGAATACCTTCTTCTTCGATGGTAATCAATTTTGCTTTGTATAAAATACCCACACTCATTTTAAATGCTTTTTTACTCATTCCAAAAAATGCATAAATATCATCTGGACTTGACTTGTCATGATAAGGTAAAAAACCTTTATGCATTTTTAATAACCTAACTATAGTGGATTGATCTCCAGTTAATTTTTCTACCCCTTGTTTACCAATTCCAATATCTAATTTATTAGCTTCTCTAATTTTCTTCACAAATGCTTCTTCAATGTATTGTCCAATATGCAAATGGGTAAAAACTTCATTTTTGTATACCAAGCCTTGGTGAACACCGTTCACAATCACTACATATCCTAATTCAGATTCTCTATAAACCTGTACTTTTACTTTATCCCCTTCTTTTACAGTTAAAACATCGTTGCTAATTTGCTTGTCAATTTTTTCTGTCGCTGCTACTCTGCCTGTTTGAGCATCAATATATAATTTCACTAAATACTTTCCTCCAATTCTCATGGTAGATAGTTGTTGTGAAACAGGCACAAATAAATCCTTCATTAAACCCCAATCCAAAAAAGCACCCTGTCTTGTCACAGAAACAACTTTTAAAGCCGCTATATCTCCCACAACGGCCAATGGTTCTTGGGTGGTGGCAATTAATCTATTATCAGAATCATGATAAACAAATACGCTAATCGTATCTCCAACTTGTAAACCAGAGGGAACAAATCTTTTTGGCAAAAGAATACCTTCTTCACCATCATCCATATAAAAACCAAAGTCTACCTTACGATCTACTCTCAATAAATTAAACTCACCCACTTTTACGGTTGACATAGTCTTTCTTTTATATAAATTTAGAACAATTCGGGTTGTTCATCATTAGGATCTTTGATGACCACTTTATTTTCCCATTCCATTTCAATGGTTTTACTAAAGTCAACCAATTTAGTACCTACTGCTTTGGTTCCCATCACATCTACCATTTTGCTCACTTTAAATTTCGCTTTTCTAATTTGAGCACCTCTTCCAGATTGAACAACTAAAATCGGTTCAACATGGGTACTTACTGCGGCTAAATAATTATCTGGGCCTTCCTTAATAAAGATAAATGGAGACTTTAAAGTAGTTGTTTCAATTTTAAATCGCTTGATATTGAATTGCAATTTGTCACTATCCAAATACACTGCAGTAATAATCTTTTCAGGATTGAACTTCTCTATAAACATTACTTTCTCTGGATCAAATCTTTGGGTTTGTTCTGTATCGGTTACTTCGTAATAACCGTCTTTAGTAATCACCAATAATTTATCATCTTCAAAAGTGCCTAAATAAATTCCTTTCTCTTCTGTATTCAGTCTTCCGAATTTATCGTCAAACCATAATTTTCTACCTACTAATGTACTCTTGCCTGCTTCTTTGAGTTTCACATTTTTAATAGGATATTTAGTCACCTGATTACCTACACTGCTTCTGCCCTTCACTTCAAGGGTTTCAAAGAAGAAATCAAACTCTTTAATTCTTGCAGAACAGTTTGGACTTAAAATAATTTTAACAGATTCCGCTTCTCCATTAGCGTTCACGGTCAAATAATGTACTTTAGATTTCTCGGAGGATTTTGCCAAAGGATACTCTTTGTCTCTAGTTACCCCAGTTACATTGAATCTTTTTGCATAACTAATTCCATTGGCGCCATCCACATATATCATATTATAGGTTGTACGCTCATCATTTTTTTGGAAAACAGCTGCATGTAAAATGTCTTTACCTATAAATACTTTGTCTGAAACTTTTACCACTTTCATAATACCAGACTTAGTGAAAGCAATAATATCATCATAATCTGTACAATCACATAAGAACTCATCTTTCTTGAGAGAAGTTCCAATGAAACCTTCCTGTCTATTGATATATAATTTGGTATTGGCAATAGCAACTTGCTTTACTTGAATCGTGTCAAATTCTTTAATTTCAGATTTTCGCTCTTTGCCTTTGCCGTATTTCTTCTGTAAATTTTCATAATAACTAACAGCGTAATCTACCAAATTGGCTAAGTTATTTTTTACTTCCTTGATTGTTTGCTCTATATCTTTGATTTGTTGAATCAAATCTTCGATATCTAATTTGTAAATTCTACGAACAGGCTTATCTGTTAATTTCAATAAATCAGCTCTCTCAATTGGTTTTTTAAACTTCTTTTTGAAAGGTTCAAAAGCTTTATCAATAGCGTCAATTACTTTATCCCAGTTTAAATGCTTCTTTTCTAATTCTTGATAAATTTTCTCTTCAAAGAATATTTTCTCTAAACTAGTAAAATGCCATTTTTCTTCAAGTTCCTTTAATTGAATCTCCAGCTCTTTTTTCAAAAGTTCTTTCGTATGGTCTACAGAATATTTCAATAATTCAGTAGCGCCTACGAAATGTGGCTTTTGGTCAATAATAATACAAGCATTAGGTGAGATACTAATCTCGCAATCTGTAAAAGCATATAAAGCATCAATGGTAATATCTGGAGATATACCAGTCGCTAAATCAATTTGAATCTCTACCTCTGCAGCAGTAACATCTGTTACTTTTTTAATCTTAATCTTACCTTGGTCATTTGCTTTAGTAATGCTTTCCATCAATTGAGTTGTAGTTACTCCATAAGGAACATCCCTAATAACCAAAGTCTTTTTATCTAATTCTTCAATATGTGCTCTAACCCTAATTTTACCACCTCTTTTACCGTCATTGTAATTAGAAGCGTCCACCATACCACCTGTTTGAAAATCCGGTAGTAGTTCAAATTTTCTACCTTTTAAATACTTAACACTCGCTTCTAATAACTCATTAAAATTATGAGGTAGGATTTTAGTGGATAAACCTACAGCAATTCCATCTGCCCCCTGAGCCAATAATAAAGGGAACTTCATAGGCAAAGTCACTGGCTCTTGTTTTCTGCCATCATAACTTAAGGCCCATTCAGTTGTTTTGGGATTAAAAGCTACTTCTAATGCAAACTTGCTTAATCTAGCTTCAATATATCTTGAAGCTGCTGCAGCGTCACCAGTTCTCACATCTCCCCAATTACCTTGAGTCTCTACCAATAAATTTTTCTGACCTATGTTGACCAATGCATCTCCAATACTGGCATCGCCATGAGGATGATACTGCATACTCTGTCCAATAATATTCGCCACTTTATTAAATCTTCCATCATCCATTTCTTTCATGGCGTGTAAGATTCTTCTTTGAACAGGTTTTAATCCATCTTCAATAGCTGGTACTGCTCTTTCTAATATTACATAAGAAGCATAATCCAAGAACCAATTTTTATATTGACCTTGAACGCCTGATTCATTTTCTGTTACCCTACTTAAATTTTTCTCTTTTGCCATATTATTTAATATTTGAAGACCCTATAATCTATGGGTATCTTCACTTCCGTCTTTCAAACTATTTAATTCAATAAAAACAATATCTGTTATTGCTTTTACTTCATGCCAAATTTTAGCAGGAATGATTACTCTTGATGGTGCTTTGATATGCATTGTGCCTATTTCTTTGCTTTGAATATCTTTCCAGTTTAAAGTAATCTCTCCCTGAACCAATAACATTTCTTCTGGGTTCTTCCCTTTTGAAATGCCATTATGATAATGTTGACCACTTATTGTGCCAGCATTTCTATACACCAATAAAAACTCTCCTGTTCTATCTGTACTAAAATAATGCAAAGCACCTCTCTCATCAATCGCCTTAACATCTATTGCACTTACTTGTATAGACATACATTATATTGATTAATCTTCTATAACTTGATTTGATCCCCCCGGCATTTGAATAACCATATCTTTCCAGCCTTTCTCCCAATCACCCACAAAAACAATCTTGCCTAAATCGGCCAAAGCCTTTAATCTATATACTACAAAAGCATCCCCAGTCTTTACTTTCATTTTAGCTAAAATATTAGATAAAGCACTAGGCAATTTTTGCGCATTCTTAGTTAACAATGACAATATTTCTTTGTCATAAAAATTGATATCCATATTTACGATCTTCTTTCCACCTTCTAAAAACTTAATCACTTCTTGTTCAGTACAAATTTTATTCCACTCATCTGGGTCTAATTCAAACTCACTTAAAGTAATAGGTCTGGCTAATTTTTTAGCTTTTATAAATTCTTTGGGTTGAATTTGACTTAAATAAGTTGGATAAAACAACTGACCTTTTTCATTCAAAAAAGGTAGGTTATTTAAATACAATACTTGAATTCTTCCTTGATATTCTTTGAACTGACTCATTAACCAATAGTAACCACAAACATCATGTGCATTTTGACCCATCCAGATCCAAATACTTTCATTCTCATCATGATTTAATGCATTGATTAATTGATGCACAGTTAAACGATCGTCCACTATATCTAATTGATCAGTATAGGGAGAATGCGCTAAAACATTACCCCACCAATTTTTTCTTAATTGGTAACCTTCCGTTTCGTAAATATCCAACAAAGGGCCCACCGCATAATCATCTTTAATTTCGATAATTTTTCCAGCAAGACTTTCATCTAATGCTATAGCTGCTTCCAAGGCTGCAATATCTGCAGTATTAAATACTATGTGTATCATTTGCTTTATCTAGTTCTACTTTTAAATTATTGATAATAAAATCTTGTCTCTCTGGAGTATTCTTACCCATATAATACTCTAATAAATGCTGAATATGATCGCCTTGCTCTAACAATACTGGTGCCAATTTAATATCTGCGCCAATAAACTTGCCAAATTCGTCAGGGCTAATTTCACCTAATCCCTTGAATCGGGTAATCTCTGGCTTAGATCCTAATTCTTTAATAGCGTTTTGTTTTTCTTGTTCGTCGTAGCAGTAAATGGTCTTTTGCTTATTTCGCACTCTAAACAAAGGAGTCTCCAACACATATACATGCCCTTTCTTTACCAAGTCAGGAAAGAATTGTAAAAAGAAAGTAAGCATCAATAATCGTATATGCATACCATCCACATCGGCATCGGTTGCGATTACAATTTGATTGTATCTTAATCCTTCTAAGCCGTCTTCAATGTTTAATGCGTGTTGCAATAAATTAAACTCTTCATTTTCGTATACGACTTTCTTAGTTAAACCAAATGCATTTAAAGGCTTACCTCTTAAACTAAATACAGCTTGCGTGTCTACATTTCTAGACTTGGTAATACTTCCACTTGCAGAATCTCCCTCAGTGATAAACAAAGTAGTATTCTGTTGATTTGAAATGAATATTTCCTTATTCTTAGTAGGCGCATCTTCATTTAAGTGAACCCTACAATCTCTCAATTTTTTATTATGCAAATTGGCTTTCTTAGCTCTTTCATTAGCTAATTTTTTAATACCTGCCAATTCTTTACGCTCTCTTTCGTTTTGTTCAATTCTTTTCTTCAAAGATTCAGCAGTAGCTGGATTTCTATGTAAGAAATTATCCAACTCTTTAGCCAAAAACTCTGTAATAAAGTTTTTCATACTTGGCCCACCATCTGCTACATTTTGAGAACCTAATTTTGTTTTTGTTTGACTTTCAAAAACCGGTTCCTGAACCCTAACAGATACTGCAGCTACAATACTTGTTCTAACATCGGATGCTTCATAATCTTTTTTGTAAAAATCACGGATCACTTTTACATAAGCTTCTCTAAAAGCTTGTTGATGCGTACCACCTTGTGTTGTATATTGACCATTTACAAAAGAGAAAATATCTTCCCCATAATCATTGTTATGTGAAATAGCCACTTCAATATCTTCTCCACTTAAATGAATAATAGGATATCTTAATTCATCTGGATTGGTCTTTCTTTCTAATAAATCCAATAAACCATTCTTGCTGACAAATTTTTTATCATTGAAATAAATACTTAAGCCAGCATTTAAATAACAATAATTCCATAGCTGACTTTCAATGTATTCATAAATAA
>JAFMEV010000083.1 GCA_017856545.1 Chitinophagaceae bacterium
TAAGCTTTCTTTAAATTAATTTTTTCTGGAGTTATTGGTAAATCACGAAGTCTTTTACCGGTTGCATTATACACCGCATTGGCAACAGCAGCCGAAAAGCCAATTAAAGCGATTTCACCTAAACCTTTTGCTCCAATAGAATTCACATTGTAATCAGGCTTATCTACAAACCAAACATCAATAGGCGGAATCATGCTATGAAGAGGTACTTGATAAGTACCAAAGCTTGAATTAATAATTTGACCAGTAGTATGATCTATTTGAACCTGCTCTGTCAATGCCATTCCAATACCACCTACCACTCCACCAAGCATTTGACTTCTTGCTGTTTTTGGACTAATTACTTTTCCATTATCTCCGGTTGTTACTACTTTTAAAAGTTTCACCTTCCCTGTTTTTGTATCTACTCCTAATTTTACAAAATGTGCAGAAAAAGAATTACTAGTATACTTCATCTGTGAAGGGTTATTACCATTAGAAGTAATCGTAATATCAATAACTTCTTTATTAGATAATTTCATTAAATCTGTCACACTAATTTTTACAGAAGCATCAGTTGTTAAATAGATATATTCATTTTTAACTTCCATTTCTGTAATTAACTTGTTGGCAAATGATGGAGCAAACTGAATTGCCAACTCTTTTAAATTTTGTTGTAAAGTTTTACAAGCCATATCTACTGCAGAACCAACAGTTGATGTAGTTCCAGAGCCCCCCTGTGAAGGACCAGCTGGAAAATCAGAATCTCCTAATTTAAATTTGATTTTATCCAATGGCATTTGCATAGATGTTGAAGCAATCTTAGTCATTGAAGTAGTTGTTCCTGGACCCATATCACTTACGGCACATTCTAAAACCAATCTGCCATCTTTGCTAAATACTGCTCTCACAGAGGCAGTTCCTTTTCCTGCACCAAATACTCCAACTGCCATTCCATAACCAATATGCATTCCATTCTCTTTCAAGGTACCTGGTTTAGTCGGTCTGTTTTTCCATCCAATTTTTTCTTTGCCATACGCATAACAATCTTTTAAATTGATAGCAGAAAATGGCATTTTATTTTCTGGATTGATATCGGTGAAATTTTTAATTCTCAAATCAATTGGATCCATATTCAATTGATAAGATAGCTCGTCAATAGCAGACTCTAAAGCAAAACATCCAGATGCTTCACCTGGTCCTCTCATCCAAATTGGCGTACTTAAATCTAAAGGCAATACATTGTATTTTGTATCAACGTTATCTACAGCATATAAAAATCTAGAAACATTCACAATGCCTTCTCTAAAATCCTCATACTTTGAGGTATTGCTAATGGCTTCGTGTGTTATGCCAATGAATTTACCAGATGCATCAGCCCCAATACCTATCTTTTGCCAAGATTGCGGTCTATAACCAGCCAAATTAAACATTTGAGGTCTAGTTAAAACAATTTTAACTGGACGATTCAATTTCTTGGAAGCTATACATGCAGCAGGAACATTGGCCCAACTTCTTAAACCACTTCCAAAACCACCTCCTACATTTTCAGCAATAACTCTTACGTTTTTTTCTTGTAAACCAAAAGTTCTAGCAACTGTACTCTGTGTGCTTTTAGGCCCTTGAGTTTTATCATATAAAGTGATCTTGTCTTCTCCTTCCCAATAAGCAATGGTTGCATGCATCTCCATAGGTAAATGCACTTCGATGGGAATATTATATTCTGCTTCAATAAATTTACTAGCAGTAGCAAATGCTTTTTCCTGACCTCTTTTATAAGTCACTGCAGGTTTTAGTTTTGTTGGATCTTTTCTTAAAACATCAAAATTAGTTTCATGTTCTTCTTTATCATAAACAGTTTTAACCAATCTTATTGCAGCATTGGCGTTTTCAAAACTATCTGCCACAATCAGAGCAATGGGTTGTCCAAAGAAACGAACCTTGTTGTCATATAAAACCTTATGCCCTCTCCATTCATTTACATTTTTTGGTCTTTCAGAAGCATTTGGATTATATCCAGGAACTGCAGGGCAATTGGCATAATAAATTACATCTAAAACTCCTGGCGCAGCAATCGCTTTTGAAATATCTAATTCTTTAATGGTGCCTTTTGCAATATTGCTTGTCACAAAAACGCCATACGCTAAATTAGGAAGTTGATATTCAGCAGTATACTTAGCCTTGCCGTTTGTTTTATCTGCCCCATCTACTCTTTCGTCTTGTAAAATGGTCGTCTTAATATTATTATACATGATGATAGATTAAAATTGATTTAAATTTTTGTTCCAGATTTTGCAACTTCTTCAATAGCGTCTACAATATTTTGGTAAGCGCCACATCTGCATATATTGGTATCCATATATGATTTAATCATATCTCTATTTTTTGTTTGGCCTTCTCTAACACATGCTACTGCAGACATTATCTGACCTGAAGTGCAATACCCACATTGAAATGCATCATGTTTTAAAAATGCTTTTTGCATTGGATGTAAATCATCCCCTTTTGATAATCCTTCTATAGTGGTAATTTTATTATTTTGATGATTTAAAGCCAATTGCATACAAGACTTAGTTCTTTTACCATTTATATGAATAGTACAAGCGCCACATTGACCCATCTCACAACCTTTCTTGGTGCCAGTATATCCAATTTGTTCTCTTAATAAATTAAGCAAAGTGGTTCTTGCATCAATCTCCAAATCAAATACTTTACCATTAATACTTAGATGTAATTTTTCTTTTGGAATAGGTGCAGGAATGATTGTTTCTGCGGCAACTGCATTCACCAAAATAGAAGGTGTTAAATACAATGCAGCCAAAGAAGCGGTCTTTTTTAAAAAGCCTCTTCTAGCATCTGAAAAATGGCAAGGATTCATATACGTCGATTTGACGTAAGTTACTAAATTTTGAACTTATACCCCACACCTCTTATTGAAATAAAGAATTCAGGATTTTTAGAGTCTTTTTCAAAATACTTCCTAAAAGCAGTGATAAAATTATCAATCGTACGGGTATTTGGAAAAACCTGATAGCCCCATACTGTTTGTAAGATTTTCTCTCTAGAAACTACGGTATTTTTGTTTTCTATTAACAAACGTAAAAGCAAAGCTTCGGTTTTGGTTAATTGAATACTGGCGCCATCCGCTAAAATCACTTCCAAGGATTCAAAATTTATTTTATGTCCTGCAAATTCAAATGAAGCCAAAGCCTCTGAAGCACTGTTATTTGGAATAGCTTTCTGAATTAACTTGGCAACTCTTAAAAGGAGCTCTTCTAAATTAAATGGCTTATTCAGATAATCATCCGCTCCTAACTTAAGTCCCTGTACCCTATTAAAACTTGAATTTTTAGCGCTTAATACCAAAATGGGTGTTTGATTATTGTTTAATCTTAACTTTTCAATAATCGTAAATCCATCTACACTAGGCAACATAATATCCAAAATAATCAAATCAAAAACTGCATTTTGAAGCGTATCCAATGCCTTCTTTCCATCCATTGCAGAACTCACTTCATAGCCTTCTAACTCTAAATTCAGCTTTAGTGCTTCATGAAGATGCTCTTCATCCTCCACCAATAATATTTGATACTTTCTTTCACTCATAAATACTCAACGAAGTTAGCGTTTCTGTATAATTTTTAATCTTAAATATCATTTATATCCTTAAAATTAAACAAGAAAAATATAGGCCAATTTAAATGTCATGATAGTGTCATTTTATCTAATTATTGCTCTATAAATATCCGTTAAATCAAGGCTAAGAAACGAGCTATTGTGACCTTTGTGCCTCAATGAAAAAAAGGGCTTTCTATATTATTTGGGCATGTATTATTTTGATCAATTTCAATGGTAAAGCACAGATGAATTTTAGTAAAGATAGTCTCGGTCTATATAGTGACACTGTTTTTGTGACTGCTAATAAATCAGAAAGAAAAGTAAAAAATATTTCTGTGCCAATTAGTATGATCACGGGTAAAAGTATTGTTCAAGCTGGTAATACAAGGTTGGCAGATGTATTGAGAGAACAAAATGGCATTACAATGACTTCTGGTTTTGGCGCAGGTGTGCAGCTACAAGGATTGAATCCGGATTATACCATCATATTAATAGATGGAGAACCACTGATCGGAAGGACTGCGGGCGTATTGGATTTAAATAGAATTGCAGTAGGTAATATTAAAAAAATTGAAATAGTAAAAGGCCCCTCTTCAAGTTTATATGGAAGTGAAGCAATGGCCGGTGTAATCAATATTATTACAGACAAGAAAAATACTGATGCCTTATCAGCAAATATTAGATATGGCAGTTATAATACAAAAGATGGGAACATTAGTATTTCAAAAAGAGTAAACAAGCTACATGCTCAAACATTTTACAACTATTATAGTACAGATGGATTTAGTGTAAGACCTAATAGTAACAATAGATTCATCACTCCAATTGCTAGAACAACCTTCACACAAAATATACAATATAAGTTTACGGATAAGACAAGTATTGATGGAAGCGTAAGATATAATACTGAGAATATCAAAAGCATTATTGCTGTAGCGAACAATGGCACAACCATTTATTCGAATGGCAATGAGAATAACAATGACTTAAACGGATCTATTGTTGTCAATCATAAATTTAGTGATAAAATAAAAACAAAACTAAACACTTACTATACACAATTCAAATCAAAGCAAGATCTTCTAACGGTTTCAGGAAATCCTTATAATGATTTATTTCAACAAAATTTTAAAAGAATAGAAGATCAAACCGAGTGGAAGATTAATGCATCTTTAAATAGTATTATAGGATTTGGTTGGATCACAGAAAATGTGAACAGTTCTAGGTATGATAATATAGATAGTGCAAAAACCAATAATATTCAATACGCATTTAATCAATGGGAATGGAATAATGGGAAAAAATGGGTAGCCAATGCTGGATTTAGATTTGATAAAAACCAAAATTTTGCATCGGCTTTTAGTCCTAAGTTTTCTTTAATGTATAAAGTAAACACACAACTTAGATTCAAGTTAAGTGCTGGGAGAGGATTTAAGGCACCTGATTTTAGACAATTGTACTTGAATTTCACCAATGCAGCAGCCGGTAGTTATAGTGTATTTGGTGCAGTGGAAGCACAAAAAGTAATCAATAGATTAATGGATTTAGGTCAGATTGGTAATCTATTTAGCAACTTTTATCAATTAAAGAAACTAGAACCAGAATATGCAACTGGTATCCATGTATCAGCTGAGTGGGAGCCTAATCAAAGCAATGAAATTCAAGTTCAATTTTTTAGAAACGATATAAATAATTTGATTGATGTACAACAGGTGGGCAATTACATTAGTGGAAGTCAAATTTATAGTTACTTAAATATCAAAAACGCTTTCACTACAGGATTTGAGATTGAAACAAAGCAAAAATTTGCAAAAGGATGGACTAGTGCTATTGGATATCAATTTTTAATTACTGGAGACAAAGATCAAATTGCAAGTATTAAAAGCGGAACAGTATATACAAAAAATGATAATGGTACAAGTAGATTACTTAAGTTAAGCGATTATGTTGGCTTACCAAATACCAGTAAGCACAGATTACAAGCAAAATTAAATTACGAAAATACGAAAGGCTTTTATGCAAATATAAGAGCCATCTATAGAAGTAAATGGGCTGTAGCCAATACAAATGGCAATGAAGTATTTGATGAGGGAGATCAGTTTGGTGCTGGCTATATTACTTTAAACTACTCTATGGGTAAACCCTTGAAAAAAGGTTGGGCCATTCAAGCTGGTATAGATAATATCAATAACTATATGGATGGATTGAACTTGCCCAACTTAGCAGGTAGAACCTTTTATATGACATTAAAATATTCAACACAAAAATAAAAAATAACAAAATGAAAAAAGCAATCTGGAAAAGTTTAGTGGTAGTAATGACAAGCGTTTTTTTATTCTCCTGTTCTAAATCAACTACAACAGTTGTAGCACCTTTATCAGCAACAACAGTGAAAGATTTACCAGCAGATACTATTATTGGAATAACACCTCAGGGACAACCTTTTGGCACAGGTAAGTTTACCTTTTATAGTCTAGAAAAAAATACGATTATTGCTAATTCAGATAGTGCAACTACTAAATGGGACCTAGCATTTAACGGTACCAAAATTTTAACCAATAGTGGAAATAGTGGTAGTGGATTAGGTGGTGCATTTATTCAAATTGGTTTATTTGAAGAACTAAAAACAATATCTAGTGATTCTGTATTCAAAACTGATAATGGTCCATCAAGCTATGCTGTAACTTTTGGAAGTGGTAGAGGTTGGTATACATACGACCCAATTAAAAACTTAGTTACGCCATTAGCAGGTAGAGTTCTGGTTATTAGAACAGCGAGTGGAAAATATGCAAAAGTAGAAATTATTGCATACTACAAAGGTGGTGCAACATTAGCAGCAACTGCACCTGATGCTGAAAAAATTTCTAAACAACGATACTATACTTTTAGATATATTTTCCAACCAAATGGAACTCGAAATTTCTAAAGTATTATCCTTCCCCTAAAACAAAAAGGTCTCGATAAATCGGGACCTTTTTGTTTATCTATAAATGATCTTGTACAAATTCATCACAATACACTTTAATCAAATTTCTTACTCTTAAAAATTCAGCATGTATCTCATCTTCTGTTCCATTTAATTTGGATGGATCTGGAAAATTATAATGAAACTTTTCTGCGTTGGATGGAAAATAAGGACACACTTCTTTTGCATGATCACAAACAGTGATGACGTAATCAAAATCAATATCCTTATATTCAAGCACGTTATTAGAAGTGTGATGACTTATGTCAATATGATCTTCTTTCATAATTGCAATAGCCTTGGGATTAACCCCATGTGTTTCCACTCCAGCACTATACACATTGGCATGATCACCATAAAAATGTTTCAAATACCCATGTGCTATTTGACTTCTACAGCTATTTCCAGTGCATAAAACCAAAACATTCTTCATCA
>JAFMEV010000084.1 GCA_017856545.1 Chitinophagaceae bacterium
CCAGCATTTAAATAACAATAATTCCATAGCTGACTTTCAATGTATTCATAAATAAAATGAAAGTTTTTAAACACAGAAGAATCAGGAACAAAACTCACTAATGTACCATTTGCTTCTGTTGTCTTAGTTTCTTTGGTTTCTTCAATTAATTGACCTTTCTTGAAACTTGCCGATCTAGATTTACCTTCTCTAAAGGCAGTTACTGTAAAATCTTCACTCAATGCATTCACGGCTTTCGTACCTACACCGTTTAAACCCACCGATTTTTGGAAGGCTTTGCTATCGTATTTAGCACCTGTATTGATCTTACTAACAACATCCACAATTTTTCCTAGAGGAATTCCACGACCATAATCTCGAATGGTCACCGTTTTATCTTGGATACTGATATCAACCTGTTTACCATACCCCATGGTATGTTCATCAATACAGTTATCAATGACTTCTTTGATCAAAACATAAATTCCATCATCAGGCGCAGATCCGTCGCCTAATTTTCCGATATACATACCGGGCCTTAATCTAATATGCTCTTTCCAATCTAAAGACCTAATGGAGTCTTCGTTATATTCTACGGGTACTTTAGCTTCTGCCATAATTATCAATACTTTAGGGGCCAAAAAAGCCCCGAGTTTGTGCAAATCTAATTCTCAAACGGCCTTATGCCATCTAAAATTGTTCAAAATGGCCTAAATGTGGATAAATGGATTAAAGCGCTATCTTTAACCTATCAAAAACGTACCTAAATACCCGATTGTTGACCTAGAATGGATAAAAAACCAGGCAGTTCAATTAACTCCAGAAAACCTTCAGTTTCAAGATTTTCTGAGAGGAATGGACAGTGAAAGCTTAGATCAAGCTGTTCTAGACCTCTCCAATACCATTTCCCCTCAAATTGACTGTACTCAATGTGGTAATTGTTGCAAAAGCTTGATGGTAAATATCAATGAACAAGAGGCTGATCATTTAGCCCAACATTTGGGTCAAAACAGAACGGAATTTGATGAAAAATACCTCGAGAAAGGTGAATCTGGGAGAATGGTTTTAAATGCCATTCCTTGTCATTTTTTAGTGGGAAATAGCTGTAGTGTATATGAACACCGATTTGAAGGTTGTAAAGAATTTCCTGCTTTTCATGTAAAGGATTTTAACAAAAGACTGTTTACTACATTCATGCATTATGATAGATGTCCTATTATCTTTAATGTATTAGAAACATTGAAAAAAGATTTGGCATGGCAATTCGTTTTGGAGTAGATCAAATTATTCTAAATAATCCATCATGGAAAACCAGTTCTATAGGTTTTTTAACCAATGATGCTGCAAGAACTTTTGATCAAACACATAGTAGAATTGCATTAATTAAAGCTGGATTTAATATAACTAAACTATTCTCTCCAGAACATGGCATTGATACCAAAGGTGCAGATGGTGAAAAAATGAAAGATGGAGTTGATCCCCTCACTAACCTTCCTATTGTAAGTTTATATGGCGAGCAATACGCACCTGTTGAAAAAGATCTTGATGGGATAGATATTTTGTTATTTGATATACCCGATGCGGGAACAAGATTTTATACTTATTTATGGTCAATGACCTACTACTTGGAGGCAGCTGCTAAGTTCCATAAAAAAATCATCATCTTAGATAGACCTAATCCATTGAGCGGAAATCTTGCAATGATTGAAGGGCCTTCATTAGATGAATCTGTTGCTAGCTTTATAGGAAGATTTAACATACCCATTAAACATCAATGTAGCTTAGGTGAATTGGCTTTATACTTTAATACAACAAAAGGCTGGAACGCAGATCTTGAAATTATTTCATGTAGTGAATTGAAAAGAACAGATTTATTTCTAGCATGGAAACAAACATGGATACCTACTTCACCTGCAATACAAAACTTCAATGCATGTTTATTGTATCCTGGTTTTTGTTTTTTTGAAGCAACCAATGTTTCTATTGGCAGAGGTACTACTTATTCATTTGAATGGTTTGGTGCTGCATGGTTAAATATGGATGCCATTGTTGCAGTTTGTAAGAATATGTTCAGTGAAGATCTGGCAATGGAAATATCTAGCGTAGCTTTTAAATCCAATAAGGAAAAAGAATGGCTTCCAGGAATACACTGTACAGTAAAAGATCCAGAAAATTATGACGCAGTATTAAATGGTTTATTGTTGCTCAAAATTATCAAAGATTTACATCCCAATCATTTTGAATGGGCACCCTATCCAACCAATGCCAACCCTACTGGGAAAAATCATTTATCTCTATTGTTAGGAATTCCAAATGCTGAAGTTTTATTTGATTTGCCCTTACAAAATTGGTTACAAAAAATCCAAATTTTATTGAGAGTGGACTATTGGAAAAAAGAAATTGAACCATACTTACTCTATAAATAAAGCAATGAGTACAATAACATCAGTTGCCATATTAGCCAATAACCAATCAGGAAAACACAAAGCTGGGAGAACTGCTCAATGGCTGAATTCAAAACTAATGCAGTTAAATATTCATTCTACAATTTATACTAATGAATGGCCAAGCAATGATTCATTACATTCCTATTCGGATTGTTGGATCATTGGTGGTGATGGAACCATTAATTATTTTATTAATCACTACCCAGAATGTTCAATCCCTATTGTATTGTTTAATGGTGGGACTGGAAATGATTTCGCTTGGAAATTATATGGAGGCTTATCTAATGAAGCTTTATTTGATAGTATATTCGATAGAAAGCCTCAATATATTGATGCAGGTAAGGTAAATGATAGATTGTATATTAATTGCTTAGGCATTGGATTTGATGGTGAAATTGTTGCTTCCATGAAAACGATTAGAATCATTGGAGGGCACTTTGGATACCTACTAGCAGTAATTTATAAGATTTTATTCTTTAAAGAATCATTTTTAAAAATTCAAACAGAACAAGAACAGATAGAGGGTTATTTTTTGTTAGCACTTTTTGTAAATTCATCAAGAGCCGGTGGAGGTTTTTTTATTGCCCCTACTGCTGAGATCAATGATGGAAATTTAGATATGGTATTGGCAGATAAAATGCCGGTATGGAAAAGACTTTGGTATTTACCCATTATTAAAAAAGGGAAGCATTTACATTACCCTTTTATTAAACATCAACTAGGAAAAACATTTACAATTGAGTCAGACAAGCCATTACCCATTCAATTAGATGGTGAATTATTCTACACCAATAAACTGCAAATAAGTAATTTACATAAACAGTTTTTATTCAGACTGTAAAGAAGCTTTTTCAACCCTTCTGGTACCCTCATACATTTCGTACTCTAACAATCTGCAATCAATCTTGGCATTTAAGAATTCAATTCTTCTGCTGGGTTTTAATCTAATCTTCTTAGCCAACTCTAAATTTCCAGTAAAAATATATCCAGTGGCACCCTTACATTTATTCTTTAAAAAGTCCCCCATTCTTGCATAAGTTTTTTCTAATTCCACTTCTTCTCCTAATCTTTCGCCATATTCTGGGTTAAACATTACTATGGCATTGTTCATATCATCTGGCATCTTGGTTGATTCAAAATCACCCACTTGAAAATCAATTAAATCTTCCACCCCAGCAGCAGTAGCATTTATTTTGGCCACTTTAATAGCCTCCTTACTTAAATCCGATGCAATAATTTTTAATGAAGGCAAAGCTCTTACTTGTCTTTCTAAAACCGAGCGCTCTTCTTCATATACAGTAGGATCATATCCCAATAAATGCATAAAGGCATAATGATCTCTGAGTAAACCTGGAGCGCATTTGGTGGCAATCAAAGCAGCTTCAATGGCCAAAGTACCTGATCCACACATTGGATTAATAAAGGGTGTAAATCTATCCCATTTAGTAGATAAAATTGTAGCAGCTGCCAATGCTTCCAACATGGGTGCTTTACCTGGCAATTTTCTATAACCATGCCTCGCTAGAGATGCACCTGAAGTATCAAGAAATAATTCAGCTTCATCATTCTTCCAAAATAAATACACCACCGCTCCAGATAATTCAGAACCAGTGGTGGGTCTTTTGTTCGTTGCTTTTCTTATTCTATCAACAATGGCATCTTTCACTCTAAGATTGGCAAACAAATTGGTTTGAATAGTTGGATGAAATACATTGCTAATGACTGAAAAATAGCCATCTGGTTGAATCATTTTCTCCCAATGGATATTTAAAGCTTGTCTATATAATTCATCAGGATCATTACATATAAATGCCTTTAAAGAATACATTACCTGACTAGCTGTCCTCAGGTTCATATTTAACTTAATACAATCATTCACATTACCTGTTAATTCCACCCCTGTTTGAAAAACACGATCAATATCAAAACCCAAAGAAATCACTTCATTTCTTAGAGCCGGAGCTAACCATTTATTACAGGTAATGATGATTTTGCTTTGATTTTTAAATACTTGCATAGAGCAAACTTAGCCTAATTTGAATGAAAAAGTCCCCAACCTAGGTTGAGGACTTTAATGGGTGGGAGCACACGGGTTCGAACCGCGGACCCCCTCGGTGTAAACGAGGTGCTCTAAACCAACTGAGCTATGCTCCCATTTCCCTTTTGAGGAGTGCAAAAATAAGGTTAGGAATTTAAACCTCCAAAAAAAAGAGTAATTAATTTAATTGTACTGCAGGCAGCCTAGTAGATTGACTATCATATACAAAAAGCTCTACTATTTCATAGTTCCAGTACTTGGATAAGGGTGATTTATCTAATATGTCTGATGCTTCCACTTTAGTAATGGCATTGATCGTAATCCATGATTGTTGGGTCTCCATACTAACCGCATAACTATCAATAATTCCTTTATTCAATAGATAGTTAATATAAGTTCTGTGTGGAGGAACAAAAGACATGAATTCTTCATCCATTTCAAAAGATATGATCGCTTGGAACTTTTTCATCTTATAACTAAGTTAATAAAAGAATTAAATAGAAAAAATTCAAAACTCCTTTTTTTTCTAAATAATAAACTTTGTTTAATGTTAGTCCATATTTAATGAAGCAATTCTGCCACCTGAACCCGCTAGTATGACTTTTCTTTTACCTGGAACAACTTTTAAGACATGAAAAGATTGGGTAGAAATAGGGTTCCAAGAAATACCGCCATCATTGGAGAGATCCACACCACTTGTTCCACAAACAATCAAATCTTTATTAGAAATATATTGAACGCAAGATTTGTATCCATTAGGTGCATTTACTTTAGGATTCATCTTCCAATGGTTTATTCTTTTTGTTTTATTCTTCGAATTAGATGCAATAAGTTTATCTAACCCAATAATATTTTGATCTTTAGATAGGTGATTCATGAAATCACCTCCGACAATGGTAATATGTTGTTTATTTGGAGAAATAGCTATACTATTTGCACCTGTTGTTTGTTTACCTTGAATTATAGGCAAAGCAATAGCTTCCCCATCTACCCAAAATCTACTATACATTCCTCCTGAAACAAAAAATACTTCTTTGGAATCAACAATTAAATTAGTTCCACTTGAAGCAAAAAATGATTCCCCTTCTTTTACGGTAGATTTAAAAAAATCATTCCCAACCCTTTCCCAACTTTGTCCACGATTCTTGGAAGTTAATAGCACTATTTTTTGATCAATTGGATCACCTATCACCATACCATGATCATCTTTAAATGAAATCGCGTCTAAAAATATTGCAGTATCCGTATTCTCATAGACCTTATCCCAATGAATTCCTCCGTCTTTGGTTGATAAAATAATTCCAGGTGAAGAAATGGCTACTATAATAGCTTCTTGATCATTAAATGCATGTATAGCTCTAAAATCTCTTGTTTCAAAACCTTGAACTTGCATCCATGAAAATTGCTTCCCGCCATCTGTTGATTTTGCAACAGTCCCTTTAGATCCACTAGCCCAAATAACTGATTCAGATGGAATAGAAAGTCCTCTTAAACTCACACCTTTCTGCTCTGTAATAAGTTCAATTGGACTTTGAGCAAAACTCTTTAGAGAAAAGAATATTAAAAAATGTAAAATAATTTTTGATATGGACATAGCTTTAATGATTTTTGCAACATAAATATACGTTATGATACCTTATTGGATGAGTAGAACGCAATTGATGTTAGGTGATGAAGCCGTATCAAAATTAATGGGTAAAAATGTTTTAGTAATTGGCCTGGGAGGTGTTGGAGGAATTTGTGCAGAAATGATTGTAAGAGCCGGAGTGGGCAAAATGACCATCGTAGATAATGATACAGTGGACAAAAGCAATATCAATCGACAAATTCCAGCATTGCATTCAACAGCAGGTCTTCCAAAAGCTCAGGTTTTGGCAAACCGTTTAAAAGACATTAACCCTGAATTAGACCTTACAGTAAATGAAATTTTTATCAAAGATGAAATCACAAAGCATTTATTGGAAAGTACGCATTGGGATTATGTAGTGGATTGTATCGATACCTTATCTGCCAAAGTATTTTTAATCAAAGGATGTTTGGATAGGAAGATTCCCATTGTGAGTTCAATGGGGGCTGGTGGCAAAGTAGACCCATCTCAAATACAAGTAACAGATATCTCAAAAACAAAGATTTGTAATTTGGCAAGATACGTAAGGAAACGTCTTCAGAATCTAGGTATCAAAAAGGGATTGAAAGTAGTTTTTAGCCCAGAAAAGGCAGATCAGGACAAGATTATCGTAACGGAGAAGGCATATCCTAAAAAATCCATCATTGGCACTTTAAGCTATATGCCTGCCATGTTTGGTTGTACTGCTGCAAGTGTGGTGATTAGAGATTTAATGGCAACTGACTGATTTAAAGGTCTTTTTCTTTGAATTAAGGCCAAATTATCTTTATTTTGCACCTCCAATTGGAAGCTCCTGGTTCGGTAGCTCAGCTGGATAGAGCAACTGCCTTCTAAGCAGTAGGTCATTGGTTCGAATCCAATCCGAATCACAAAGCCTGTCACAAAGTGACAGGCTTTTTT
>JAFMEV010000085.1 GCA_017856545.1 Chitinophagaceae bacterium
CTATCTCCTTTTGACCATTCATAACGATAGCCTATATTCATTAAAATGTCTACCTTTTTTTGGTAGGAATTTGAACTTTCAACCAATTTCAAAGAATCGGATAAATTGAATTTTAAATCTTTATAAAATTGTGCATTCAAATAATTTAAAGGCAAAATGAATAAAAATAAAATGATAATTTTTTTCATGGCAATCGTTTAATTGTGTATCCGAAAATAATGGAGAATTTATTTTTTCTCATTTGCAGCTGCTCTAGCAGTTAAACCTGTCATCCCATATTTTAATACAAATGGTATTAAAATTGGAATTAAACGTCCAATGGTTGGTTGATATAATGTCACCACAAATGAGATAACAAATAAAATAGGTACAACTAATGTAAAATAGAATCCTAATAAGATTCTTTCTCTTGAAATTTTATGTGTTAAAATATCATGTTTAGGATTGCTTACATAAAACCATAAAATAGCATTCATTATAGCCGTTAAACAGATATTAGCTACATAAATACCGTAGGGTAAATGCAAATGTGTTTCAGAAGCATATTCTCCTAACAAGCCAGAAGTAAATGGCAATAATACCACTGAGAATAAGAACATTAAGTTCAACCAGATTAATCTGCTTGTGTACTTTTCTACATACCCAAAAATTCTGTGGTGTACTGACCAATAATAGCCAACAATACAAAAGCTTATAAGAAAGCCTAGCAATAATAATCCCATATGTGCTAACCTGTCCCATAATGCTGCATCGGTTGGATGTTCTACCACAGGTACTTTAAATTCAATCACCAATAAGGTGATGGCAATGGCAAATACGCCATCTGTAAAAAACGAAATTCTGTCTAATTGAAAATGTAACTTATTTGAGCTGTGTCCTGCTTCTGCCATAAATTTATTTTTTTAGTTGCGTTTTAATATTTGCCAACACCTTGGCTTTTTGAGTATTTCTTGTTGAATTGGAGGTTTTAGTAAAATAAACATGCTTGGTTAAAAACTGGTCTTGAATTTTCAACCATTCTAATTCGGATATCTCTTTTTTTAATCTAAGCTCTTCTAATAGTAAAGTACTATTGGCTTTATAATCTTCTCTACCTAAATAATCTAAATCTGCATCACAAATAATTTGTTCCAATAAGTTCTTTGGGCTCTGCGGGATCTTTGTAGCCATTATCATCCCAGTAATTCTATTTATTTTTTGAGCTGGAAAGTCCATAGCATTTAAAACCACTGTGGCGTATTCTGCTCCTCTGGCTTCATGTCTAGCAGGCTCCCATATATATCCCACATCGTGTAGCCATGCTGCTAATTTTAAGTCTGCTATATCTTCTTTATTAATTTTTTCTTTTTTAGCAATTCTTTCAGATTGTTCTACTACATCTCTAATATGATGAATAGAATGATAGGTATATTCTTTGGGTAAGTTATTGATTAAGAAACTTTCAATCATTCCATATGCCACTTCATAATTAAATGAAGGTCTTTGATAAAGTATCTCTCTTATTTCAATTGGTTTTGCCTTACCCTTTACCTTAATTGGATTTAATTTTCTGCCTTTAAATAGCTTATTGGTTTTAACATGTTTCCAAACAGTGTCCGAAACAATAATTTCATCTGCTTTTGCAGCTGAACATAATCTTGATGCTAAATTCACCGAATCGCCAATCACTGTAAAATTCATTTGTTGGCGAGATCCAATATTGCCACTAATGACTCTTCCTCTATTAATGCCAATGCCAATGGTGATAGGTAATTTAGAATGTATGATTCTTTGCTGATTAAACTCAATTAATTTTTCCTGCATTTCAATAGCCGTCAACACTGCATTCTCTGTGTCTTTGTCTGTAGAATTTGGAGCACCATAAATAACCATTAAGGCGTCACCAATAATTTTATCTAAAGTTCCATTGTACTTGAAAATAATTTCAATCATTAAATTGAAATATTCATTTAATGTTTCCACCACTTCATTTGGAGGCATGGTTTCAGACATGGAAGTGAATCCTCTTATATCTGAAAACAAGATGGTAGCTTCTTGCTCTTGACCGCCTAAATTCAACATATCATCGTTTTCTAAAAGCTGATCTACAATTTGTTTAGATACATACTTTTTAAAAGTGGATTTTAATTTATCTAAATTGGATAAATCTTCCATGGCCACAACCGATCCTATAGGTTCGTTTTGATCATTTAGTAAGGGTGAAACTGAAATATTTACAGAAGTAGTCTTGCCATTACAATCAATTTGTATTTGAGACTCGGAGATTGTTGCAAGTGCTGTTTCGCATTTTGAAATAAGCTCATTGATAATTTCATTGGATTCAAAAACATACTCGTAGTGGTTTCCAATAACTTCTTCTCTATCTAAGTTTATGATTGAAGCCGCAGCTCTATTAACATGATTGATCTCGCCCATCAAATTG
This sequence comes from Chitinophagaceae bacterium, assembly GCA_017856545.1. GTDB lineage: Bacteria > Bacteroidota > Bacteroidia > Chitinophagales > Chitinophagaceae > Sediminibacterium. The sequence goes on from JAFMEV010000085.1 coordinate 2,423, forward strand.
GTCGTGAAAACTCCTGTTACAATAGATTGCATTACGTTATCATTGAAGGTCTTAGCTTCTTTGATATTCTCGATGAGCTTTATATTATTGTAGGCAACTCCAGCTTGTGTAGCAATAGCTGAAAGCATATTGGTATCGGATTCTTCAAATGCAGAAATCCCCAATCTAGATTCCTTATCAAATAGTACAATAACACCCACTAAATCTTTTTTATCTAGTAGAGGTGCTATTAAACCATAGGTACATTTTGTTTTAGATAAAAAAGGATCAGTTTCAATTTGTAAATGAATTGCCTTTCTGTGTTGATTAACTTCGTTAAAAAAGCCCCTTTTTTTGTTGAAAATAACCCCCCTTAATGCATCAACATCAATATTAAATTCTGCTTCAATTTGAAACAGGTCAGAATTGCTATCCTGCATCAATATCATTCCTGATGATGCATTTAAAACAGCACAAGACTTGATTAAAATCTCTTGTAATAAAACAGAAACATGCTCGAAAGAGCTTAGTTCATTGGTGATGTCTAATAATGTTTCTAATTCAAGATACTTTAACTGAAGCTCATTTATATTAAACTGTTTGTTCATTATAATCCACTTACTGCTTCTTCTTCTGTTGCAAAAACAGTAGAATATTTAGTAAGACCCATAATGTTGAATGTTTTAGAAACAATTGGTGCCAAGTTATAATAACCTATTTTCCCATCTACTTCTTGAAGTTTTTCAATAATCTCAATTAATATTGATACACCAATACTGTTAACTACTTTAGTGCCAGCCATATTAATCAAAAATTTATTTTTACCCTCATTCATTTTTTCATAACAAATTGTAGAAATAGCTTCTCCGCCTTCATTATTTAAATAACCATCTGTTTCAATGATCACAATTTGATTTTCTTCTTTTGTGCTTTTAATAAATCCGCTCATAATTATTCTTTTTATTTATTTGTTATTTATTGATGTTTTTCTTCATAGTAACAATGGTTCCGTCACTATTTGATTCAAATTCTACAGAGTCCATTAATTCTTGAATTAATTGTAAACCCCAGCCACGCTTACGTTCTTCTTTACCAATTTTATTCTCAATTTTAGGGATCTCTACTTTAGTTTTATCAAACCCAATACCTTGATCAATAACTTTTACAATTAAAGAGTCTTCTTCAATTAAAAAATGAATAAAAACATTACTATCTGACTTTGAATGTTCAAAAGCATTAATACAAGCTTCAATAAGTGCCATACTGATCTCTCCGCTTTGTTCATCATTCAAGTTCATATGCCTAGCTATTACTTCGGCAGTTTGTGTTGCTATTAATTCCATGTTGGGGATTATAGGCAACTTAAGTTCAACACTTGGTTTTTTCATGATTATTAAATTGTACTATTATTAAAAAATTTGATGTTTCTAAATTTAATTTAAATTATATAAATAATGCTATTAGTTATGTTTAATTATAACAATGGTAATATCATCAGGATTATGTTTGCCTTCTAGCCATACATCTACTTGATTCATTAACTCATCAATTAATGCTTTTGCACTCAAATGACTGTTAGCAGTGATAATAGATTGTATCTGGGTATAATCAAAAAGATCTCCTTTTGAATTAGGCGCTTCAGCAAGGCCGTCAGAGATAATAGCCAAAATATCGCCTTTTTGAAAGTCCGTGGTTAATTCATCATATTCCACTTTATTAAAGCTACCCAGTGGAATACCAGATAACATAAACTCTTCAGTTACTTGATTATGAGCACGATAGATAAAATATGGAGGCATTCCAGCTGAACTAATCGTTAATTGATTACCTTTTAAATAAGCGATATTCAAGCTCATTCTTAAGATACCTAAATCAACTTTTTTAACAACTCGATTGAGTTCTGAAAGCATTTTATTGGGTGCCAATTTTGGCAAACCAATGATACCAGCTTTGGTAATCGAAACCAACATACCAGAAGGAGTTCCGTGGCCAGTTGCGTCACCACAAATGATATATAAAGAATCGTCATCCTGAACAAAGAAATCATAATAATCACCCCCAACCTCTGTTGAAGTTCTTAAGAATCCTGCTATATCAAGATGATTGATAGCTGGTAAGGTTTTAGGTAATAATCTATTTTGTAAATCTTTTGCAGCTTCTAATTCTGAATTTTTTCTATCATTCTCCGCTTTCAAAAAAGATTTTCTAGCTTGATATTTACCAAATTGTAAGAAAGATAAAACAAGTAACAACAGGTAAAACCCATAAGCCCAAATAGTCCTATACCAAGGAGGACTGATTTTAAATGCTAAATTGCCTTCTTCAGAAATTTCACCACTTGCATCTTTTGCCCTTACATGAAAAATATATTTTCCTTCTTTAAGGTTTGTATACTCTTTCTTGAAATCAGAAACGAAATTTGACCAACTACTATCTTGTCCTTCTAACCAATAACTAAATTGTGTTTTTGACTCGTTTCCAAATACAGGATAAGCAACTTCAAATTGTAAATTATTACTGCTAAATGGTAAAGTGCCTAATTCTAATGGAGCTTTATTTCCATTGGTATAAATAGCTCTGATAAGTGCTTTAAAATTTTTATGCTTTTCCTTTATGGCTAATTCTGGGAAATAACGATATAGTTTTTCATCTTGAGAACCCAACCATAAAACCTCATTTTCACCTTCACCTTCTGCAAGTATGCCAGGACTTAGTTCATTTAAATCAACTTTATAAAAAGGATATTGCTTGAATTTAAAACCATCTTTTAAATTAAATGTTGTTTTAAATATGCCTTTTTGAGTAATCGTCCATCCGTTTTTTGAAGCTGGATTATATACATAAAACCAATAAGATTTATTTACAAAACTATCAATGTTAATTCCAGTATAGATAGCTTTATTTTTTACTACATCTAAAGTGTAAAAATTATTTAAGGAATCAATAAATAAATTTTGATTGCCATTAATTACCCTTGAAAATAATCTCCCGTTTGTTGTAAAACTTTTATCAATTCCAATCTTAGTATAAACTCCTTGCCCTTCATTATTATATTGATATTTAACAAGTCCTTTTCTGGTTTCAAGAATGAGCACCCCAGGCGAAAATTCAGTGACATTACCGCTTGTAACAGTATCTTTATTATTCAATAACAATTGTTTCCAAACACCATTTTTATATTGATGCGCCAATAAACCAGCTGCCGAATTGGAAGTAAAAATGATACTTGGATTAAGTAAAGAACGAATAGTTGAATTTGATCTATAAATTGGACTTAAAATTTTTGTTACATTGTTTTTGGTAGTTTTAATGGTATAGTTATTTGTAGTAATGATTTGATCGTCAAATTCCAAAACCTCGTCTCCTAATTCATTGACTTTATTATTTACAAATGTTGATTGTTCAGAGATACTTGTCTTGGGAACAAGATTATATAAATCTTTATTGGTTCTTACATATAATTTTCCACCAATTCTTTTAATATTGTTTACAAATCCATGTAAATTATTTATTGTTGAAAAATAAGTTAGATTGGTATCAAAACTCACTCTAAAAACATTATCACTTGTACCCCAAACGTCTCCGGCTCTATCTTGTATAAAGGAAGTAACATAATCAAAATCAAGTCCATTTTTTGAAGTCAGTACCGATTTGATATTTAATTTATCGTCTATAAATAAAAGCCCACCCTTTGTTGTAGAAATAGGAATAATTCCATTTCTTAATTTTTCCCCTCCTTGATATGCTTCATTATTGATAACAAATTGATCAATATCGTCTGATTTAGTTTTTTGTAAACTACCATCAGTTTTCAAAATCCATAAGCCAATATTTCTTGATACAATTAAATTATCTCCACCATCCAAAGCATATTGTTCATCAATTCTATTCTTTGCAAACAACTCTTTTGTTGCCGGTAATAATACAAATTTTCCATTGGTTAATTTAAACAATCCCTCGTCCCAAATTCTTAAATATGCACCGTTTTTATTGATATTAACCGTATGTAGTAATCCTTTAAAATGTTGGATACTGATTAATTTTTTATACTTGTATAGATAGACTGATTTTTCAGATTGAAATACTACCGTATCATTAATTACACCTGCAGACCATAAAGTTGAATTAATTTGATCTTTTATTGCTAGATTTTTTGACAGTGAATTAAAAACACTTTCGCCAAATTTATTTTTTTCGATCAGACCAACTTCGCTTCCAAGGATTGCATAGATATTATTTTTGGAATCCATAACCATCGCTCGACATAATCCCAATTTTGGATTTCCTTGATCATCTACTACTCTTCTAATTTTTTGTCCGTCAAAAATAATCACCCCATTGTAACTATTGCCTATATACATTACTCCATCAGGATCTTGTAACAGCGCCCAATTGCTAGCTATAGTATTTATGAAAGATCTACTATAATTAGAGACAAAGAAATTTCCAAGTTCTGGATTAAAACTAGCACTTGGGGTTTGTGCAAACGTATTCGTTTGGTAAAATAAGGTTATAAAAA
>JAFMEV010000086.1 GCA_017856545.1 Chitinophagaceae bacterium
CGGCTGGGGCTGGGGCGGCTGGGGCTGGGGTTGGGGTGGAGGATTTTGGAATCCATTTGCAAGCTTCGGTTATCCTTCAGTTACCTATAACGCAAAACAAATTGCTCTTATGTCTTTTGATCAAAATGGTACTTTACAATGGGTAAAGACTATTGATAAATCACAGTCAGATATTAATGTAGATCAATTTATTGGATATGGTAGTTTTGAAAATAACAATGGTGTAAATATTATTTATTATCAAAAACAAAAAGGACAACGTCAATTTGTTATTAATACAATGAGTGATCAAGGTGTTTTAAGCAAAGCAGAATCCATCATCTTACAAGAGAAACGTTTTGATTGGATTCCAAAAGCATTAAAACAAGTAGGAGAAAAAGAATGTATCATTCCTTATCAGTATAAAAATAAAATCGGATTTGCTAAAATTCAATTAAAATAACCGGTGGTATTTTTATTTAGAGATAGGTCAGATATCAATATACTATTCATCATAGTATTGAGCTTTGCACTACATTTTCATAATTGGATAGCTCCTCCATTAGTTATTGCTAATGAATCGGATGGCTTTTTGGCAAATATATTATTACAATATATTAAACCTTTGCCTTCTATTGCATTGATTTTCTTATTTCAATTACTGGTCATATCCCAGGCTTTAAGATTAAATATTTTGTTGAGTCAATTAAAAATGTTTCAGCAAATTACTTACTTGCCTGCGTTTGTCTATATTTTATTGACTGCTACATTTCCTTATTGGGATGTAATTAGCTCGGGATTGGTAGCGAATTCATTAATCATATGGATCTTATTAAAGTTATTAAAGTTGTATGATCAAAATAGACCTCAAACCATTGAATTTAATATTGGATTAATAGTAGGGGTATCTATTCTTTTGTACGAACCCATTGCTATTTTAATTCCTGTGGTATTGTTTGCATTGACCATTATTAGACCTTTTAAATTAACAGAGTGGTTGGTTTTATTAATGGGTATTGTTTTGCCTTTTTATTTATTATTTGCTTTTGTTTTTTTGACCCAAGCGGATCCAAATTTTAGACAATATTTCCCAAAATTAGATTGGAAAAATCCCTTGGTTCAGCCAGAGTGGAATATTATCAGTGGTTTAATTGTCATTGGTATACAATTAATCGTTGGTATATTTTATTGGCAACAACAACAAACAAGGTTTATTATTCAAGTAAGAAAATATTGGGGGGTATTATTGTTAGTTTTATTACTCACTTTCTTCCAACCGATCATTTTTTCAGTACAGGCTTTGTATGCTTCGGCTATAGTGATTGCCCCTATGGCCTGTTTTATTAGTTTTGCCTATTCTACACCTAAAAGGCTAATGGTTCCTAATATCTTTTTTTGGATTTCTGTGGGTATTATTGTGTATAACCATTGGGCTTAATTACAAATTTTTAATCCTAAAAAGCGCATTATTTGGTACCTTTGAAGCTCCAAATAATACCCTAATTAGTTAATTCAATCCTATGAAGTTCGGTGTAGTTGTTTTCCCAGGTTCCAATTGTGATAGAGATATGCAAGATGCCTTGTCCCATGATTTGGGATACCCCGTTGAAATGCTTTGGCATAAAGACAGCGACTTGTCTCATTTTACTACCGACGATTGTGTGGTACTTCCTGGTGGCTTTTCTTATGGTGATTATTTGCGTTGTGGAGCCATTGCAAAATTTAGCCCGATGATGCAATCTGTTATTGAATTTGCAAATAAAGGAGGTAAAGTATTGGGGGTTTGTAATGGGTTTCAAATTTTATGTGAGTCTGGTTTATTGCCTGGTGCTTTATTACAAAACGAGAATCAACAATTTATCTGTAAAAACGTTTATATAAAAACACCTTCAAGCAAAGCATTGACTATTCCCATTGCACATGGTGAGGGCAGGTATTTTGCGGATAAGGCAACATTGGATCATTTGGAAAAAAACAATCAAGTGATTTTTAGATACTGTGATCAGGATGGAAATATTGGTGGTACTGCTAACCCCAATGGTTCCACGAATGATATTGCAGGAATATGTAATGATCAAAGAAATGTTTTTGGTATGATGCCACATCCAGAAAGAGCTACTTCTTCTGCTTTGAATAATATAGATGGTAAAGAGGTGTTTAAAATTTTAGGTTTAAGTAAAGCTTAATTTAACTAATTAAATGGTCGTTATGAAAAAGTGGTTATTGTTGATGAGTGCGGTCCTTATAATGGTCAATGTTCATGCACAAAAATTGAATCCAACCAAATGGAGTTTTGAAGCAGTTAAAAAAGCGGATAAGCAATATGAAATTATAGCCACTGTAGTGGTTGAATCTCCATGGCATATATACTCTCAATTTGTAAAGGGAGGTCCTATTCCAACAAGTATCCAATTCAAGAAAAATCCATTGATTACATTGGTGGGTAAGACTAAGGAAGAAGGGAAATTAGAGAAAAAATTTGATCCAAATTTCAAAACGATGATTGCTACTTTTGCGGGTACCGTTAAGTTTAAGCAATTGGTTAGTTTAAAAGTATCCAGCAAAACAAAATTATCGGGGACTGTTGATTACACTGTTTGTAACGATGAGAAATGCCTCCCTCCTTCTAAAGTAGAATTTGAAGTGAATCTTCAGTAGGGGCTCCTATTAAAATATATACTTTGAAAAAATATTCTTTCTTCTTTTTTGCCTTTATAACACTACTCATCAGTGGCGCTATACATGCACAAACTGATAGCATTGTAAAAGTTACAGTAAAAGCAATTGAAAAGACTGATTCAACTTATACTTTACAAGCAGCATTAGTATTACAAAAAGATTGGCATGTATATGATGATAATGCAGATGGAATAACGGCGCCTAGTTTCAATGCAAGTATTGAATCTGTAAAATTCCTAAGCCCCATCCAATTTTCAAATACATCCGTAACACAAAAAGATGTTTTATTTGGCAGCGCAAAAATGTTTTTGAATAAAGTTTCTTTTGAACAAGAAATTAGCATTAGTGGATTTCAACCAGACAGTTTAAAAGGAAATATTCTTTTAAATGTAGGAAAGGGGGATCAATTTTATGCATTAGAACTACCTTATAGTGCTGCGCTCTCCAATGGATCAAAAGCAGAAGCCTTTCAAATGGTATTGCCCGCATCTGCTACCACCGCTAAAGAAGATGCCTGTGGGGAAACACAAACAGGAGCTGACGCAACAGCATGGTCTGTATTCTTCTTAGGTTTTTTAGGTGGATTAATTGCATTGATCACACCTTGTGTTTTTCCAATGATACCAGTAACCGTTTCTTTTTTTACCAAGCGTTCAAAAACAAAAAAAGAAGGTATACAAAATGGTATTTTATATGGATTGAGTATTTTCTTGATTTATGTTTTAGCGAGTGTTCCTTTTCATATTATTGGAAATGTTCAACCAGAAATTTTTAACAGCATTTCAACCAATGCTACACTGAACATTATTTTCTTTATTATCTTCATCTTCTTCTCTATTTCTTTCTTTGGTTATTTTGAAATTACGCTTCCAAGTGGCATTGCAAATAAAGCAGACTCCAAGAGTGGACTAGGAAGTTTGGGTGGTATATTCTTTATGGCCATTACATTAGCGATTGTTTCTTTCTCTTGTACTGGCCCAATACTAGGAACCTTATTAGTGGGTTCACTACAAGGTGGTGCATGGGCATTAACACAGGGCATGGCTGGTTTTGGTTTAGCATTAGCTTTACCTTTTACCTTATTTGCTATTTTCCCAGGATGGTTACAAAGTATTCCAAAGTCGGGTGGCTGGTTAGATACCGTTAAAAAGATATTGGCATTTGTTGAATTAGCATTAGCCTTTAAGTTTTTATCTAACGCGGATTTAGTGCAACATTGGGGCATTTTGAAAAGAGAAGTGTTCTTAGGAATTTGGACCTTGGTTGCATTAGGCTTAACCGCTTATTTATTTGGTTGGTTAAGATTACCACATGATGTCAAAGGCGCAACAATTGCCCCAACTAGAAAAGTATTAGGTTTAATCAGTTTAGCATTTGCAATATATGTAGCACAGGGCATACCTATGAATAGAGCAAGCTCTTTACAATTACTAAGTGGATTTCCTCCACCAGCTTCTTATAGTTTATTTGAATCTACCAATACTACAAATACAGGTTTGCATGCACAAGTGGTGAATGATTATGGTAAAGCGATAGAGATGGCTAAAGCGGCCAACAAACCTCTATTAATTGATTTTACAGGATGGGCTTGTGTGAACTGTAGAAAAATGGAAGAGAATGTGTGGGTGGATCCAGCTGTTAAATCATATATAGAAGAAAACTTTATCTTGGTTTCTTTATATGTAGATGATAGAGCTAATCTTCCTATTGAGAAAAGATTTACCTATACCAATGCTGCTGGTCAGTCCAAGGAGATTAAAACACAGGGAGATTTATGGGCCACTTTTCAATCAGAAAATTTCAAGCAAGTCACTCAGCCTTTATATGTAGTGTTAAGTCCGGATCAAACATTATTATCTAATCCAGTTGGCTATACTCCCAATATTCAGCAGTATTTAGAGTGGTTACAATGTAGTGTTAAAGCTGGTAAATAAACAATTACATGGTCATTCCTCGCTCGTTCATCATCTTTCTAAGATTGATTAAACCATAGCGCATTCTTCCCAATGCAGTATTGATAGAGCAGTTGGTCATGGTAGCTATTTCTTTGAAGCTCAAATTTGCGTAATGTCTTAAAACAATAATTTCTCTTTGTTCTTCTGGTAATAGATCTACTAATTGTTGAATGTTTTGATGCGTTTGTTTACGCGTCATTTTATAATCTGCTGAATGATCTGAATGATTGATTACTTCAAATAAATCCTGATCATCACTAGTCTTAATGGTTGGAGTTCTTTTTACTTTTCTAAAATGATCTACACAAAAATTATGAGAGATTCTTAAAGCCCAAGGCAAGAATTTTCCTTCTTCGTTGTATTTTCTCTGTTTAAGATTATCGATGATCTTGATGAAAATCTCTTGAATCAAGTCTTCTGCTAAATAACTGTCTTTTACCATAAACAAAATGGTATTGTAAATACGCTCTTGATGACGATCTAATAAGGCGTCAAATGCGCGGGTATTTCCTTCTTGAAATGATTGGATTAATTCGTTGTCTGTTAGGTCAAGAACTTTGTTCATTTTGTTTTGTTTATAGTGTTCGAACTAGGCTGGATAAAGGCCTTTTGGATTAGTTACTGAAATTACTAGCTTAAATGACCCAATTTTGAAATGTGGGTAAGAAGAAAAGCTTTTTTAGGATATCCACATTATTTTTGTGCTATGGCGAATGATATACAAGTGGTAGGCGCGAGGGTACATAATTTAAAAAATGTATCAGTGGAATTTCCCCGTAATCAATTGATTGTGGTAACTGGGGTTTCAGGTAGCGGAAAGTCTTCATTAACCATTGATACTTTGTTTGCAGAAGGGCAAAGACGCTATGCAGAGAGTTTATCTTCCTATGCCAGACAATTTATGTCTAGAATGGGCAAGCCAGATGTTGATTATATCAAAGGATTGTGCCCAGCTATTGCTATCGAGCAAAAAGTGGTGACCAGAACACCAAGAAGTACAGTAGGGAGCATGACGGAGATTTATGATTACCTAAGGGTGTTTTTCGCTAGAGTAGGTAAGACCTATTCACCCATTAGTGGACATGAAGTAAAGAAACATGATGTGCAAGATGTGATTGGGTATATCCAATCAGGTAAGCATGGAGATAAAATGGTATTGTTGGTTACTTTCAAACAACAGTCCAAGCGTGATATACAAGAAGAGCTCAATATACTTTTACAAAAAGGGTTTACTCGAATTTATTTAAGATCTGCTAAAAAAGAATCTACCCTAGTTCGAATAGAAGAAGCATTGGAAATGAATAAAACAGCTTTGAATAAGCAATTCAAAGAGCATGATGTATATGTACTGATAGATAGAATTGTGGTAAAAGATTTTGAGGAAGATGATATTCACCGACTGAGCGATTCGGTATCAACTGCTTTTTATGAAGGAGATGGCATCGTATGGGTTGAAAAAAACAATGACACTTTACAAGATTTCAATAATAAGTTTAGTTTGGATGGAATGGATTTCGACGAGCCTAGTGCCAATTTGTTTTCATTTAATAATCCATATGGAGCATGTCCCACTTGTGAAGGGTACAGCCAGGTATTAGGTATCGATGAAAACCTGGTCATTCCTATTCCAACACTATCTGTATATGATGGAGCTGTAGCGCCATGGAAAGGAGAGAAATTGGTTTGGTGGAAAGATCAATTTGTAAAAGAAGCTGGAAAGAATGGATTCCCTATTCATCAACCTATCAATAAATTAACCAAAGAACAGTACAAGCAATTATGGAAGGGTACAGGAAAAGCTTTGGGCATTGATGATTTTTTTGCTGATGTAGAAGCGCATTTATACAAAGTACAATTTAGGGTATTGTTAAGCAGGTATCGTGGAAGAACCAACTGTCCAGATTGTAATGGGTATAGATTAAGAAAAGAAGCCTATTATGTTCAAATTGGCGGAAAGCATATTGGTGAATTATGTGCAATGCCAGTAAAAGATTTGCAAGTATGGTTTAAGGAGTTGCGTTTGTCTAAAAACGATGCAGAGATTGCTAAAAGAATACTCATTGAACTTGAACAAAGAATACAAACATTGATGGATGTCGGCCTGGGTTATTTAACCTTAAGTAGATTGGCGAATAGTTTAAGTGGTGGTGAAAGTCAGCGTATACAATTAAC
>JAFMEV010000087.1 GCA_017856545.1 Chitinophagaceae bacterium
CGATTGGTTGTAAAGGCTTTGAGTAAGAATGAGGAATAAGGATGGTGGCGAAGTGAAACGAAGCCACCCATCCCCTTTAGGGGGGGATGAAGTCAACCATCCCTATCTCAAAATCCCTTAATTTCGACACAATGTTCAAATTCAGCTATCATATCTTGCTACTCATCCTCAAAGCAGCTTTTACCTTAAAAAAGTCCGCCCAAGAGACAGTGACCATTATGAAAGACCTTGAACAAAAACACCAAGGTAAATTTGACCCTTCTGCCATCAAAAAAGCAGCTAGATTTCAGGGAGTACAGCAGGTTTTTATAAACGATGCATTTACTCAATTGGTAGACAGAAATTCAAGTTCATTTGAATCAACATCCAATAAATTATATTTCACCTTAACTGGTTTATACGACGATATCATTGATCAACAATTAATAGACGAAAAAACCTTAAACCAATTATTTGAAGACCCTACCCTTACTCAAACAAATTTATTTGAAACCAAGGTATTGGTAGATGTGCATTTAAATTTATTAAATAGGGTAAAAAATATATCAGACTATAAATCAATATTAACAAAAGTGCATCAAGCACAAAAAGATTCTTTACAACAAATCAATACACAAATTGATAAAGATGCTTTATTAGATATTACATTAAGAAAAGGAGGATATAGTTTACTAATGTGTAAACAATATATAGACTTACCCAATTCCAAAGCATTAGATCAATGCTGGTATCATTTAGGAGGAGTTATTCAAATCACCAACGATTTGTTTGATATCTATAAAGATTTGCAAGAAGGGATACAAACCATACCCAACACTACTAAAAATCTCAATGATATTGAAATAGTATACAATCAACTTGTACATAATTTTATCCAATCACTTCATCAATTACCTTTTGAGAAAAGTAAAATTGATATTTTAAAAATTAAATTAAGTCCTATACCTGCATTTGGTTATATAGCTATTCAAAATTTATCAAAGATTCAAGGCCAGCAAAATACGCTTCCTGATTTAAATAAAATCCCAAGAAAAGATTTAATCATTGATATGGAAAAAACAGTCAATCGAATTAAATTAATTCAAGAGGCTTACAAAGTATACAAAACCAACTAAGATGAATGTACAAATAGCACCGAGTTGGAAACTGGCTTTAAACCCATTGTTTGAAAAGCCCTATTTTGCTCAAATTGCCGCCCATCTTAAAACAGAAAGAGCTTTACATAAAACGATTTATCCTAAAGGATCACAAATATTTAATGCTTTTGAACAAACCCATTATGATGATGTAAAAGTGGTTATACTGGGACAGGATCCGTATCATAATCCGGGTCAAGCAATGGGTTTAAGCTTCTCAGTTCCTGATGGGATCAAAATTCCCCCATCCTTATCTAATATATTTAAAGAATTAAAGGCAGATACGGGCACCAGTATTCCCCCAACAGGTAACCTCACCCCATGGGCACAACAAGGTGTTTTGTTGTTAAATGCTGTCTTAACAGTTAGAGAGAATGAACCAGCCAGTCATTCAAAAATTGGATGGATGAACTTTACAGATGATGTGATAAAACATTTATCTGATCAAAAATCAAGATTGGTATTTATTCTTTGGGGTAATTTTGCTATTCAAAAACAAATATTGATAGATGCTACTAAACATAAAATTTTAAAAGCAGCACACCCCTCTCCTTTGAGCGCCTACAATGGATTTTTTGGATGTAAACATTTTAGTGCAACAAATGATTATTTAGTGTCTCACAACAAGACACCTATAAACTGGGCACTTTAAACCTTTATCTTATATTTGTATTCATGAAAATTATAAAAGATACTATTGCAAGAATTTTGGCATTTTGGGCATTATTCGTATTTGCAAGTACCATGTTTATCTTTATTTGGTTTTATTTAATTTGCTATATTTTACCAGAACCACAAAAAACAAGATGGCATCGTCAAATATCAAGATTGTGGATGGGTTTATTTTTAGCACTATCAGGATGTAGTTTTACCATCACAGGAAAAGAAGTATTTGATCAAACAGGTAATGCAGTAATTGTTTGTAATCATAATAGTTTAATTGACATACCAGTAAGTTTTCCTTTTTTACCTAGAGCGAACAAAACAATTGCTAAAAAATCATTTTCTAAAATCCCCATCTTTGGTTTGATTTATACTTTTGGAACAGTATTAGTTGATAGAAGAGATGAAAAAAGTAGAAAACAAAGTATAGAGGATATGAAAGTGGTTTTAGAGACAGGTTTAGATATGCTCATTTATCCTGAAGGAACAAGAAATAGAACAGAAGAACCACTCAAATCATTCCATAATGGCGCATTTAAATTAGCGCTTGATACCCAAAAGCCCATTATTCCTGTAGTCTTACTAAATACCAAAAAAATACTTCCAGCAAAACCAAGTATGTACTTCACTCCAGGTAAAATTCAAATGGATATTTTGCCTGCTATTTATCCAGATGGACATAGTATTGATAGCTTAAAAAATAAAGTATTTGAAACAATGGCCAACCATTATTTATCTAAAAAGTAGATGATGAGAAGGTTCTACTTCTATTGATTCTTAAATCTCTTAAAATTCCTGATTTAGGATTAACAGAAATACTAAAAGACTTATAAATTCCTACAGGTGTTACATTAATCGCTAATTGCCAGCAATGCATTTCTCTTGTGATAAACATACTTAATTGTTGAATATTAGCTCTTGCAACATCAATATACCCTGTCCCACCAATTTTCCATTTAGGAGACAAACTAAAATCTCCATTAAAGTTCAAGGTTGAAAAAGTTTGTGTTTTGAATCCTGAAAAATCTGATTTCATCATTCTGCTAAATTGTAAAGAATAAGATACATTCAAGGTCCATGGAATATCAAAATCAGTAAACTCGGCAGGATTGGCTCTAACATATTGCAATTGCCTTTGTTGTTCATCAGGAGTCATGAATGGATCAATAGGCACAGACTTTTCTTTAGAAGCTGCTGAACCTTCTTTCTTTTCTTTACTTTTAAATGAGGTTGAAAAAGATATACCTCCATTTGTTATATTTCCAAACTTTAGTTTATTTAGATTAATATCATACTGATTGATTCTGTAACCAAACTTGTCAGTTGCATATGGATCCATAGATAATACTGTACTTATATTGAATTTTTCAAACAAAGTTGTTCTCGCATAAAAATTGAAATTCCCCAAAGCAAAACTGTCTGCTAATATATTATAGCTTGAAGTAAATCCAAATCCATCAATTATTTTAATTTTTTTGAATGCGTCCGCACTGGTATCTGACTTGTCTTTTACTTTCATTTCAAGTAGATTATCTATGCCAAAACCCATTCCACCAAACCTTCCTTCAGAAAAGGCGCCACCCAATGCACCTCCATCAAATTTTGAAAAACGTAGCCTTCTACCAGTAGTATCAATTTGAGTTGTATAATGATATCTTGATGCTAGGTCTGGGCTATAATTTACAGAAACACTAGGACGAACCTCGTGTCTAATTGCTTTAATATTACCTTTCTTAAACTTATATGTACCAAAAATTCTTGAAGCAGTTCCAACTCCAAAACTAACTCTAGGTGTTCGATAAAAGCCTCTATTGATGGTTGTATCTACTTTTTTTGTTTCTTCATTCCAAGATTTAATAATTTCTTGTCCAAACCATTTCTCATCAAAAGAAATATTAGGTGTTATGGTAATAGGTCCAAGCGAAGGCAGAGAAAGGTTGATTGGGATAGTATGAGTTGCACCCCATTGCAATGTATCTAGCAATCTTTGGATATTAAAAGCAGAATCATAAAAAGCTAACTGATTTTGAAAACTACCGTTGTATCCAATACCTATTTTTTCATACCACTTTCCTGATCCAATTTGATCCTTTGACTGAAATGGATAGATTGTTAATGCATTAAAATTGACATTGGGTAATTGTAAGTTAACCAAACCAAGATTATTGTTTTGACTATGGTTTAGATTGACTGATAAATTATATTTATTATTCCATGATTTATTATAACTAATTGAGGAGCTTATTTGGTTTTGAAAATTCTGAAAAGGATTATTCAATAAGTTCCTATTGTACTTGGTACTACCAAAATTCACATTCGCAGAAAAATTAGTTCCTGGCCTTGCTTTAGCATCCATGGAATGAGACCAATTGATCATATAAGTCCTACCGCCTGTAAATTCTTCTGCTATGGATGTATTTCTATTTAATGCTCTGGTGTTTTGTAATGAGAGATTAAAATTTCCTAAATACTTATATCTGAGAATATATTTACTATTCAGATTAACATTCCATCCGCCATAGGAATAGATATTACCTCTTACGGTTGCATCAACATGATCATTAATTACTTTATAATAACCAAGTCCTTCGAAACCTAAACCAAAATCTTCACTGCTGGAGAAAGCCGGTGCCATCATACCAGAATGTCTACCCTTGGTTAATGGGAAAACTCCAAAAGGTATTCCAATAGGAAAAGGAACTCCCTCAAATTCAGGAAAAGTGGGTCCAGATACACCAATTTTATCTGTTACGATTTTCATTTTATTGGTTCTAAAGGCAAAATGTGGTTCATCTAAATTACAAGTGGTAAACCTCGCTCGCCATGCAAAAGCCTCATCTTTATTCACTTTCTTCATAGAATTAGCATTGATGAAAATCTCCCCTTGTTGAAAATTGGTATTCTTAGTTAATCCTCTACCTGACTTCATATTAAAATAGATGGAATCATTATAACTAACAATATCGGCTTCTGTAAATTTGGGATTACTCAATGGATTGCCTGAAGTGTCTTTTGAACCAAAAGCTTTGATATTTTGGCTTTGTTGATCGTAGACTATATTGGCCGCCTCTAACTGAGAACTTTTATAGACTGTTTTTGCCTTGCCGTATAAATAGAAAACCTTGGTCTTTAAATTCATCACCCCAGAGTCGGCTGCATTGTAATTTACTGGAGCGTCCATCGTGTCTTTAGAGATACGTAAATTGGTATCCACTTTTACCTGGATACTATCTTTTTTGATGACTGATGGCTTGTTTTGAGCAACAGCCTGTAATACAATACCTAAACAGATTGTTAATACCATCAAAATGGACTTTTTAACAATATTGAAGGTGCTTTTTACGTTAGATTTGTATCCTGGGTGTATCACTGCTGCAAAAATAAAGTAAAACAGCGTTAAGCAACTGATTATGAAGCAAAATAGACTGATTTTATCATTTCGTATTGCATTTATTGCCTTTTTAAGCATTTTATTAACTCAATCCAGTACCCAGGCTCAAACCAAAAGCCTTAATAGAATCGTGATTGATCCAGGTCACGGAGGCACAGATCCAGGAGCTTATGGGAGATACTCTACCGAAGCTGCAGTTTCTTTGGCTATATCTCTTAAATTAGAAAAGTATATTAAGCAAGCCTTACCTGAGGTTGATGTGGTTTTAACCAGAACTACTGACATATTTAACAACGTAGTGGAAAAAGCGGAGATTGCCAATCAAATGAAAGGAGACTTATTTGTTTGTATACATACCAATTCTGCTCAAGGCAAGAAAGTAAGAGAGATTGTAGGATATACTACCAAAACCTATACCGTTAAAAAGAAGGGCAAAAAGAAAAAAGTAACCAGAGAAGTACCAGAATACAAGACAACCTATTTGCCTAGTACTGCATTTGGAACAGAAACTTATATATATGGAGTGGGAAAAACAGAGCAAAGAAAAGGTGTTGCAGAAGGTATGGTAGATGAATTAGTAGAAAAATTAGACTCTGTATCAGAAGCTGAGATTAAAAAATTAAATGAAGAAGACCCTACTAGATCGATGATGGCAAGCTTACTAACACAGCAATATTTTCAAAGAGCGGCAAGTTTGGCATTAACCATTGAAGAGGAATTTCAGAAAGCAGGAAGAAATAGCCGCGAAGCAAGACAAAGAGATCAAAAAGGCATTTGGGTATTAGCTGCCGTTAAAATGCCCGCTGTATTAATTGAAACCGGCTTCATTTCCAATCCACAAGAAGAAGATTATTTAAACAGCGAAGAAGGTCAAAATCAAATTTGCGAAGCAATTACAAAGGCATTGGTAAGGTACAAGACCTCTTTAGAAATCCAAAAAAGCGCTAAAGACAGCAGATAATACAGGGTTTATTAGTTAAATTTGCATTGTAATCATTTAATTACAACAATGCGTGTATCAAACGAAACTAAGGTTGGGGCTTTAACAGTAATTGCTGTTACATTAATTATTATTGGATTTAATTTTCTAAAAGGTAAAACCATTTTCAAATCAGGAAATTTTATCTATGCAAAATATCATGATACTAAAGGCCTTATAGTTTCCAATCCTGTATATGTTAATGGATATCAAGTAGGAACTGTATTTGAAATTGAAAATTCAAACGCTCAGTTATCAGATATTAGTGTAGCTATCAAAATGAATGATAATTATCAGATCCCCACTAATTCCATTGCTACCATTCAAGAAAATCCATTAGGCACCAATAGTATTTATATTTCTTTGGGAAATGCTACTACTTATTTAAAAAACGGTGATACAGTTAAAACTGCCCCTGCAACCAGTTTATTAGGAGATTTTATGAATACCTTATCTCCAATGGGTGAACAGTTTAAAAAAACCATCGATGAGTTAAGAAAAGTATTGGTGAATGTTAACACTGTAATGGATGATCAAAACAAAGCCAATTTTAAAGAACTCATCTCCAACCTTACTA
>JAFMEV010000088.1 GCA_017856545.1 Chitinophagaceae bacterium
CCCTAATCATTCACAATGATGAAGTGGTTGTAAACGAACCTTCAATTATTGCCTTGAACAGGAATAATATGAAAGAAGTTTTAGGTGTTGGTAAGAAAGCATTATTGATGCACGAGAAAACACACGAAAGTATTAAAACAATCCGTCCACTAAAAGATGGTGTAATTGCAGATTTTAACGCGGCGGAATTAATGATTCGTGAGTTGATGAAAATGATCTATCCAAAGAAGCCATTGTTTCCTCCAAGTTGGAGAATGGTTATTTGTATTCCTTCCTCTATTACAGAAGTAGAAAAAAGAGCGGTAAGAGATAGTGCTGAACAAGCAGGTGCAAAAGAAGTTTATATGATTCACGAACCTATGGCTGCTGCATTAGGTATTGGTATCGATGTAGAAGAGCCAGTAGGAAATATGATTATTGATATTGGTGGTGGTACTACAGGTATTACGGTAATTGCATTAGCAGGTATTGTTTGTGATCAAAGTATTCGTATTGCAGGAGATGAATTCACTGCAGATATTATGGAAGCTTTAAGAAGATATCATAGTTTATTAATTGGTGAGCGTACTGCAGAGCAAATTAAAATCCATGTTGGTGCAGCATTAAAAGATTTAGATAACCCACCAGATGATATGCCAGTAAATGGTAGAGACTTGGTGACAGGTATTCCAAAACAAATCATGGTTTCATACCAAGAGGTAGCTGAAGCTTTAGATAAAAGTATTTTTAAAATTGAAGAAGCTATTTTAAAAGCTTTAGAAACAACTCCTCCAGAGTTAGCTGCAGATATATATCGTAGAGGATTGTACATTACTGGTGGAGGATCTTTATTAAGAGGATTAGACAAGCGTTTGAGTCAAAAAATCAAATTACCAGTGCATGTTGCTGACGATCCATTGAAGAGCGTAGTAAGAGGTACGGGTATTGCCTTGAAAAATTATCAACGTTTTCCTTTCATTATGAGATAAACCAAAATAAAGTAATTTCCTTTGAAGAATATCATTGGGTTCATAAGACAGAACTTTACTTTTTTTAGTTTTTTGATACTACAAATAGTGTCCTTAGTAATGTTATCTTCTTATAGTAAGTCACACGAAACTTTTTTTGGTGGATGGAGCAATCAAGTCACTGGGAATATCAATCGCTACTATAATAATTGGGCTTACTTTTTCGATTTAAAAGCAACCAATGCAAAATTGATCGAAGAAAATGCATCGCTTAGAAATCAATTAGCACAAAATTTTGTTGCTTTTGACACTACTAAAAAAGCGGGTACATTAATTTTAAGAAAAGATAGTTTAGAAAAAATTAGAAAGTTTTACTACTACCCTGCTAAAGTAGTAGGCAACACATTTACCCTTCAAAGAAATTATATCACTATTGAAAGAGGTGCCCTGCAAGGAATTAAAAAAGACATGGCAGCTATCAGTCCAGATGGATCCATCGTAGGAGTGGTGGTTGAAGTGAATGATAACTATAGTAAAATCATGAGCTTATTACATCGCAATAGTAAAGTAAGTGCGATGTTGAAAAGAGATAAAGTAGCAGGTAGTATAGAATGGGACGGGGCTGATCCAAATATGCTGACTTTAAAGAATATTTCAAAAAGTGCTGCCCCAAAATTAGGAGACACTGTTTTAACAAGCCCATACTCTTCCAATTTCCCAGCTCAATTAATGATTGGCAAGGTGACCAAAATAAACCAAGATCCATCTAGTAATTTTTTAACACTAAGTGTGCAATCCGCTACTAATTTTTTCACATTGGAATATATTTACTTGGTAGAGAATAAACGAATGGCAGATCAAAAAGCAGTGGAACAAAACGAGATAAAGAATGAATAGTATTTTAAAAAATAGTGCTCGTTATGTATTGTTCTTGTTGATTCAAATAATCATCTTGAACGAGATACCTCCTATTCATCAATTTATTACACCCTATATTTACTTTTTATTTTTACTATGGCTTCCTTTTGGAACCAGCAGGTTAGGTTTAACCCTTCTTGGTTTTGTGTACGGATATTCTTTAGATTTATTCACTAACACGCCGGGGCTGCATGCTGCAGCTTGTGCACTCATGGGATACCTTCGTCCAACCATTCTTAATTTATTGTTAGCACAAGAAGCAACAGAGGAATTAAATAGAGAGCCAAGTATTGGCACCATGGGATGGGGCCCTTATTTGATATATGTATTCATTCTAACTTTCATTCATCACTTTTATTTAGTTCTTTTAGAATGGCTACAATTTGGCAACTTCACCTATTTTATTGGAAAAGTAGTAGCTACCACTATAATGAGCATGCTTTTAATATTATTACCAGAACTCATTACCAACAGAAGAAAGCTCAAAAGATAATTCATGGCATTGTATAACTCCAACAGAGGTGGCATCATACAAATCATTATTGGTGTCATATTTGTAATTTTAATTGGTCAATTAATTAGTTTACAAATTGTATCCAATAAATACAAACTGGCTGCAGACAATAATGCCATTTTCAGAAAAATTATCTACCCAGATAGAGGAATTATATATGACCGTAAAAAAAGAGCATTACTAGAAAATACCATTAGTTATGATTTAGTAGTGATTCCTAATGAAGCAAAGGGAGTAGATACCAATACACTTTGTGAAATTTTAAAAATAGATAAGGAAGAATATAAAAAAAGAATGATCGAAGTGATCATTAAAAATTCAAGAGTAAAGGCTGGAACATTTGAACCTTTTTTGACTCCAGAATTATATGCGCAACTAACAGAGAACTTATATCGCTTTCCAGGTTTTTCTTTATCAGAAAGATCTATCAGAAATTATCCATACAATACTGCAGCGCATGTATTGGGCTATGTGGCAGAAGTAGACGTTAACTTTTTACAAAAACACGAAGAAGAAGGTTACGAAATGGGTGACTATGCTGGTATGACTGGCTTAGAAAAACAATATGAATCTATTTTAATGGGACAAAGAGGCGTGAAGCGATACTTAAGAGATAATAAAGGAAGAATTCAAGGCGCTTACGAAAAAGGAGAATTTGATACACTCGCCATTGCTGGAAAAAATTTATACACGAGTATGGATGTAGAAGTACAGCAATTAGCAGAAAAATTATTACAAAATAAAGTAGGAAGTGCAGTGGCGATCAATCCAAAAACCGGAGGTGTGATTGCCATGGCAAGTAGCCCAGGGTATAATCCTAATTTATTAACGGGTAGCCAAAGAAGAAAAACCATTGGTAGGTTATTATTAGATACAGCGCGTCCAATTTATAATAGAGCAATCAAAGGTCAATATCCTCCTGGCTCTACTTTCAAACCCTTGGGAGCCATCATTGCATTAGATGAAGGATTAATTACCCCTTCCTATGGATACAATTGTTTTGGAGCTTATGGTGCATGTGGAGATCCTAGAAAATGTGAACACCATAATGCAGGTCATGCTGCCAACTTGCAATTAGCATTGGCCAATTCTTGTAACTCCTATTTCTTACAAGTATTTAGAATGGCCATAGACAATCCAAAATACAAGAATGCCAAAACAGGTTATTTGAAATGGAAAGAATACATGAATTCTTTTGGATTTGGTAGAAAGTTAGGCGTGGATTTACCCAGTGAAAACAAAGCCAATATTCCAGACACAGCCAAATACAATAAAGATTTTGGCAACCCTAGATATTGGAATAGCTGTTACATGTTAACATTAGGTATTGGTCAAGATAGAATGACTGCGACCCCATTACAATTAGCCAATAGCATGGCTTTTATTGCCAATGACGGATATTATTATACTCCACATTTTGTAGATAGCATTGAAGATGAGAACGAACAAGATGCCGCAATGTTAGAGAAGTTTCGTACCAAACAAAAAGTAACCAAAATTCCTTCCAGTATTTTTAAAGTAATCAAAGAAGGTATGCATGATGTTACAGTATATGGTACTGCAGCATTTATTAAAGTTCCAGGGCATGAATATTGTGCTAAAACTGGTACTGCTCAAAATCCGCATGGTAAAAACCACTCTTTATTTGTTTGTTTTGCACCAAAAGACAATCCAAAAATTGCAGTGGCAGTGATTGTAGAGAATGCAGGTTATGGTGCAACTTGGGCAGGACCAATTGCTACATTAATGATGGAAAAGTATTTAAATGATACCTTAACGCCAGAAAGTGCATTAAAGGCAGAAACACTTTCTCAAGTGGATTTGATGCCACAAGCCATCAAAGATTGGTATGTTCGAAATAATAAATCCGCTTATTTAACTCCATTAGAATACAATAATGATGAATTGTCAGACGTTTGGGATATGGAGATGTTAGCGTCAGATGCCATTCCAGCAAGGATTCCAAAAGACACTATCAAAAAAGATACTAATACAAAAAGTTCTTTACCAGCTGCACCAACAACCCTACCTAAAACAAATAAGGATAGCGCAGTACTAAATAATAAAAAGAAGATTAACAAAAGCAAACAAGTCAATAAAAAACAACCTTCTATAAAAAAGAAGACTGCCAATAAAAATGTCAACCAGCTCTAACCAAAACAATTTTTCCAAAGGCACAGATTTAGCCGTAATCGTTTTATATATGATTATGGTAGCGATAGGTGTTTTGTGCATATACATGGTAGAGTATAATCCAAACACTAGTTGGAGCACTTCATTTATCACTGCCAAAACCAATTATAGCAAGCAATTTTACTTTGCTATATTTTGTAGTTTCATAGGCATATTCATTTTATTAATGGATAGCAAGGTATTTACTGCCCTTGCCAATATTTTATACGCGGGGGGAATTCTACTGATGCTGGCAACATTTGTGTTAGGTAAAAATATCAATGGTTCCAAAAGTTGGATACCAATTGCAGGTGGCTTTAACTTACAACCTGCAGAGCTATGTAAAATTTTTACAGCATTGTTTCTGGCTAAATTTATTTCTAAGCCGGAAACAGATTTTACTAAATTAAAATCTCATTTAATTGCAGGTGCAATGATAGCCTTGCCGGCGATTTTATCCATCATGCAACATGAATTGGGATTGGCCTTGGTATATAGTGCTTTTCTGTTTGCCATGTATAGAGAAGGATTGCCAGCAGCGATCTTAGTAATTGGTTTATCATTTGCGGTATTGGTGATTGCAGCCTTATTATTGGAGCCAACTGTATTAGCAATTATCTTAACCGTGATTGCATCATTGATTATTTTATCCATGATTAAAAGATTCAAAAGAAATAAAAATACCATTCTTGTAGTTATTGGCATTTGGGCTATTTGTTTTGGCACAGTAAGATTTGTAGTGCCTTATATTTTCAATAATGTTTTAGAGTGTTATCAAAGTACCCGTATTTATAGCATGGTGGGTAAAGAATATGATTGTAGCATGAATATAAAAGCAGCTGCAAACATGGCAGTTGGTAAAAAAAGTATCAAGCCGGATGATTACAATGTAAAACAAAGTAAAATTGCTATTGGCTCTGGTGGATTTTGGGGAAGAGGTTTTTTAAAAGGTACACAAACCAGAGGAAAATATGTACCTGCACAACATACTGATTTTATTTTCACCTCACTAGGTGAAGCCTTTGGATTTGTGGGAACATTTACTTTCTTAGCATTGTACTTATTCTTCTTATTTAGATTAATTAGAATTGCGGAAAGACAAAGAAGTACATTCTCTAGAGTGTACGCTTATAGTGTAGTGGGTATTTTCCTTTTTCATATTGCGGTCAATATTAGTATGACCATTGGCTTATTCCCAGTAGTGGGCATCCCTTTGCCATTGATTAGTTATGGAGGATCTTCCTTACTCACGTTCACTGCATTGATCTTTATTTTATTAAGATTAGACGCAGATAGACAAATGGTGCTTCGTTAATGCTTATTTTTGCGGCATGCAAATTCATCCCTTATCAGAAGGTAGTTTTACAATAGATCAAACCAAGGTTTTTGTCCCGTTCAATACGGCTATCGAGAACTTACAAGAAAGACCTAAAGGAAGTATTTTAGTAGAGATACAACCCTTTGTAATTATTACAGAGCATGATATTATTTTATTAGATACTGGCTTGGGGTACTTGAATAAATCAGGTAAATTACAAATACACGATAACCTCATGTCACTTGGTATTGATCCATCTAGTGTTACCAAAGTTTTTATGAGTCACTTACATAAAGACCATTCTGGAGGTTTAACATATGTAGATCCAGTAAGCCAACAAAGATTTATCAGCTTCCCATATGCAAAGCATTATATTCAGAGAAGAGAATTTGACTTTGCGATGGAAGGGGGGAAATCATCCTATATACCAGAGCAGATAGCAATGCTGGAAGAGTTCAGCGGAGTTGTATGGCTAGAAGAAGATGAAGGCAATATTGACCATATCATTCAATATCAATTGAGCGCAGGGCATAGTAAATTTCACCAAGTAGCATGGATCAAAGAGCAAACTGAAACTATCTTTTATGGCGGAGACGAAGCACCACAATTACAACAAATGAAATCTAGATTTGTAGCCAAATATGATATGGATGGGAAGAAAGCCATGCAATGGAGACAAAGCTGGTGGGAAGAAGGCAATACAGCAGGTTGGCAATTTGCTTTTTATCATGACATTGGTCACCCAACCTGGAAAAATTTAAAGTAAGTTTTACTTTTAGTATAGGATGATTGTCGGAAGAAATGCTGCTTAATTAAACAGGGGCTTTTGTATCCTTCCATTTCCACAGATGCAAACAAGCATAG
>JAFMEV010000089.1 GCA_017856545.1 Chitinophagaceae bacterium
CTTATTGTGCTTTCTTGAATATTTGATTCACAGCACCCCCTAACATTGGGAATTTTTCTTTTACAAAAGCAGCAATGGTTTCGATAGATTGTTTTGCTTGCTCTGGGGTTACACCTGCTTCTTTTACTAAACGGTCAATTAATTCTTGCATAATTTTTTATTTTAATTTTTATAAAGACAATTTTTTAGGCAACTTTCAAGGCGCTCAATTTACTCTTATCAAACATTTGCTTTGCATAGTCTAATGTAACATGAAACTCTTTGGTATCGGTGCCTGGTAGTTCAAACATGGCTTGTGTAAATAAGCTTTCGCAAATACTTCTTAAGCCTCTAGCGCCTAATTTATATTCCATTGCTTTTGAAGTAATGAATTCAAAAACAGCAGGATCAATCGTTAACTTGATTTTTTCGATATCAAATAAATGTGTGTACTGTTTGATCAGGGCGTTTTTAGGCTCTGTTAAAATGCTTCTTAAAGTTTCAGCGTCCAGAGGTTCTAAGTGGGTTACAATAGGTAAACGACCTAACATCTCTGGAATTAATCCAAAGCTCTTAATGTCTTGTGCATTTACAAAACGCAATAAATTCTTTCTTTGTAATTCTTGCTCGTCTTTATTTACACTAAATCCAATCGCGTTGGTGTTAATTCTTCTAGCAATGATTTTATCAATGCCATCAAATGCACCACCGCATATAAATAAAATATTCTTAGTATCTACTTTGATCATTTTTTGATCAGGATGCTTTCTTCCACCTTGAGGGGGTACTAATACTTCGGTACCTTCCAGCATTTTTAATAAGCCTTGTTGTACACCTTCTCCGCTTACATCTCTAGTGATAGAAGCATTGTCTCCTTTGCGAGCAATTTTGTCAATCTCATCAATGTATACAATTCCTCTCTCTGCAGCTTCTACATCGTAGTCGCAGTTTTGTAATAATCTGGTCAACATGCTTTCTACGTCTTCACCCACATAGCCTGCTTCTGTAAATACGGTAGCATCAACGATGGCAAAGGGTACATTCAATAATTTAGCAATGGTTTTAGCCAATAAAGTTTTTCCAGTACCTGTTTCTCCAATCATTATCACATTACTCTTTTCAATCTCTACTTCATTCTTTGTATTCGTAGGAAGGTTGATGCGCTTAAAGTGATTGTATACAGCAACAGACAATATTTTCTTTGCTTCATCTTGTCCAATAATGTATTGATCCAAGAATGCTTTGATAGCAATAGGTTTTTGAACTTTTAAATCACCTGCTTTACCATCTACTTTCTTTTGATGAAATTCTTTATCAATGATTTCATGTGCGTGCTCTATACAGTTCTCACAGATATGACCTTCCTGACCAGCGATTAAAATCTTCACCTCGTCTCTATTACGTCCGCAAAAAGAACAATGTATGGTAGGCGATTTACTCATTTTCATTTTGCTTTAATTATAAAGATGTTGCAATCTTATCTACGATACCATATTTAACTGCTTCTTCTGCATTCATCCAATAGTCTCTGTCAAAATCAGTCATGATTTGCTCCATTGACTTACCACAATTCTTGGCTAATATTTGAGCACCTAATTCTTTGGTCTTTCTAATTTGCTCCGCTTGTATTTCTATATCTGCACTGGTTGCTTGAAAATAGCCACCCAAACTTGGTTGGTGAATCATTACTTCGCCGTGAGGGAAAATAGTACGTTTACCTTTCTCACCCATGCTCAATAAAATAGAACCCATGCTTGCAGCCAATCCCATACAGATAGTATGCACTGGGCTTTTGATTAGGTTCATGGTATCAAACATCACCATTCCAGAAGTAACTACACCACCTGGGCTATTGATATAAAAATGAATATCAGCGCCTGGTTTATCTGCATCAAGTAGTAATAATTTGGTCACAATATCTTTCGCAGACTTATCATCCACCTGACCCCATAAATAGATTGCTCTTTTTTCGAAAAAGATTTGTTCCATTTTTCTATTCA
Source organism: Chitinophagaceae bacterium (assembly GCA_017856545.1). GTDB lineage: Bacteria > Bacteroidota > Bacteroidia > Chitinophagales > Chitinophagaceae > Sediminibacterium. Next base: position 1,980 of record JAFMEV010000089.1, read on the forward strand.
AAAAACTTGGAGCATTCTCTTCTTTCTTATCTGCTTTTGGTTCGTCTTCTTCGTCCATTAAAAATGCGTTCTTGATAATCATATATACTTATTTTTTCACTTTGCGTGGGTTAGTTAATAATACCTCGTCTACCAATCCATATTCTTTGCCTTCTGCTGCAGTCATCCAAAAATCTCTATCGCAATCTTTAGCTACTGTATCCACATCTTTGTGCGTATGGATAGCAATTACTTCATACAATTCATGTTTTAATTTCTTAATCTCTCTTGCAGTAATTTCGATATCAGTTGCTTGACCGCCAATCGCGCCACTTGGTTGGTGTAACATAATTCTACTATGCTTTAAAGCAGTTCTTTTTCCTTCTACACCTGCACATAATAAAATAGCACCCATACTAGCTGCCATACCTGTACAAATAGTCGCCACATCTGGGCTGATAAATTGCATGGTGTCATAAATACCTAAACCAGCATAAACACTTCCACCTGGGCTATTGATATACATTTGAATATCTTTGGTTCTATCGGTACTTTCTAAAAATAATAATTGCGCAGTAACGATATTGGCTACATAATCATTGATCCCTTCCCCTAAGAAAATAATACGGTCCATCATTAAGCGGCTAAATACATCCATGCTAGCCACATTCATGGGTCTTTCTTCAATAATATAAGGTGTAAGGTTGGTTACACTATTTTGATATTGGTGCAGGGTATTGCTACTGATTCCTCTATGCTTTACAGCGTACTTTTCGAATTCTTTTCCTAAGTTCATATGTTTGTTTTTCTAATGTAGTAAAGGTAAAACCTATTCCCCTAAGCTAGAGCAAAAAGGATGCCAAACTTGACTTGTTCCTATAAAAAAAGGCCCTTCAGATGGTTCTAAAGGGCCTTTTGGGTATAAATTTTGTAAAAAAGCTTAGTGCTTGTGATTTTGTAATTTATCAGCAAACTTTTCGGCAGTTATTTTTTCTTCTTTAGCAGTCACTGTTGCTTCTACTGCTTGGAATAATTTATCCGTGCTAATTCTATGGTAGCTATCTTCTACAAATTTTCTGTCCTGCATCATTCTATTCGCATAATCTTCCATCCATTGGTCATTATCACCTAATGCACCTAATTGACCACCCATATAACTCATCAATTGTTGTTTAGCGAAACCTTTTAAGTCTTCTGCGCCCACTTCAATCTTGTGTTCAGCAATTAATTGAGTGCTGATTAAAGTCCATTTTAATTGATCTTGGAATACTGGATATTCTTTTTCTGCTTCTTCTTCAGTTCTTTGCTTTTCACCACCGTTTTGTAACCAACGCTTTAAGAAAGCTGTTGGAAATTCCATTTTAGTGTTGTCAATTAATGCATGATAGATTTGATCATGCACTTGATTGCGTGCTTGTTGATCGTAGTAACCTTCGATATCTTTTTTGATCGCTTCTCTAAATTCAGCTTCATTTGTGATGGTTTGATTAGGATAGGTTACTGTAAATAAAGTTTCATCCAATGGTGCTTTTTCTACAATACCTACTTTAGTGATCAATACTTTGAAATATTTTTCTGAATCATCTTTGGTTAATCCTAAATCAGCCAAAATAATGTCTAATTCTTTTTCCTCAAATGCTTTACCAATTTGAATTGTAACAGCATCGTCTTTTTTCTTGCCAATGAATTCTTTTCTTGCTTTTGGTGCAAAATATTTAATCAACAATGAATTATCTTTTGACAATCCACCTTCAATTTCATTGCCAGATTTGTCAGACTCTATAAATGTTACATTCAATACATTCTCTTCTGTTTCTGCAACTTCTGGTTCAGTCATATTGCCATTACGAATTTGTAATCTTTCTACTTCTGCTTGAATCATTTCGTCGGTTACTTCAATCTTGTAACGAGTTGCTTTGATACCTTTTGTATCAATAGTGAAAGAAGGCTTTAAACCCACTTCAAAAGCAAATGTGTAATCTGTTTGTTGATTTACATCCATTGAAGGAAACTCAGATGTTACTGGTAATGGTTGTGCAAATATTTCTAATTTTTCTTTAGCAATATATTGGTTCATTTCATTTTCCACTGTCTTAATCACTTCGTCTTGAAAAACAGATTGACCATACATTTTTTTAATTAAGCCAGCTGGCACCATTCCTTTTCTAAAGCCTGGGATATTTGCTGTTTTAGCATATTTCTTCAAACTTGTTTCGTACCCCTTTAGGTAGTCTTCTTTAGTAAGGGTCACCGTTAATTTGTCATTTAAGGGTGCAATGTTGCTTCTTTGTATTGTTGCCATAAAGTAAAAATTTCTAGTTTTTCTAGTGTTTAAGGGGGGCAAAGGTAATAAAAAAAGGCCTCAAATAAGGCCTTTTTTGTAAAATTAGACCCATCTAAAGGCCTATTGTGCGGATGGAGGGGGTCGAACCCACACGCCTCGCGGCGCTAGATCCTAAGTCTAGTGCGTCTGCCAATTTCGCCACATCCGCTTAGGGGTTGCAAACTTAATTGATTTTTTTAAATTTTGGCTACTTTTTACGTTGTTGCAAGCAGGGAAACAATTTTCTCCAAATAGTGCTGGTCTGTGGTATCAAAATGAGCAAGGTGTTCACTATCTACATCCAATACCCCGGTGATATGTCCGTTTTGAAAAACGGGTACAACAATTTCAGATTTTGAAGCACTACTACATGCAATATGTCCAGGAAATTTTTCAACATCTTCCACAATCAATGTTTTTTCTGCAGCCCATGCTGCTCCACAAACACCTCTGCTTTTTTTAATTCTTGTACAAGCAACTGGTCCTTGAAATGGTCCTAAAACCAATTCGTCTTCAATGATCATGTAAAATCCAACCCACCACCAACCAAACTGTTCTTTTAAAGCTGCAGAGATATTTGCAAGGTTAGCTACTTGATTTGACTCACCTTCTATCAAGGCTTTAATTTGTGGAATGAGAGACTCGTATTGTGCTTTTTTATCACCTTGGGTGATGTGTAGATCTTCTGCCATTATGCTTGCTTATTCATTAAATTTTTTAATTCCTTTCTTTCTATTTTTAAAACAAATACAATAAATAAAACCAAGAGTATTGTTGCAAATAAATAATTGAAAGGCTGATTGCTAGAAACCAAGTGCACTAAATTATTGATACCGTAAATCAGTAAACTTATAATAAAATAGGCAATCAATTTTTTGGTAGCATAGGGTATTGGATATACTCTTTGACCCCATTGATAACTTACCACCATCATGGTGCCATAACAGCAAAAAGTTGCCCATGCACTTGCCATATAACTAAAGTGTGGGATTGCAATATAGTTGATGATTAAAGTAATGAGTGCACCCAATAAAGTGATCCAAGCGCCTGCCATGGTTTTATTACTTAGCTTATACCAAATACTTAAATTATAATATATCCCTAAGAACATATTAGCGATCAATAAAATTGGAACAACTCTCAAACCCACATACATCGCGGGATTGCGAATAAATAATTTCCAGATATCCAAGTATAAAACCACCCCTAAGAACATGATGCAAAGTGTGATCACAAAAAACTTCATGATTCTTGCATAGGTTTTTTGTGCCTGATCAGAGCTGGCTGTTTTAAAGAAGAAGGGTTCTGCACCCATTCTAAATGCTTGTATAGAGATGGTAATTAAAATAGATAATTTGTAACAAGCCGCATAAATACCTACTTCCATTTTATTCGCTTCCACAGAACCTCCTGGTGCCCACCATCCTAACATGATTCTGTCAAAAGTTTCATTCACCATTCCGCCAAATCCCACTAAGATGAGTGGCAGTGCGTACACCATCATTTGTGCCCAAAGTTTTATATCAAAAGAAAAACGCAATGCACGTATTTCTTTTTGCAACAATAAAAGCACAAAAATATTTTGAATAATATTGGCTAATAAAATATAACCAACCGCCCAGTCTGTTTTAAAACTCGTTGCCCAAAAACCAGTAGGATTTTCTTGAGCCAATTGTGGTAAAGTACTAATGAAAAAATAAGTGGCTGCAATATTTAATACAATTCCGCCAATTTTAATGAATGCAAATTTTTTGGGTTGTTCAGATAGTCTTAATCTAGAAAAAGGAATGGTAGTTAATGCATCTAATCCAACCACCCATGCCATCATGGAGATGTATTCTGGATGAAGGGTAATTTGTAATAAAGTACTTAATGGGCCACTATACATTAACATAGCTAACACCACTATACTTGTTACAAAAATCATGGAGATGCTACTAGTATGATAAATCTTATCCTCGTTTTCTTTGGAGCCAAATCTAAAATAGGCGGTCTCCATTCCATGTGTCACCAATACATTCAAAAAAGGAATAAAAGAGTAGATAATGGACATTTCCCCGTAGGCAGCTTCAGTAAACTTATAGGTTAGATAGGGCGTCAACAAATAGTTGATGAACCTAGCGGCAATAGAACTGAGTCCATACCATGCAGTTTGACCGGCTAATTTTTTTATACTACTCAAGGGGTTGAAATTACAGCTAAATTAGTGAAAATAGTTTTGTTTATCTTCATGGAATAAA
>JAFMEV010000090.1 GCA_017856545.1 Chitinophagaceae bacterium
ACAGCAAAGATGCCCTTTTTTCCCAATTCCTCCACCTCAAAAACACAATTTATTCGGCTGTTGAAGAAGCAATGACATTTTTATGACAATTATCAGTCAAAACCCTCCCAACACATTAAAACTCAATATTTAAAAAGAAAAAAAACTTGCAATATTTCGTACTATGAAAGCGTTTCTTAGTTAATTTTGCACCCGTTCAAGGATATTTTTCCACACTAGACACTGTTTGTGTATATGACAATTTTAAGAAGCCTAACAAAGATCCTTTCGATCTTTCTATTCATCACCCTTAGTTCATCTATCGGTAATTCAATTAATGCGCAAGATGGTAAAGCATTGTTCTCACAGAACTGTGCCTCTTGTCACGCCGTTAATAAAAAATTAACTGGTCCTGCACTTGCTGGTGTAGAAGATCGTTGGCCAGAGAAAAAGAATTTGTATGCATGGATTAAAAACTCTGCTGCATTCTTAAAAACAGGAGATGCTTATGCAAATAATTTGTACAACGAGTACAACAAAACTGCAATGAATAGCTTCCCTAGTTTATCTGATGCAGACATTGATGCGATCTTAGCATATATTAAAACAGTACCTGCTCCAGGTGCAGCGCCAGCAGGTGGTGCAGCGGGTGCAGCAGCTCCAGCAGAAGATGATTCTGATAGCACTTTAGTGTTTGGTATCCTTACATTAATCTTAGCAGTAGTATCATTAATCTTGTTGCAAGTAAATAGCAACTTGAAAAAATTATCTGATGATAAATCAGGTGTACCTGCAGTAGAGCCTGTTCCTTTTTATAGAAACAAAGCATATATCGCTTTCTTAGCAATTTTATTTTTTATTGCTGGTGGTTATATGACAACAGTGGGTGCAATGAACTTAGGTCGCTCTAAAGATTATCAACCAGAACAACCTATTTATTATTCTCATAAAGTACACGCTGGTGTAAACCAAATCAACTGTCAGTATTGTCATATTGGTACTTACCAAGGCAAACAAGCAACTTTACCAAGTGTAAATGTTTGTATGAACTGTCACATGGCGATCAACGAATACAAAGGCGAACCATTGGTGAAAGAAAATGGTGATGAAGTAGATGGTACTGCAGAAATTAAAAAATTATATAAGTACGCTGGATATACAGAAGGTCAACCTTGGGATGCTTCAAAAGCACAACCAATTGAGTGGATCAGAATTCACAACTTACCTGATCACGTTTACTTTAACCACGCACAACACGTGAATGCTGGTCAAGTAGCTTGTCAAGAATGTCATGGTGAAATTCAAAAAATGGGTGAAGTGAAGCAACAAAACGATTTAAGTATGGGTTGGTGCGTTAACTGTCACAGACAAACTAAAGTTCAATTTAAAGACAATGGTTTCTATAGCATCTACGAGAAATTCCACGCTGAAATGAAGAGTGGAAAAATCGATAGCACTAAAGGAATCACTGTAGAAAAAATTGGTGGTACAGAGTGTCAAAAATGTCACTACTAAACAATCAATACTATTTGAGCTTACTTCAATAAGTTTCAAATAAAAAGAAAAAAGAAGACCTAATATTTTATATACATTATTATGGAGCAAAAAAAGCACTGGCAAAGTTTTGGAGAATTAAATCAATCTGAAGCTTTTAATAAAGAGGTTAAAGATGAGTTTACAAGTGAACTTCCAATGGTGGAAGATCATAGCGGTTTCTTAAGCGCTAAAGCACCTCGTCGTGATTTCTTAAAATATGTTGGTTTTAGTACTGCTGCTGCTGCAGTAGCTGCTAGCTGTGAGATGCCAATTAAAAAGGCTATCCCATTCGCGAACAAACCTGAGGATATTGTTCCTGGTATTGCAGAATATTATGCAACAACTTATGTGCAAGATGGTGATGTAGTGAGCGTGATTGCGAAAGTGCGTGATGGTCGTCCTATCAAATTAGAAGGTAATGATTTAAGTCCTATCACAGCAGGTGGTACTTCTGCAAGAGTGCAAGCTTCTGTGTTAGATTTATATGATACAGCTCGTTTACGTTTTCCTTTAATCGCTGGTAAAGAAGCAACATTCGAAGCAATCGATACTGCTATCGCTGGTGAATTAAATGGCAATATTGTTATTGTAACAAGCACTGTAAATTCTCCTTCTACTAAAGCAGTAGTTGCAGAATTTTTAGCAAAGCATCCTGGAAGCAAGCATGTAACTTATGATGCAGTTTCTTTCAGTGGTATGTTATTAGCAAACGAAGCTTCTTATGGTAAAAGAGTCATTCCTTCTTATCATTTTGATAAAGCAAAAGCAATTGTTTCTTTAAGTGCAGATTTCTTAGGTACTTGGTTAAGTCCAGTAGAATTTGCAAGACAATATGCTGTAGGTAAAAAAATTAATGAGAAAGCTCCTGCGATGAGCAAGCATATTCACTTTGAAACAGTGGCTAGCTTGACTGGTTCTAACGCAGATGAAAAATATTTATGTCGTCCTTCTGAAATAGGTGCAATCGCATTAGGTTTATTGAACGCTGTAAAAGGTGCTGCAATTACTGGTGTTGATGCTGCAACTAAAAAAGGTATCGAAGCTGCTGCGAAAGCATTGACAGAAAACAAAGGTGCTGCATTAGTGGTTGCTGGTAGCAATGATGTGAATGTGCAAATTTTAGTGAACGCTATCAACGATGCGATTGGTGCTAATGGTACAACAATTAATTTTGGTGCAACAGTAAACTATCGTCAAGGTATTGATAGTGAAATGGCAACATTAGTAGACGAGATGAATGCTGGTAAAGTTAACGCTGTATTATTCTACGGTGCTAACCCAGTGTACACTTGGCCTGCAGCTGATGCGATTAAAGCTGCTTTAGCAAAAGTAAAAACAACGATCTCTTTCAGTGGTAAGTTAGATGAAACTGCTGCTGTTTGTAAATATGTAATTCCTGATCATCATTTCTTAGAAAGTTGGGGTGATGCTGAACCAGTATCTGGTCATATCTCTTTTATTCAACCAACTATCTCTCCTTTATTTAAGACACGTGCTTTCCAAGACAGTTTATTAAAATGGTCTGGCAACACAACAGAATATATTAACTACGTTAAAAATTTCTGGTCTACTCAATTAGGTTCTGAGAATGCATGGAACAAAGCATTACAAGCGGGTGTAATCAATCCTGCAACACCTTCTATCGCTGGTGCGAGCATCAATGGCGCTGCTGTTGCTACTGCAAGTGCTGCAGTTGCTGCAAGCAAGCCTTCTACAAAAATTGAATTAGCATTATACCAAAAAGTAGGTATCGGTGCTGGACAAGGTGCAGCTAACCCTTGGTTACAAGAATTACCTGATCCAGTAACTCGTGCTACTTGGGATAACTATATTATAGTATCACCTGCCATGGCAAGAACATTGTTGAATATTGATTTAAACAATGGTGGTCAAGCAGATGCTTACGAAGTACAACCTCCTAAGAAAGTTGTTAAATTAACTGCAGGTAAAGTATCTATTGAATTACCTGTATTAATTATTCCTGGTACGCATCCTAACACTGTAGGTATTGCAGTTGGTTATGGTCGTATCGATTCTTTAGGTAAGTCTGTTATTGGTACAGGTAAAAATGCCTTCCCTCTAGCAAGCTTTAATGGTCAAACGGTTTCTTTTGATAATAGCAATGTAACATTAACATTAACGGATCAAACATATCCTGTTGCGTTAACGCAAACACATTTCCGTTACGATACTACTCAAGGTAATCGTACTGAAGTGATGAAAGAATTATCATTGGCTTCTTTCATTGCACATCCAACTGAAATCAGAGAAGAGCGTGCAAATGAACTAAGAGGTCAAATGACTGGTGGAGAAAAAATGACCAACGAAGAAGTATTAGCGAACTTTGAAAAAGACGCTACTATTTATCCAGTATATGATCGTCCAGGTATTAAGTGGGGAATGAATGTGGACTTAAATGCATGTAATGGTTGTGGTGCTTGCGTGGTAGCATGTAATGCAGAGAACAACGTTGCTGTAGTAGGTAAGCCAGAAGTATTACGCGGTCATGAAATGCATTGGTTAAGAATTGACAAATATTTCAGTGGTGATATGGATAATCCAAATGTGGTATTCCAACCATTGATGTGTCAACATTGTGACAACGCTCCTTGTGAAAACGTTTGTCCAGTGGCTGCAACCAACCACTCTTCTGAAGGTTTAAACCAAATGACGTATAACAGATGTATTGGTACTCGTTATTGCGCGAACAACTGTCCTTTCAAAGTTCGTCGTTTTAACTGGGCTGATTACACTGGTGCTGATAGCTTCCCTAATAACCAAGAAGGTGAAGTGAATGATGTAGTAATGAACATGAACGATGATTTAACTAGAATGGTATTAAACCCAGACGTAACTGTTAGATCTCGTGGTGTGATTGAAAAATGTTCTTTCTGTGTTCAAAGATTACAAGCTGCTAAATTGGAAGCGAAGAAAGCTTCTCGTCCAATGATTGATAGCGATATCAAAGTTGCATGTCAACAATCTTGTCCTACTAACGCGATCAGCTTTGGTAATGCAAATGACAAGCACAGTGCGATCACCATGGTGAGAGCAGAGAATCCTAACAGAAACTTTACTGTGTTAGAGCAATTACACGTGTTACCAAATGTAACTTACTTAGCTAAAGTGAGAAACGCCGGAGAAGCTGAGCATCACGAAGCAAAAGCTGAAACTGCTGGCCACGCTGAAACTAAAAAATCAGAAAAACACGAAGCTGCTCATTAATAAAAAGAGTTATTTAAAATTTTAGAAATAGACGACAATGCATATAAAGTACGAATCACAACTGCGCGAACCTTTGGTGTATGGTAATAAAGATTACCATCAAGTAACTGAAGACATCGTGCGACCTATTGAAGCCAAGCCTACTCGTTTGTGGTACATTGGTTTTTTCATCGCTGTTACCTTATTAATGTTTGGTGTGTACAGTGTGTATCGTGAGGTAACTTACGGTATTGGTCAGTGGAACTTGAACAAAACAATTGGATGGGGTTGGGATATCACCAACTTCGTTTGGTGGGTTGGTATCGGTCACGCTGGTACTTTGATCTCTGCTGTATTGTTATTGTTCCGTCAAGGTTGGAGAACAGGTGTGAACCGTGCTGCAGAAGCGATGACTATCTTCGCCGTAATGTGTGCGGGTCAATTCCCGATCTTCCACATGGGTCGTGTTTGGATGGCTTTCTTTGTAATGCCTTATCCTAACTCTCGTGGTCCATTATGGGTGAACTTTAACTCTCCTTTATTATGGGACGTATTTGCGATCTCTACTTACTTCACTGTTTCTTTATTATTCTGGTACTCTGGTTTATTACCTGACTTTGCAACAGTGCGTGATAGAGCTTTCACCAAATTGCGTAAAAAATTATATGGTATTGCTGCTTTTGGTTGGACGGGTTCTACTAAACATTGGCAAAGACACGAGAGTTTATCTTTAGTGTTAGCAGGTTTATCTACTCCATTAGTATTGTCAGTACACACGATTGTATCTTTTGACTTCGCTACTTCAGTTATTCCTGGATGGCATACTACCATCTTCCCTCCATACTTCGTTGCCGGTGCGATCTTCTCTGGATTCGCGATGGTACAAAGTTTGTTGGTGATTGTAAGAAAAGTATTTGGATTAGAAGACTATATTACTATTGGTCACATCGACTTAATGAATAAAGTAATTGTATTAACAGGTTCTATTGTTGGTATCGCTTACTTAACAGAATTGTTCATGGGTTGGTACTCTCAAAATAAATATGAGGGATACACTTTCTGGTATTCTCGTGCTTATTTATTCAGCCCTTATGGTTGGAGCTATTGGGGTATGATGGCTTGTAACGTAATCTCTCCACAAATTTTCTGGAGCAGAAAAATGAGAAGAAATGTATTCGTTACTTTCTTCATGAGCATCATCGTGAATATCGGTATGTGGTTTGAGCGTTTTGTAATTATTGTAACTTCTTTATATCGTGACTACTTACCTTCTAGCTGGTCTGTGTATTACAGCCCTACTATTTGGGAGATTGGTTTTTATATGGGAACCTTCGGTTTATTCTTTACATGTTTCTTCTTATTCGCTAAATACTTCCCAGTAATTGCGGTAGCTGAAATTAAGTATGTATTAAAACGTAGTGGTGAATCTTATAAACCAGGCATGACAAAATTAGAAGCAGAAACTGCTGAAGAGTTTGCACATAATCACGCTCATTAATTAAGAATATAGAAATAGAAATATATGGCACAAAAGAAATTTGTAGTAGGTTGTTTTGATGATGAAGCAACTTTATTTCCAGCAGTAAAGCAAGTGCGTACCGCTGGTTATAAAATCAAAGATGTGTACACACCTTTCCCGGTGCATGGTTTAGACCACGCTTTGGGTATGCGTGAAACAAGTATTCACACTGCGGGCTTTATCTACGGTATCACTGGAACCACTACTGCTATCAGCACAATCAGCTGGATCTTCACAAAAGATTGGCCTTTGAATATTGGTGGTAAACCACATTTTGCTTT
>JAFMEV010000002.1 GCA_017856545.1 Chitinophagaceae bacterium
ACTATTTTAACAAAGTTTCAAAACGATATAAGAAATAGTGAGTCTCAAGTAATGGAGTATTGTCATAAAGAAATTGGTGAAGTTGAATTGGTGTATGATCAGTTTAATGCATTTGCTTCTTCAAATTCTCAATACTTGATGTCTGGAGAAGAATTAGTAATTACCGCTGGCGTGGGGGCATTTAGTAGTGCAGCAAAGCCTACTATTAGTATTGACGGAGCTGTTTTACCAATTGGCCCAGATGGGACTGCTTCTTATAAATCAGTTGCAGGTTCTCCTGGTCAAAATAGTAAGCGTGTTAGAATTTCTTTCTTAAAACCAAATGGTGAAACTGCAGTAGTAGAGAAAGATGTAAAATATACTGTTGGAACACCTACTGGATTGGTCGTTTCAACTGATAAGACCAGAGTATTTTATAAAGGTTTGGATAATCCTTTAAGTGTAACAGGTGGTGGTGGAGCAGAAAAAGTGAATGTAAGTGTGGAGAGTGGTGCAGCAACTGTTAGAAAATCTGGACCTGGTCAATATGTGGTAAATTGTACTCAATTAGGTTCAGTTACTTTAAATGTGAACGATGGTAAATCTACTAGCAAAGTAACCATACCTGTAAAAAGAGTACCAGATCCAATTGCCATTGTGGGTGGAAGTGCTGGTGGCAATATGGCTGCAAGTGTTTTCAGAGCTCAACAAGGGGTTATTGCAGACCTTAGAGATTTTGTGTTTGAAGGCATTAAGTTTAATGTAGTTTCTTATTATGTTATTTGCACTGGTAAAGGATTTGATGAGCCTGATTTTGAAGAAGTAACAGGTGCAAGATTTTCAGGCGGGGCTTCGGCTTTAATCAAGCGCTGCCAACCAGGGACTACAGTAACGATAGGCGAAATTAAGGTAAGTGAGCCAGGTGGTGGTACAAGAAAATTAGATCAAACAATCACTTTTATTCTACAATAAGTAAAGTGATTTTAAAATAAGTTGTTATGAAAAAGACCTATTTAGTTTTGTTGGTATTTGTTTCATTATTTGTACAAACAAATAGTTTTGCGCAATTTAATCTGCCAAAGAAAAAGGGTACAGCCAATAAAACAACAACAGATAAAGTGGCGCCTAGTTCTTCGAATGTAGAAACTGCTCCTGTGCAAGTTGTTCCTGCCCCTACAATAAATAACAATACAGTTGATCCAAATATTAAGCCTACTAAAGTAGTAGATACCACAGTAGTGGGTGGCTTTAATAGTAACAATAAGAAAAGTCTTAGAAACAACTATGCTTTTTTCTCTGAAACTAAAAAGAGAAAAGGGGTACAAGAGCGTTTGCCTTTACCTTATGAAAATTTAAGAGAAGAGGATGCATTATTTAGTGAATTTGTATGGGAAGAAATTGATGCAAGAGAAAAGATCAATAGACCTTTTATCTATCAGGCATATGATGATAATGGAGATCAAAGATTCTTTGCAATTTTATTGAGAGCTATTGAAAAAGAGGGTATTACTGCATTTGGAGCGGAGGATGATCGCTTTACAACGCCTTTAAGCATGGATGAAATAAATGCTAGCTTAAAAGGAACATTAGATACACAATTGGTACAGAATGTAGATAATCCAAATATATATGATACTTCGGTGATCTATAATACTAAATTAGCACCACAGCCTGATTCTATTTATACTTTTAGATTAAAAGAACAATACATTTTTGATAGCAAAACTAGTAGAATGTATTGTAGAATCATTGGTATAGCTCCAGTGGCTTCCATTCAAATCAGAGACAAAGTCATTAAAAGACCGTTGTTCTGGGTGTACTATCCAGATTTGAGACCTATTTTAGCACGTAATGAAGTATACAATCCTAAAAACTTTTCAAGTAGAATTACTTGGGAGGAATTATTTGAAAGTAAGTTCTTTAATGGGTACATTATTAAATCTACATTGGACAACTACAATGATAAGCCATTAAATGCTTTATACAAGGATCCAATCAGACGTTTGATAGAAGGAGAAAAGATCAGACAAAAAATCTTTAATTTCGAACAAGAACGTTGGGTGTATTAATTTTCTTCTTTAGCAAAAGCCTCTAACAAGATTTTTGTTTTTTGCGCTCCAATAATTTCCTTTAGCAATGCAGGGCTAGCCTTCTTTACCTTATTGGCAGATTTAAAATACTGCAATAGTATTTCTTTAGTTTTAGGTCCAATGCCTTCAATATGGTCCAATCCTGTTTCTAAAGCTCCTTTGGAACGTTTGTTTCTGTGAAATTGAATACCAAATCGGTGAACCTCGTCTCTGATATTTCGAATCAATTTATGTGCCTCACTATTCCAGTTGAGCAAAATAGAATTGCTATCACCTACAAAAAATAATTCTTCTATATTTTTTGCCAAACCCACCATGGTTACTTTATCTTGAATTCCTAGTTCTGTTAATGCTTCCAATGCAGCATTCAATTGTCCTTTGCCACCATCGATAATCACTAATTGAGGTAGTGCTTGGTTTTTAGTTATTACAGAATGATATCTTCTATATACCGATTCCTTCATGCTGGCAAAATCGTTGATACCCACCACGGTTTTGATATTGAACTTTCTATAATCCGATTTACTTGGTACACCATTTTTAAAACAAACCATTGCAGAAACAGGATAAGCACCTTGGAAATTAGAGTTGTCAAAACATTCTATATGGGTAGGCACTTGCCCAAGGTGTAAAACCTCTTTCATCTCTTCTAATACGCTATTAGGACTGGTATCAGTGACTAATAGTAAAGCTTGTTTGTGTTTCCATTCTTTTAGTGCGTAGTCGGCATTTTTTTGAGAGAGGGCTAATAATTGTTCTTTCTCTCCAACTTTTGGAATGGTGTATTTGATTGAAGGAATGATGTCTTCGGGTTCAAATGGCACTATAATTTCGTTGGCAGTAGATCCAAGATTGGATCTAAAATAATGAATGGCAAAAGCTAGGACTGTTTCTTTGGACTCTTCTAATGGAATTGATAAAGGTAACATATGTGTTTGAACGATTCTGCCATCTTGTACCATTAAGTAGTTTACATAGGCTTGATCTTCAAAATGTGCAATACTAAACACGTCCATTGCATGTTGTTGTTTAATATATACCACAGATTTTGTTTGGTATTGCTCTAGTTCTTCTATCTTTTTTTTGGTAAGCGCTGCTTTTTCAAAAGCTAAAGCACTTGCTTGCTCATTCATTTCCTTATTCAAATGGGCAATCAAAGGTTTTACATTGCCTTTCAATAAATGGGTAACCTGCTCTAAAGATTTTTCATAATCTTCTTCTGTTTGCAATCCTTGACATGGACCTTTACAATTGCCTAGATGGTATTCCAAGCAAACTTTAAATTTTCCTTTTTCAATATTTTTTGGTGAGAGTGGGAGGGTACATGTTCTTAAAGCAATACTCTCTTTGATATGTTTGATCAATTCTCTAACTGCAAATACATGTGTATAGGGTCCATAATAAGTGGAGCCGTCTTTTATTTTTCTTCTAGTCAAAAATACCCTTGGAAAGTGTTCATTTTTGATAACGATATAAGGATAAGTTTTATCGTCCTTTAAATTAATATTATACTTTGGTTGATAGTTTTTGATCAACTCATTTTCTAAAATGAAAGCATCATGTTCTGAGTTTACAATGGTAAACTGAATATCTTGTATCTTTTGAACCAGTTCGATGGTCTTTAAACTATGTTGGTTAGCATTAAAATAAGAACTCACTCTGTTTCTTATATTTTTAGCCTTCCCTACGTACAAAAGCTTGCCCTTTTCATCAAAATATTGATAAATCCCTGGTTCCTGAGGTAGGCTGGCCTGTATTTTCTTGAAAATTTCTCTTTCCATGTGAGTAAGGGCAAAAATATGAAGTATTTTTGGGCTATGGAATTATCTGTAAATATACCTGCACTTTTATTTCCGGCAATCAGCTTGATTATGCTGGCCTATACCAATCGTTTCTTGGCTTTATCTAATAGGGTAAGGGTTTTGCATGAAAAATACAATCAATTGGAACAAAGACATATCATCTTTGGTCAAATTAAGAATATCAAATATAGAATCAAATTAATCCAAAGTATGCAATCCTTTGGCGTGGCATCTTTATTACTATCTATTGTTTCTATGTTCTTTATTTATATTCAATATCAATTGGTCGCACAATTTGTATTCGGGATAAGTTTGATTACTTTTTGTATTTCTATAACTATTTCACTTCTTGAAATTAGATTAAGCACCAAAGCTATCGAGCTTGAGTTAAGTGATATGGAAGGATTGGAAGATCCTACGGTAATGGAATACTTAAAAAAGAAATTTGAAAGAGAATAAATTAATTGGATTTTCTTTCTCCAATCTGTTGTCTCCACATGGCATAATACAAACCTTTCTCTTCTAACAAACTTTGGTGTGTCCCTTCTTCAATCACCTTTCCTTTTTCTAGTACATAAATTCTATTGGCATGAATAATGGTACTTAATCTATGCGCAATCATAATAGTTATCTGATCTCTCTCTGTAGATAGTTCCCTGATGGTATCTGTAATAGATTCCTCTGTTATACTATCTAAACTAGAAGTGGCTTCATCAAATATTAATAAATGTGGATGTCTTAATAGCGCTCGAGCAATGGATAATCTTTGCTTTTCTCCACCCGATAATTTTAATCCACCTTCTCCAATCACTGTGGCTAATCCATTTCCACCCTTGTCTAATATATTGGTGCAACTTGCTTTGGTTAAGGCTTCTAACATGGCTTCGTCTGTGGCTTCAGGTGCTACAAAGGCAAGGTTTTCTTTGATGGTTCCTGCAAATAGCTGGGTATCTTGAGTAACAAAACTTATTTGATTTCTCAAGGCATTCATATCAATATTTCTGGTATCTGTTCCATTCACCAATATCGATCCTTCTTGATTGGTATATAACCCTACTAATAGTTTTACCAATGTACTCTTTCCTGCACCGGAAGGTCCAACAAATGCCACTGTCTCTCCTTTTTTAGCAATAAAATTGATATTATCAATCGCTTTGAAATTAGCAGTTTGATGTTGAAAGCCTACATTTTCAAATGCCAATTGTTCTATAGCACCTACATTGGTTGGGTTAGAAGGTGTTTGTTCAGTTGGCTTATTCATCAAGGCTTCAAAATTTTGTAATGAAGCTTCTGTTTCTCTATAGCTCATGATGATGCTGCCAATTTCTTGCAAGGGTCCAAATATAAAGAAGCTATAAAATTGCAAGGATATTAATTGACCTACCGTTAATATCTCTTTAAAAATTAACCACATTAAGGTAAATGTGATCACTTGTCTAAGTGCATTCACCATAGTTCCTTGAATAAAACTTAGGGAACGAATATTTTTAACCTTCTTTAATTCTAATGCAAGAATTTTATAAGTATTGTTATTTAATCTATTAATTTCTTGTGTAGTTAATCCTAGGCTTTTCACTAACTCTATATTTCTTAAGCTTTCTGTGGTAGTTCCTGCTAGGGTAGTGGTTTCCTTGACAATATTTTTTTGAATAGATTTAATCTTCTTGCTTAATAAATTGGTTACATAAGCAATCATACTTGCACCCCCAATATAGATAGGTATAATGGACCAATGTAATCTAGTAGCGTAGATACTCACAAATACTACACTCACGATGATGCCAAACAAGACATTCACCACATAGCTAATGAATTTTTCACAATCAGTTCTCGCTTTTGTTAAGATAGATAGGGTTTCACCACTTCTTTGATCTTCAAAAGCCTGATAAGGTAATTGCATGGAATGTTTTAATCCATCTGTAAATAAGGCAGCCCCAAACTTTTGAATAATTACATTCACTACATAGTCTTGAAATGCCTTTGCGATTCTACTGACCATGGCAGTGCCTACCAATAATAATAGCATATTGCCCACGCCCTTTAAAAAAGCTGCTTCATCTCTAGCATTGCCATTGGCATCCATAAAAGGACTTTTAGCAAACTGATCAATTAATTTACCAAAAATCATTGGATCAAATAAAGAGAAGGTTTGATTAATGGCAGCTAATACAAATGCCAATAAAACCAATGGCCTGTAAGGCCTAATATATTTAAAAAGTATTTTCATAAAATGTTGGTTGAATCTAATGCTATTTAGCATTATTTGTTTTCAGTCTCGTCTTTATATAATTGATTGTATCTGTCTAAGCAGGCAATTACTTCTGCCACGCCTTCTTTCTTTTCTGCACTTGTTACAAAAGCTTCAGGTAGGAATGGGAAATGCTCCTTTAAAGTATCCAACATGGCTTTTACGTTGCGTGCCACTACGCCTGGCTTTTCTTTATCAGATTTAGTGAAAATTAAAGTTATAGGTATTTCCCATTGATACATCTGTTCTATAAATTCAAGATCAATTTTTTGAGGAGCATGCCTGCTATCAATTAATACAAAAACCCTACATAAATTGGGGCGTTTTCTTAAATAGTTCTCAATCATTTGCTCCCATCTTCTTCTGCTGCTTTGAGAAACTTTTGCGAAGCCATATCCTGGTAAATCTACAATATACCATTTATCAGAAGGGCCTTTAACACCACTATTGCTTATAACTTCGAAGTGATTGATTAATTGTGTTTTTCCAGGAGTCCCCGATGTTTTAGCCAAATTTTTTTGTTGCACAATGGCATTAATGATAGAGGATTTACCAACATTACTTCTTCCTATGAATGCATATTCTGGAGCCTGTAGTTTTGGACAAAGGTCAAAACTAGGACTAGATATTAAATAAGTGGCTTTGGTTATTTTCATGTATTGGTAGTACTTTAAATGAGTACTTCTCCTGTCATCTCTTTTGGTATTGCAATATCCATCATTTTTAATATACTTGGAGCAATATCTCCAAGTTTACCTGCTTTCACAGTGCCCTTCCACTCCTTATCAATGACGAACAATGGAACTAAGTTGAGGGTATGTGCAGTATTGGGGCTTCCATCCTCGTTGATCATAAAATCTGCATTACCATGATCTGCGGTTAGGAAGATAGTATATCCATTAGCTAATCCAGCAGTTACAATTTTTTCAACACAGCTATCTACTGTTTCAACAGCTTTTACGACTGCACTAAAAATACCTGTATGACCGACCATGTCTGCGTTGGCATAATTCAAGCATATAAAGTCTGCAGTACTTGCATTAATTTCTGGCAATAATTTATCGGTTAATTCTGCTGCGCTCATTTCTGGTTGTAAATCATAGGTAGCTACTTTTGGAGAAGCGGCCATGATTCTTGATTCACCTTCAAAGGGAACTTCTCTACCACCACTAAAGAAGAAAGTAACATGAGGGTACTTTTCTGTTTCAGCAATTCTGATTTGTTTTTTATGATTAGCTGCTAACACTTCACCTAATGTATTCACAAGATTATCATTTTCAAAAATCACATGAACATTTTGAAATGTTTCGTCATATTTGGTAATGGTGGTATAGTGTAAAGAAAGCTTTTTCATATTAAACTCATGAAAATCTTTCTGCGTCAATACTTCTGTAATTTCTCTACATCGATCTGTTCTAAAATTGAAACACAATACTGCATCGCCTGCTTCGATGGTTGCAATAGGTGATCCGTTTTCTACTAAAACGGTAGGCTTGATAAACTCATCTGTGATATTTTTTGCATAGTTCGATTCAATAGCCGCTGAAGCACTAGTAGCCGTTTCTCCAATACCGTTCACTAAAGCATCATATGCTAATTGAACTCTTTCCCAACGCTTATCTCTATCCATTGCATAATATCTTCCACTCACAGTAGCTATTTTGCCTACTGATCCAGCTAAGGCTTTTTCTACATCTGTCACAAAAGTCAATCCACTTTTAGGATCGGTGTCTCTTCCATCTGTAAAAGCGTGAATAAATACTTTTTCTAAACCCTCTGCTTTGCATATTGCACAGATTGCTTTTAAGTGACTCGTATGTGCATGAACACCACCATCACTTACTAAGCCTAACAAATGTAAAGGCTTATTATTTTCCTTGGCATATTGAATAGAAGCCAGCAAGGTAGGGTTGGATGCCAATTCACCTTCTCTAATAGCCACATTAATTCTTTGCAATTCTTGGTATACAATTCTACCTGCTCCTAAATTCAAGTGGCCCACTTCGCTATTACCCATTTGACCATCAGGTAAACCTACTTGCTCCCCGCAGGTAACCAAAGTGCTATGAGGATATTGATTATATAGACTACTTACAAAAGGAACGCTTGCATTCTGAATCGCATCTGCTTTTGAAACCTGTCCCAAGCCCCAACCATCCATGATGACTAATATTACTTTTTTCGACATAAAATCTTTAATTTGTACCTCAAAGGTCCAAAAGAGTAAGCACATTTCAAACTTTAAGCCCTTATAATACCTATAAAATGCAGCTATTTCGTAAATACCTACTGATAATTTCTTTTTTATTTTCATTTAGTAGTCTTTTTGCTCAAAATGATACTGAAAACCTCGTGCAAATTTTACAAACAGCCAGTTTTAATAATCTCTTACCTTATTGGGGTCAACAAGTAGAAGTAAATATTATACAGCAAATCAATCAAAAACAACTAAGTGCAAATGCTGCGAATGAGCAATTACAAGCATTTTTTAATCAACAAAATATTATTGGTTTTGAGAAAACAGCAGAACGTAAATTGGGAAACACTATTTATGTCACAGGTAAATTAATTTCATCGAAAAATAAATACAGCCTCACCTTATTGTTAGAAATTTCTAAAAAAGGGATTGAAATTCTTAGTGTCAGAATAAGTTAAATTGTATGAGTAAGAAAAACAAAGGGACATCAAGTCCCATGGTATATAGTACGGATCCAAACTTTAAAATAGAAGTAGAAGAAGAAAATATCGAAACTTTGGCTCCTGCAGACCAAGTATTAAGCGTTATTTTAGAAACCAAACATAGAGCCGGTAAAACTGTTACTATAGTGTATGGATTTGTGGGTGCAGAAGAGGACATGAATGTTTTAGGTAAGTCCTTAAAAAATCATTGTGGCACTGGAGGTTCAGTAAAAGATGGTGAAATCATTATTCAAGGGGATCACCGTCAAAAAGTTTTTCAGTATTTACAAAAGAATGGATATAAAAAAGTGAAATTAAATTAGAAGTATACTTCTAGATTTAAACGATCCTTTAATTCTTTCACCAAGGGATATTGTTCCGCAATTCTTTCAAATTTTTGCTTGCTGTTCAATCTTAAATGTAAAGGCACGTCTTCTTTTTCGCCTGCAGCAACTAAGATGCTAAATTGAATGGCTCTATTTTGAAAACGATCCCATATTTTTTCCATTACACTCATTCTTTCCTGCTCTACAAATTTTTGTGCCACCAATGCTGGCACTGTTACAGTAAAATGAATAGGATCTTCTATTTGTAATTCAGCTAACTTAAAAGTACCTGCAGAAGAATGCTTGGTAGTGGTTTCTAAATAAGCAGTGTATTCATTCCAAACGGCTTGTAAGGTTTCGATGTCCAATGGTTTGGATTCTTTGACTTCTTCAATTTGGTATTGACTTCCGTATTTTTCTTGCAGTGCTGCTAATAAGTTTTTCTTATTGCCATTTTGATCTACTGGAAGACTCGTAATAGATTTGGTATCTTTTGCTGGTGTAGATTCAGCAACCATTTGATTCATTGGCTCTGCTGCTTTAGCAGTAGGAGACGCTTGCTTCTTTACAGGAATATCTACAGCAGTTTCAATAACTAATTTGGCTTCTTTGGAAACAACAATATTACTTAAAGGAATAATTTTTTTGGTCTTGATAGGATAGTGTACGTCAACTAATTTTTTTTTTACTAGTTGGCCATCTTCCATACTCAATGATAATGCTTGTTGTAAAAAGTTCAACTTAATCAATGCTAGTTCAACATGTAACCTTTTATTTCTAGCCATTTTAAATTGAATCTCGGACTCATTTAAAATATTTAATGCACTTACTAAATAAGAAGTATTCACTTTTTGGGCTGTACTAGCATATTGCTCTCTCCATCCCTCAATAGATTCTAATAGGTGAGCGCTGGCTTTGTCTTTACAAACTAATAAGTTTCTTATAAAGCCTGCAAATCCATATAGTACCGTATCTCCTTCAAATCCTTTTTGATTGATTTCATCATACAAGAGCATTGCATTGGTTAAATCCTGTGCTGTTAAGTAATCTAATAGTTTGAAGAAATAGGCTTCGTCTAAAATATTTAAATGCTCTAAAGTGTTGGTATATGTTAAAGCGCCATTTGAAAAGCTTACAATCTTGTCTAAAATACTTAAAGCGTCGCGCATACAACCCTCGCTTTTTTGAGCGATTAATTGTAATGCATTTTTTTCTGCTTTGATATGTTCTTTTTCTACAATTTCTTCTAAATGCACTACTGTGTCATTATTGGTGATTCTTTTAAAATCAAAAATTTGACATCTACTTAAAATGGTAGGAAGAATTTTATGTTTTTCAGTAGTCGCTAAGATAAAAATGGCATAAGGTGGAGGTTCTTCTAAGGTCTTCAAGAATGCATTAAATGCACTTGCACTTAACATGTGTACCTCGTCCACAATATATACTTTGTATTTTCCTGCTTGAGGAGCAAATCTTACTTGCTCAACCAAAGCTCTAATATCATCAACAGAGTTATTGCTAGCAGCATCTAATTCGTGGATATTCATGCTAGCACCTTTCTCAAAAGATACACAGCTCTCGCAAGTATTACATGCTTCCCCTTCTTTGGTGATTTGAGTACAGTTAATGGTCTTTGCTAAAATTCTTGCACAGGTAGTTTTGCCTACACCTCTTGGACCACAAAATAAAAAAGCATGTGCTAAATGGTTGTTGAGTATGGCATTCTTTAGGGTAGTGGTAATATGTGCCTGTCCCACCACTGTATTAAAGTTTTGGGGCCTATATTTCCTAGCTGAAACAACAAAATTTTCCATACTTGACGCGCAATATACTAATTATTTGGCACTGTAGTCCATTTCTGGATGGCGCTCAAAAGGGTGTTGATTTTCATTGAAAATGTACCTATATGTAACCATCTGTCTACTGGGTTGTGCACCTAAGCTTTTATAAATATTTACCATTTTTGGATTCCAGTCTGCAGCCCATCCCATTTCATATTGATGATAAGACTTGATTTTATACAACAATAAAGCACTGGAATAGATCAAGAAGCTATCCACCCCTAAAGATTGGTATTTAGGCACTACACCAAATGCCAAACCTGTTAGTCTAGTATTTTGTTTGCGCCATTTCATCCATAGTAAATGAATTTTTTGAAGCAGTCCTAATTGGCCATCAAAATGTTTGAAATATTGATTCACATCTGGAATATTGATAAACATCGCAATAGGATCTTCTTTGTAGTATGCAAACCATATCACTCTTTCATCCATCACTGGGCTGAGTGTTTTAAATAGTTTCATAATTTGTTCATGTGTAATCGCTTTTGCTTCGCCATGTTGCGCCCAAGCTTCGTTGTAAATAGTTACAAAGTCTTGCGCATATTTTGCTAAATGTTTTTTATCCAAATGCCTTGCTTGATATTCTGGTTTTGCGTTGAATTTGTCATAACGCTCTTTGAATCTAGGTGGCAACTCATCAAATACATTGAGTTTATAATAGTATTGATTGTAATAATTCTTAAAACCATACTCTTCTAATAAGGTTTGATAGTAAGAAGGGTTAAATGACATGCCATACATGGGTTCTCTGTCAAAACCATCAATCATTAATCCCCACCATTTATCTCTATCTCCAAAATTCACAGGACCATCCATAGCTTCCATCCCATTTTCCATCAACCAAGCTTTAGCAGTATCCAATAATAAAGTGGTTGCTTTGATATCGTTTATACAGTCAAAAAAACCAACACAACCTGTAGCGTATTCTGTTCCTTTGTTTTTATACTTTGGGTAGTAAAATGCTGCAACTCTTCCAATCCACTTGCCCTCATCAGATTGCAACAACCAGCGCTTTGCATTTCCTTCTTTAAATAATTTATTTTTTGTAGGATCAAATACTTGTAATACTTCGTTGTCTAATGGTCGAATGTAATGAGGATTGAATTTGTTTAAGTCTGCATTGACTTGACAAAAAGCTTTATCTAAATTAGGGTTATTGACTTCTACAATTCTCATAATAACAAAACTAAAATGTTTTTAATACACTTAAGGCAAATAATCCAGCGGTTTCTGTTCTTAATCTAGTTGGGCCTAATCCAATGGGTTGAAATTGTGCTTGCATGGCCATCTCAATTTCTTGCATAGTAAAGTCGCCTTCAGGTCCAATGGCAATCATCAACTCTTTACTTTGGGGTAGGTCTTTGATAGATGTTTTTACAGTTGGTTCACAATGTGCAATATATTTATCTGTAGCATTGTATTGATGGATGAACTCTTTGTAAGGAATGGGTTCTGATAAGTAGGGTAGCCAAGCTTGTTGACTTTGAATCATGGCAGATTGAATAATATTATTCATTCTATCTGATTTAAACCTTTCGTGAATGGTGCGTTCGCACAATAATGGAACAATAGTATGCACACCCATTTCAGTTGCTTTTTCAAAAAGCCATTCTAATCTCACTGCATTTTTTAAAATAGAAATCCCTAAAATTATTTTTTGAGAAGCGCTAGCTACAGCATGTTCTTTAATAATTTGAACAGTCGTATTTTTTTTATGCGCTTCTACAATGGTTGCCTCAAAAACACCACCCATACCATTGGTAATTTGTATTGCATCGCCTCCCTGCATGCGCAGCACCTGTACACAGTGTTTGCTGGTTTCTTCACTACAAGTAAAACTGGTGGCGCCTAGATTAATTTGAGGTTCGTAAAAATAAGGTGCAGACATCTTGACTAGAAATTAAAATGGTGAAGCGTCATCATCAATGCCATCATCAAATGATCCGCCATTCATCTTGCTTCCTTGAATGAAAAATCTTCCTCCGTCATTATCACCTCCACCAAGTCCTGGAGTGATAGGCTTGTAATTGCTTCCTAATCCAGGAATGCCACCACCACTATCACCGTCCCAGTCTTCAAATCTTTGTATATCTAATCTTGCTCTTAATTTAACAATATCCAAAGATCCATTTCTATGCTTCGCAATTCTAATATGGGTTTCACCTTGTGTACTTTCTCCCATTTCGTTGCTCATTACTTCATAGTATTCTGGTCTGTATATAAACATAACCATATCCGCATCTTGTTCAATGGCACCAGATTCACGTAAGTCGCTCAATTGAGGCATCTTA
This sequence comes from Chitinophagaceae bacterium, assembly GCA_017856545.1. Taxonomy (GTDB): domain Bacteria; phylum Bacteroidota; class Bacteroidia; order Chitinophagales; family Chitinophagaceae; genus Sediminibacterium. The sequence continues at coordinate 13,257 of JAFMEV010000002.1, forward strand.
CTTTCTTTTCTAGTTTCCACAGCACGACTCAATTGAGATAAAGCGATAATTGGAATTTGTAACTCTTTTGCTAATGCTTTTAAACTTCGAGAGATATTACTGATCTCTTGTTCACGATTACTATTTCTGTCTCCTGAACCACTCATTAATTGTAAGTAGTCAATAATAATCATTTTAACCTGATGCTTATTCACCAATCTTCTTGCCTTCGCTCTAAATTCAAAAATATTTAAAGCTGCAGTATCGTCGATATAAATGGGAGCAGTCTCTAATTTTTTAATACCCTTACTATGTAATTGTTGGTATTCATGTTCTTCTAGTTTACCTCTAGAAATTTTTTCCATTTTAATTTCACTCTCAGCACTTAAAATTCTTTGTACCAATTGTGCAGCACTCATTTCCAAACTAAAAAATCCAACAGCCTGTGGTTTGGTAGGATGTAAAGCGGCGTTTCTAGCTAAGTTCAATGCAAAGGCAGTTTTACCCACAGAAGGTCTAGCTGCTAAAATAATTAAATCGGTAGGTTGCCATCCAAAAGTGATTCTATCTAAACTAGTGAAACCACTTGGCACACCAGAAATCTCATCTTTTTGTTTTCTGAGTTCATCAATTCTATTAACAGCTCTAGCAAGTGCATCTCCAATGTCAACGAAATTCTTTTTTAAATAGTTATTAGTGATATTGAACATCTTCGTTTCACTATCATCTAATAGATCAAACACATCCGTACTATCTTCGTATGCATTAGCAATTACCTCGCCACTAATTCTAATGAGTTCTCTTTGAATAAATTTTTGTAATACAATTCTAGCGTGTGCTTCAATATTGGCAGTAGAAACAACAACATTGGTTAATTTAGAAATATAGTAAGCGCCTCCAATTAAATCTAATTGCTCTCTTTTCTTTAATGCTTCCACCACAGTCAACATGTCAATAGGCTGATTATCCAATTGCAATTGTTGCATGGTTTGGAAAATCATTTGATGTGCTTCAACATAAAAACATTCTGGTTTTAATACTTCTGTAACAGTATCAAAAGCACTTTTTTCCAAAAGAATAGCTCCCAAAACCGCTTCTTCCAATTCCCTAGCTTGAGGTGGAATCTTGCCATACATCATAGTACTGATTTCGGCAGAAGGACTTTTTTTTCTAATACTTCTATTGGTATTTATATTTGGAAGCGGCATATCTAGTTCACTGTTTTCTTATTGCGAATTTAACCCAGCAAACTTAGACTTCCTTGTTTTGGTGTAAATGTTGTTTTTCACAGTGGAACATCGATAGTAATTCACAGCAATTTTGGACTTATTAACAGGTATTGCACCTTTTTTTAGGTTAAAATTTAGTATTTTTGAAGCCATACTTTAAAGCTACAACATGACCATAAGTTACCATTGGCTGAGTGAATACCTACCGCAGACCATAAGTCCTGAAAAATTATCCACGATATTGACTTCAATTGGATTGGAAGTAGAATCTTTAGAAAAATATGAGAATTACAAAGGAGGGCTTGCAGGATTAGTAGTGGGAGAAGTATTAGAAGCAGTTCAACATCCTAATGCAGATAAACTAAAAATCACCAAGGTTCATGTTGGGACAGATACACCATTGAATATTGTTTGTGGTGCATCGAATGTAGCCGTTGGACAAAAAGTAGTAGTGGCAACGATTGGTACAACTATTTATCCAAAAAATGGTGCGCCTTTAACCATGAAATTGGCAAAAATCAGAGGAGAAGCATCAGAAGGAATGATTTGTGCAGAAGATGAAATTGGATTGAGTGATAACCATGATGGTATTATGATATTGGATGCGTCTATAAAAGTGGGCACTCCTGTAGCAAGTTTGTTTGATTATTATGAAGATTGGATTTATGAAATTGGTTTAACACCGAATAGAATGGATGCCATGAGTCATTATGGTGTTGCTAAAGATGTTTGTGCATATTTATCTTATCATGAAACCCCAGTAAGTGCTAAAAGCCCTTATGGCAAGACATTGAACATTGATCAGGCAGTTCCAACGTATCAAGTAACTATCGAAGATCAGAAAGCATGTGCAAGATATGCAGGAGTGGTGATTGAAGGTGTTCAAGTGAAAGCATCGCCAGCATGGTTAAAAAATAAATTACAATCTATCGGATTAAGATCTATTAATAATATTGTAGACATCACCAATTATATTTTACATGAAACCGGTCAACCATTGCATGCTTTTGATGCATCAGTGATCAAAGACCAACATGTTGTAGTAAAGACGTATCCTGCTGGAACAAGTTTTATTAGTTTAGATGGTACAGAAAGAAAATTAACTGCTTCAGATTTAATGATCAGTGATACGGAGAAGCCTATGTGTATTGCAGGGGTGTTTGGAGGATTGAATAGTGGAGTGAAAGATGCTACTACTTCTATTTTCTTGGAAAGCGCATGGTTTAATAATGTGAGTATTCGTAAAACTTCTGTTCACCATGGTTTAAGAACAGATGCAGCAACGCGTTTTGAAAAAGGAGTGGATATTGATAATACAGTGAAAGTATTAGAAAGAGCTGCATTAATGATTCAAGAAATCGCAGGTGGGAAAACTGGAAAAGTAGTAGACGTATATCCCCATCCTGCCACCAAAACCAAAGTGGTATTGCCTTTAGCGTATTTGAAAAAATTAAGCGGTAAGGTTTATCCTACTGAAAAAGTAATTACTATTTTAAAAAGTTTAGGATTTGAATTGCTTCAACAAACTGATGATCGTATTGAAGTAGCTGTGCCATATCATAAGCCTGATATTAGTTTACCTGCAGATATTGTTGAAGAGGTTTTGAGAATAGATGGTTTAGACAATATTGCTATTCCAAGTGTGATTACCATGAGTCCATCTATTGATCCATTGGAGCAAAAAGAAAAGTTCAAAGATAAAATTGCACAATATTTGGTGGGAAAGGGCTTCACTGAAATTTTAACGAATTCAATTACGAATAGCAAATACTTTTCAGAAGAAAGTTTACAACATGCTGTAAAGATGTTGAATAATTTGAGCGCAGATTTGGATGTGATGAGACCTTCTATGTTAGAGACTGGATTAGAAGCAGTGGCTTATAATATTAACAGAAGAAATCAACAGATCTCTTTCTTTGAAATGGGTAAAGTGTATACTGTTAATGCCTCTGGTAAATACCATGAAGGAGAGCAATTGGCAATGTATCTTTCTGGAAAGCAACATGAAGATGGATGGAGAGAAAAAGGTGTCACCCAAGATTTTTTTGTGGCTAAAGGAATTGCAGAAGCGATTTTGAAAATCACTGGATTTGATGAAATAAGTTATCAAACAAAGGGATCTTCTGTTCAAATAATGTATCAAAAGAAAATACTAGGTACTATTGAAGTAGTGGGTAATAAAAAATTACAAGCTTTTGATATCAAACAAGGCGTTGTATATATTCAATTTGATTTGGCAGTTTTATTAGATCAATATCAACAACATAAAGTGGTTTACCAAGAAGTGTCTAAATATCCTTCTGTAGAAAGAGATTTGGCATTGGTATTGCCTCAGTCAATCACTTATGAAGCCATTGAAGCATGTATTCAAGCAGCTCAATTAAATGCTTTATCTACAACAAGAGTTTTTGATGTATTTGAAAGTGATAAATTAGGACATCAGAAAAAATCAGTAGCCATCAACTTTGTATTCAATGCATCAGATAAAACATTAACGGATACCGAAATAGATGGTATGATGAAAAAGCTTGTAGGACAATTTGAAAAAAATATCCAAGCGGAAATCAGAAAATAATCCCAATTTTATTACATGATTAATTTGCAAACATCTTTACAAGCACTTCAGGAAAAACTTCAGGTTTTATTAAAAAACTATGCAGCGCTTGAAAAAGAAAATCAGCAATTGAAATCAAAAATGGGACAAGCCGAGCAGCAAGAACAAAAACTCAGGGATCAATTAAAAGAGGTAGAAACCAAATTGGCTGCTGCAAGTTTGCACCAAACCAATATGGATCCAGCTGACAAAGCAAAATTAATGAAGCAGATAGATCAATATATTAAAGAAATTGATCATTCGATTCAAAATCTAAATCCTTAATAACCCTGCCATGTCTAGTCAAGAAGAAATGATTCCGGTAAATATCACCATCGCCGATAGAACCTACAGGGTAAAAGTGGCACCAAAAGATGAGGAAGCGGTGAGAAAGACGGCAGCCATTATCAACCAAAAAATGGTTGAATTTAAAGGAGCTTATGCCGGAAAAGACATGCAAGACTATATTTCTATGGTGCTTTTATGGTTTGCCACCGAACAACAACAGTCTGGACAGAATCTATATGAGCTAGAAAACGTTCAAAATCAGATAGAAACGTTAAAAAATAGCATTGAAAGGGCCATTTCTGGTACTTAATCCCTTCCGTCTTTACAATTTGATTATTAATTGATTATCTTCGTTCCCGTCACGAAAAGGGGCAGTATGTATTTTTTAAAACATCAAGACTTTAACAATGGACCAATCAATATTATTTATCATCATAGGAGCATCCTCTTTGGTTGGAGGACTCATAGTAGGCAAATTGGTTTTTGCCAGAAATACTAAGAAACAAGTAGAAGAAGCAGAGGCACAAGCAGCAAATATTCTAAAAGAAGCTGAACTAAGAGCGGAGACTATTAAAAAGGAGAAGCAATTAGAAGCCAAAGAGCGTTTTGTTCAATTAAAAGCCGATCACGAAAGAGAAATCTTAGAACGAAATAAAAAAATTAGTGAAGCTGAAAATCGCATCAAGCAAAACGAACTAAACATCAATCAGAAGACAGTTGCCTTAGAAAAACAAATCAAAGACAACGATGTTATCAAAGAAAAATTAAATCGTGAGATTGATGTTGTGAATCTTAAGCGAACTGAATTAGAAAAGCATCAAGAAGAGCATATTCGTAGATTAGAAAAAATTGCGAATCTAAGTGCTGAAGACGCGAAGCAACAATTAATTGAAAGCTTAAAGAACGAGGCTCAAAGCCAGGCCCTTGCTTTACAACAGGATATTATTGAAGAAGCAAAGCAAAAAGCCAATAAGGAAGCACGTAAGATCATCATCCAATCTATTCAAAGAACAGCAGCTGAAGTAGCTATTGAAAATACAGTGACTGTATTCAATTTAGAGTCTGATGAAATGAAAGGTCAAATCATTGGTAGAGAGGGTAGAAATATCCGTGCCATTGAAGCAGCTACAGGAGTTGACTTAATTGTGGACGATACACCGGAAGCTATTTTATTATCTTCATTTGATCCATTGCGTCGTGAGATCGCAAGATTGAGTTTACAAAGATTAGTAGCAGATGGCCGTATTCACCCTGCAAGAATTGAGGAAGTGGTAGAAAAAACAAGACGTCAATTAGAAGAGCAAATTGCAGAGATCGGTGAAAGAACAGTGATTGAATTAGGAATTCATGGTTTACATAAAGAATTGATTAGAATCATCGGTAAAATGAGATTCAGATCTTCTTATGGACAGAACTTATTAATGCACTCTAGAGAAACCGCTAATTTGTGTGGTATCATGGCAGCAGAATTAGGCTTGAATCCTAAATTGGCTAAGAGAGCAGGTTTGTTACATGATATTGGTAAGGTACCAGATGAGGAGACTGAATTAAGCCACGCATTATTAGGGGCTAAGTTGGCAGAGAAATACGGGGAGAACCCTGCGGTGGTGAATGCAATTGGTGCCCACCACGACGAAATGGAAATGCAATATGTCATTTCTCCAATCATCCAGGCTTGTGACGCGATCAGCGGTGCTAGACCAGGTGCTAGAAGAGAAATCATGCAACAATATATTCAGAGAATCAAGGACTTAGAGAATTTGGCAATGAATTATCAAGGGGTGGAAAAAGCCTATGCGATTCAAGCTGGTAGAGAATTAAGGGTGATTGTTGAGGCTGAAAAAGTAACAGATCAGTCATCTGACCAATTAAGCTTCGAAATTGCTCAGAAAATTCAGACCGAAATGACCTATCCTGGACAGATCAAAGTGACCGTTATCCGTGAAAAACGTGCTGTAAACATCGCTAGATAGTCTAAAATGGCTCTGGAAAGCCCTGAATTTAATATTTGGATCAAATAATTTGGATAATAGCAAGGGTAACCCTACCTTTGCCGTCCGCAAAAAACAAGAATTATGAGCGCAGCAGTAAAGTTTGTACACGAGCAATTGACAGCAAAAAAAGAGTACCCAGCCTTCAAAGCTGGTGATAATATTACCGTAAACTACAAGATTGTAGAGGGTGGTAAAGAGCGTATCCAGTCTTTCCGTGGTGATGTCATCAAATCACAAGGAAATGGCGCTACAGCTTCTTTTACTGTTCGTAAAATCTCTGATGGTGTAGGTGTGGAGCGTTTGTTCCCATTCTTATCACCAAACATTGATTCAATCGTATTGAACAAATCTGGTAAAGTACGTCGTGCTAAATTGTACTACTTAAGAGAAAGAAGTGGTAAAAGTGCTCGTATTAAGGAAAAAAGATTCTAGTACACAAAGAATTTCTATACAAAGCAACCCTTCGAGGTTGCTTTTTTTTGTCTTTTAATTACCGATTTACCGTACCTTTAATATTCTAAATTTATAACCATGGGCAACTTAGGATTTCAAGAATTATTAATTATTGGTGTTGTTATTTTAGTAATGTTCGGTGGAAGAAAAATACCTGAATTCATGAAAGGATTAGGCAAGGGTATTCGCGAATTCAACGATGCAAAAAATAACGTAAAAAAAGAAATCGAAGACGGCATTAAAGAAAAAGACGAGAAGTCTGCTTAAAAATTTAGGCTTTGTTTCTTTTCAAAAACATTAATGAATACCAAGCTGCACTTTTAGCTGGTGAACAAAGCTGTGTTCAAGCCGTACAATATTATCTGGATCAAATTAACAAGCATCAAGATCTCAATGCATTTATAGAGGTATTTGCAGAGGATGCATTAGCACGTGCCAAAACATTAGATCAAGTTTCCCAAAAAAATCAATTAGTGGGTAAACTTCATGGTGTGGTTATTGGCATCAAAGATGTGCTTTGCTATAAAGATCATCAAGTAAGTGCCGCATCCCATATCTTAGAAAATTATACTGCTATTTATTCTGCAACGGCTATTGAAAAATTATTAGCAGAAGGTGCAATTATTATAGGTCGTCAAAATTGTGATGAATTTGCGATGGGGAGCAGCAATGAAAATTCAGCCTATGGTCCTGTAAAAAATGCAATGAATACAGATTTGGTTCCTGGAGGTTCCTCTGGTGGATCTGCGGTGGCTGTGCAAGCAGGTTTATGTATGCTAAGCTTGGGTTCTGATACGGGAGGATCTGTAAGACAGCCGGCAGCTTTTTGTGGAGTAGTTGGATTAAAACCTAGCTATGGAATGATTTCTAGATATGGTTTAATTGCCTATGCTTCTTCTTTTGATCAGATTGGTATATTCTCTAGCAATATTGAAGACGCTGCTTTGGTATTAGAAGTCATTGCTGGTGCAGACAATTTTGATAGTACGGTATCTGATAAACCAGTACCCAGTTTTTCAAAAACCATTCATTCAGAAGGGACTCCTACAAAAGTGGCTTATTTTAAAGAGACCTTATCGCATCCAGGTTTGGATCCAGAAATCAAGCAACAAACCGAAGCTTATTTAGATGAATTAAGTGCAAAAGGATATATGGTTGAAGCGGTTGATTTTTCTTTACTCCCTTATTTGGTTCCCACTTATTATGTATTAACCACCGCAGAAGCAAGTAGTAATTTATCCAGATTTGATGGAATTCGCTTTGGACATAGAACATCAAAGCCATTGGATGATTTAACTGAACTATATAAGTTGAGTAGAACAGAGGGATTTGGTGAAGAAGTACAAAGAAGAATTTTATTAGGCAGTTTTGTTTTGAGTGCAGGTTATTTTGATGCCTATTTTACAAAGGCGCAACAAGTAAGACAACAACTCGTAGACTTAACCAATCGTTTATTCAGTCAGTATGATATCATAGTATCACCTACTGTTCCTTCTACCGCATTTGAATTAGGAAGACATCAACATTCTGCAACAGAAATGTTCTTGGCAGATATTTATACAGTGTACGCCAATCTAGTAGGGATACCAGCTATTTCCATTCCTTTATTTAAACACAGTAATGGAATGCCTTTTGGCTTGCAAGTAATGAGTCAATCATTTAATGAAACGGCATTATTACAATTTTCAAAAAAAATGATGAGTGTATGATGAATCGAATCAGGATGTATATACTATCTTTTTTACTCACCTCATTAATTACCCTTAATGGGTATGCTCAAGAAGCCAATGGAGACAGAGTAGGCTTTTCTAGTTTATTTACAGTGGTTAAAGCAGACACACAAGCTAATGCTACACAATACCAATTAAATCCTAAGGCAGTTAGTTTTATACAATCTTATTTAGAGAAACAAGGTCCAAGTTTGCAAAAAATGAAAACATGGGCTAAACCTTATTTTAATTTATACGATCAAATATTGATTGCTAATGGAGTGCCCACTACTTTAAAGTACTTAAGTGTGATAGAAAGTAGTTTAAATGCAGAAGTAGTTTCCTGGGCAGGAGCTGCGGGTCCATGGCAAATTATGCCTGAGGAAGCTAAGCGGTTGGGTTTAAAATTAACTCCGGTGGATGAAAGAATGGATTATGAAAAGAGTACCCAAGCAGCTGCAACGATATTGAGGGAATCCTTTGCTGAGTTTGGTGATTGGTTATTAGTGGTAGCCGCCTATAATGGAGGGGCAGGTAGGGTTCGACAAGCCATCAAAAAAAAGGGAACCAAAGATTTCTGGATCATACAATATGACTTGCCTTTAGAAACAAGAAATCATGTAAAGAAATTTATTGCAACTCAATATATTTTTGAAACGGAACAATATGAATCAAATCAAGTAAGATCATCTTTGATGAAGATGAAGAAAACTGATAGAAACACATCCAATGAAAGTTTTGATGTTGTAATCATTAGCGGAAGGTATCAATTAGCCATTATTGCTAAAATGCTTTCAATCAATTTACAATTCTTACAAGAAAATAATCCAGGGATAGAAAAGTTATTGGCATCTGGCAAATCTTATGAATTAAAATTACCAAAGGGTATGCTGGAAAAATTTGAGGCCCGTAAAAATGAAATTTTACAGGCCTCTTTGAATGCTTTGTTTGCTATAGATAATTAATAGTCGTCTTCAAAATCATCTTCTTTATCTCCAAATAAATCATCGTCATCCAAGCTTAGATCATCATCTAAACCAAGATCGTCGTCTTCTTCCTTACCTTTTTTTCCTTTACCAGCTTTCTTTGGAGTTTTGCTTTTTGGGATATCAAATTCGTCAAAATCAGGATCCCAGCTATCCTCTTCTTCGTCTGCTTTTCCCCAATCATCATCCATCTCGTCTTCATCTTCTAAGTCATCATCATCGTCCAATACTTTTTTCTTAGAAGCTGTTTTGCTCACTTTTTCCGCTGCATCAAAATTTGATTTCTTTGTTGCGGACTTTTTTGCTTTTTCTGTTTTTACTGCCATAGGTATTACAAAATTACAACGTAAAATTTCAAATCATTTCTTTATTTACCAAAAAAAAGTACTCTTTTTTTTATCAAATTATAAGTGTATAATTTGGTCTCTACCAGGTCCATTCGAAACGTATTTTACGTCAACCCCTAGGTAGCTATTAATAAATTCAATATATGTTTTCATGGTGCTAGGAACTTCAGAAGCATTTTTCATTTTACTTGAATCTATATTCCAGCCCTCCATTTTTTTCCAAATAGGTTTAACAGGTGTGCCAACTAGTTGAAAAGGAACAAAATCTATTTGTTTGCCTTCCATTTCATAAGCAATACCTAATTCTAATTCTTTGAATGAATCCAATATATCCGCCTTGGTCATGATAATTTGTGTTACACCATTAATCATACAGGTATATTTCAAAGCTACCAAGTCAATCCAACCACAACGACGAGGCCTTCCTGTTGTTGCACCGAATTCAGATCCGATTTTTCTTAATTCTTCTCCTTTTTCGTCAAACAGTTCAGTAGGGAAGGGTCCGCTACCCACTCTTGTGCAATAGGCTTTAGTTATACCAAATACTTCACCAATTTGTTTAGGAGAAATTCCTAAGCCAGTACAAACACCCGCAGAAATAGTATTGGAGGAAGTTACAAATGGGAAGGTTCCAAAATCAATATCCAACATAGAACCTTGTGCGCCTTCAGCTAATACTTTTTTACCTTTGGAGATTTGCTCATTGATAAAGTACTCGCAGTTGATAATATTTAAAGTCTTTAAGAATTCTATTGCTTCAAAAAACTCGGATTCCATTTCAGAAATATCTTCATTAAAATTGTAGCTATCCAAAATCTTTTGATGCTTCATTCTTAAGGCAATGTATTTGCTAATGAATTTCTTATCTAATAAGTCACCTACTCTCAAAGCGTTTCTACCAGTTTTATCCATATAAGCTGGACCAATACCTTTTAATGTAGAACCAATTTTGGCTTCGCCTTTAGATAATTCAGATGCTTTATCCAATGCTCTATGAGATGGGATAATAATATTGGTGCGCTCAGAAATAAATAAATTCTTTTTTACATCCACACCCATAGTAGCTACTGCATCACATTCTTTCTTTAGCGTAACTGGATCCAATACAACACCATTTCCAATAATGTTGATTTTATCCTGATGAAAAATACCAGAAGGTATTTGATGCAATACCATTTTAGTGCCATTCACATATAAGGTGTGCCCAGCATTAGGTCCGCCTTGGAATCTAGCGATGACATCATAATTGGGAGCAAAATAATCTACAATTTTACCCTTTCCCTCGTCGCCCCATTGAAGGCCTAAAATTACATCTACCATGATTTTGTATTTGAGCAACAAAAATAAGTTTTTTTTACACGCTCTCGGTGTCAAATCTATCAACTCGCTGAATTCCGTTTAAAGATTTTATTTTATCCACAAGTACTTCCAATTCGTCCTTGTCATGTACATACACTTTAATAGTGCCCTGGAACAATCCTTCAGTGGATTCTATGGTTAAAGCGGCAATATTGATCTTTAATTCTCCGCTGATAATGTTAGTAATTTTATTGACTACACCTACATCATCCAGCCCAATTATACGAAGACCTGTTAAGAAAGAAATCTCTTTATTTTTAGCCCATTTGGTTTTCACTACTCTATGCCCGTAATTGGCCAATAACTGAGTTGCATTGGGGCAATTGATTCTATGAATGATTAAGCCTTTACCTGTACTTACAAAACCAAATACATCATCTCCTGGAATGGGATTACAACATTTTCCTAAACTATATTGAATCTTATCACTCGATTCACCAAAGATGACCAATTCTGAGTCTTTCTTATTGTAGGTTTTTTGAGTAGGATCGTATACAGTTGTTTCGGAATCATTGATCGGTAGAATGGGTTTGGGCGCTTCAATTTTATCACCAATTACTTGGAACAATTTAAGGTCTTTTAAATCATTCTTTTTAATAGCAATATTGTAGTGTAAATCTAAATGACTAGATAGTTTGTAATAGTTTACTAATTGATCAATATTGTAAGGGCTATAAGAAGCACCTAATCCTTCTAATTTTCTTTGTAAAGTATATTTGCCTTCCTCTGCAATAGATTTTTTCTCTTCTCTTAAGGCATCTTTGATACTGTTTTTAGCTTTTGCAGTAACCACTAAGTTCAGCCAATCCTCTGTTGGTTTTTGTTTATTACTGGTGATGATTTCAATTTGATCACCACTTCTTAAAGTATGCCCAATGGGAACTAATTTATGGTTTACTTTGGCGCCAATGCACTTGGATCCAATTGCGGTATGTATATAAAATGCAAAATCTAATGCAGAGCTATTCGTTGGAAGCATTTTAACTTCACCTTTTGGCGTATACACATAAATTTCTTCCGCTAAAAAAGAGGTTTTAAAATCTTGTAAAAAATCTATGCCTTCTTCTTGTTGATTACCTAAAGCTTCTCGTATTTGTATAAACCATTTATCAAATCGATCTTCCGAAGGAGTACCTTCCTTGTATTTAAAATGAGCAGCCAAACCCTTTTCTGCAATCTCATTCATTCGCTTGGTTCTAATTTGCACTTCCACCCATTTACCCTGCGGTCCCATCACAGTAGTGTGCAAAGCTTCATATCCATTACTCTTAGGATTACTTAGCCAATCACGTAATCTTTCTGGGGAGGGGAGGTATTCGTCTGTAATTAAGGAATATACTTTCCAACATGCTTCTTTTTCAATCTCTAATGGCACGTCTAAAATAACCCTGATGGCAAACAAATCATATACTTCTTCAAAACTCACTCCTTTCTTTTTTATTTTGTTCCAAATAGAATGAATGCTTTTTGGACGACCGTAGATTTCAGTAGGGTATTGCGTATTCGTTAATTTATCTTTTAATGGTCTGATAAATTCGTTGATATATTTTGTTCTTTCTCTCTTGGTTTCTGCAAGTTTTTTAGCAATCTCTCTGTACTTATCTGGCTCTAAATATTTCATAGACAGATCTTCTAATTCTGTCTTGATATTGTACAAGCCCATTCTATGAGCTAATGGTGAGTATACCCAAATGGTTTCAGAAGCAATCTTTAATTGTTTTTCTTGCTTCATAGCATCCATAGTACGCATATTGTGCAATCTATCAGCCAATTTGATTAGTATAACTCTAGGATCATCTGTAAGCGTTAATAAAATCTTTTTAAAATTTTCTGCTTGTTGGCTACTATTCGTAGTCATTACTGTAGAAATCTTTGTTAAGCCATCTACAATTTTTGCTATCTCATTTCCAAATTCATTCTTGATATCATCCAAAGAAACATCTGTATCTTCTACCGTGTCATGTAATAATGCACAAATGGTACTTCTAACTCCAAGTCCAATTTCATCCACACAAATCATTGCTACAGCAATGGGATGAAGGATATAAGGTTCACCACTTTTTCTACGCATGGTTTTATGCGCATTGGCTGCCATTTCAAAAGCAGCTCTTAATAATTCCTTGTCCCCTTTTTTTAATTTGGATTTTAGTATTTTCAATAAGGCACGATAATGTCGAACAATTTCTTTTTTCTCTTGTTCTTCATCTAAATCCCAGTTTTTGATGACTGGATGGATATCGTTTTCTATATTGTCCATTGGTCTACGAAAATACGTAAAAATGAGTGTAACTTTGAGGACTTATGTCAGAACAACCCGCTAAGAAAATATTTAAATTGGCCTTACTTTCTAGGGTATTCTCTTTTGTAAGACCGTATCGATTTATTTTCTGGGGTAATTTAGTATTGGCCATTTTATTGGCTTTTGCTACGCCTATTAGACCTTATATTATTCAAGTAACTGTCAATACGGCCATTGGTAAGGCGGTGACTTTACCTTCTTGGCTTCATTGGGTTTTGCCTGGCAATGCTTTTTCATCTGCTGTACAACTCATTTTAGCATTGACTATTTTTCAAGTAGCTTTTATAGTAGTAGAAACCGTTTTTAGATTTTTGTTCACTTTTGGTATGGCCTGGTTGGGACAACAAGTGATTAGGGATTTAAGAAATCAGGTATATGAAAAAATTATGCTCTGGGAAATGCGTCAGTTTGATAAAACGCCCATTGGTACTTTAACAACCAGAACCATCAATGATATTGAAAGCATCAACGATATTTTTTCGGATGGGCTAATTCCAATTTTAGCAGATTTTTTAACCATCATTGTTACTTTAATAACGATGTTTTTTATCAATTGGAAATTGACATTGATTTGTTTAGTGCCTTTTCCCATTATGCTCATCGCAACTTATTTTTTTAAAGAGAGCGTGAACAAAAGTTTTATTCAGGTTAGAAATGCTGTAGCTGCATTGAATGCATTTGTACAAGAGCATATTTCTGGAATGCAGGTAATACAAGCTTTTGCTGCAGAAGAAAGAGAAATGAAAAAATTTGATAAAATCAATCAACAACATAAGTTGGCTAATATTAAAGCCATTTTTGCTTATTCTGTATTTTTCCCGGTAGTAGAAGTAGTGTTGGCATTGAGTATTGGTTTAATCGTATGGTGGGTGGCGGATAGTTCTTTGGATGCTGGTTTGTTAGTAGCTTTTATTTTATTCATCAACCAAATTTTTAGACCACTCAGAATGATTGCAGATAAATTCAATGTTTTGCAAATGGGTATGGTGGCTGCTGAAAGAGTGTTTAAAGTATTGGATAACAAAGATGTCACCATGAATGATGGACAATATGAGCCTAGTTCGATTCAAGGTGCTATAGAATTTAATAAGGTTCAATTTGCTTATGATCCGCCAATATGGGTGTTGAAAGACGTAAGCTTTAAAGTAGATGCAGGCAAAACCATTGCATTGGTTGGTCATACAGGAAGTGGCAAAACCTCTATCATCAGTATTCTGAATAGATTGTATCCTTATCAAGGTGGTCAAATACTTTTAGATGGGCAACCACTTGAATCTTATTCTTTGAATTCACTAAGAGGTTCAATTGGAGTGGTCCTCCAAGATGTATTTTTATTTTCAGGATCTATTGTGGATAATATCACTTTAAGAAATCCATCCATTGGAATGGATAAAGTGATCAGGGCTGCTAAAATGATTGGTATGCATGATTTCATTATGCAATTGCCTGGGGGTTACCATTATCAAGTAATGGAAAGGGGTGCTACTTTAAGTTTGGGTCAAAGACAGTTATTGAGTTTTATCAGAGCACTTTTATATGATCCAGCTATTTTAATTCTTGACGAAGCCACTTCTTCTATTGATACAGAAAGTGAACAAATGATTGAAAAAGCCATTGACACTTTGATCAAGGGAAGGACTTCAGTAGTCATTGCACACCGACTTTCTACCATTAGAAAAGCGGATGCAATTATCGTTTTGGAGAAGGGAGAAATTAAAGAAATGGGCACCCATGAAGCATTGGTGGAAAAGGGGGGTTATTATGCTCGTTTAATTGAGATGCAAATGGCCTCTGTAAGCGCCACAAATAAATCCTAATGAATGGATAATCAATAAGTTATAACTCTATTGATTTTTTTTATGCACTTATTCAATTTCTATCAAGAATTAAGGCTTTTCAAGAACTTTATTACTATCTTTGCCGCAAATTTTGAGATAGGTATGTACTTAAATCGTTTTAAATCTTTGCTGGTAGTGAGTTTGAGCCTTATGGCCATCATATTTTCAACAGCTGTTATGGCGAATGAAAATCATGCTACAGCGGATACCAATCATGCAGCATCTACTGCAGCAACCACTGCTCCGCATGAAGCAAAAGAAGAAGGTGATTTTAATGTTACAGAAACTATTTTAGAACATATTAAAGATGACCACAGCTGGCATTTATGGGGTCACACATCTCTTCATTTACCGGTAATTTTATATACATCTAAAGGTCTTGAATATTTTTCTTCTGAAAAATTAGTGGACGAACATCATGAGCCAGCAGTGTATCATGGAAATTTTGATTACAAATTAGTAGAAGGTAAAACAAAGATTGTAGATGCAAACGGAAATGTTGACATAGCAGCAAGCAAACAACTTTGGGATTTCTCTATTACAAAAAACGTAGCAAGTTTATTTATCTCTGTTATCATATTATTGGTGGTGCTTTTATCAGCTGCCAATGCATATAAAAGAACAGGTATCAAATCTGCGCCAAAAGGTTTACAATCCTTCATGGAGCCAATTGTATTATTTGTGCGCGATGAAGTTGCTATTCCTAATATTGGTGCAAAAAAGTACGGAAAGTACATGCCTTTTTTATTGACTATTTTCTTTTTGATTTTAACCAACAACTTTTTAGGTTTAATACCTTTCTTCCCAGGTGGTGCTAACGTGAGTGGTAATATTGCTTTCACAATGACTTTGGCAGTATGTGTATTTATTGTAGTAAACTTAAATGCTAATAAAAGTTATTGGGAGCATATATTTTGGATGCCAGGTATGCATTGGAGTATGAAGTTATTCCTTGCCCCTATTGAATTAATTGGTGTGTTCACCAAGCCCATTTCATTAATGATTCGTTTGTTTGCGAACATTACTGCTGGTCACATTCTTGTATTAAGTTTGATTTGTTTAATCTTCATATTTAAGACGGTTTTTGCTTCTGCTATTGCAGTTCCTTTTGCAGTATTTATTGGCATGATTGAATTATTGGTTGCTTTCTTACAAGCATTCATTTTCACCATGTTGGCTGCTATGTATATTGGAATGGCTACTGAGGAGCATCACCATGAGTCACATGAAGGTGCAGCACATCACTAAAAAATAATTAAGTAAAGATTTTTTCAATAACAATTAAAACGTAAAAAAATGGTAGTAGGAAGTGTTGCCGCAATCGGCGCTGGATTAGCTGCTATCGGTGCCGGAATTGGTATCGGTCAGATTGGTAAAGGTGCTGTTGAAGGTATTGCTCGTCAGCCAGAAGCTGCTAACGAAATCCGTTCTAACATGATTGTTGCTGCTGCGTTCGTAGAGGCTGTTGCCTTGTTCGCTGTGGTTGTTGCCTTATTAGGTAACGGATAATCTTGGTAAAGGATTTCAAATGAATTAAAGGCCCAAGCACAGGGCAAAAGGCCTTTAATTTTTTATTGAAAATTTATTCATGAGTTAATAAGAAAACTATGTTATTAGAAATTAATCCTTTGGTGTTGCCTGATATTGGTTTAGTGTTTTGGAACACTATTGCTTTTCTAGTGCTATTGATTGTATTAGGAAAGTTTGCTTGGAAGCCAATGTTAAAAGCAATCAACGAGCGTGAGTCTGGCATCGAAGAAGCTTTATTAAAGGCAGATAAGATGAAGGCAGAAATTACTGCAATGCAAAATGAAAATGAAGCATTGTTAGCAAAAGCTCGTGAAGAAAGAGCTACCATTATTAAGGAAGCTAAAGAAGCTTCAGAGAAAATGGTGAACGAAGCTAAAGACAAAGCAAAATCTGAATACGAAAGAATCATTTCAGACGCACAAGCTGCTATCGCACAACAAAAAAATGCTGCAATGGTAGATGTGAAAAATCAAGTAGGTGCATTGGTAATTAATGTGGCTGAAAAGGTTTTACGTAAGGAATTATCTAATAAAGCAGATCAAGAAAGCTATATTAAACAAATAGCTGAAGAAGTTAAATTAAATTAAAAACAGATTCATGTCTAACGCACGTTTAGCAGGCAGATACGCAAAAAGTTTAGTTGATTTAGCGACAGAGCAAAATCAATTAGAAACTGTATACGCAGATATGAAGTATATTCAATCTGTTTGTAAAGCAAGTTCTGAGTTTGTTAATCTTTTGCGCAGCCCCATTATCAAGGCTGATCAAAAAAATAACATCATCGGAGTTGTTACAAAAGATAAAGTGAGTTCATTGACTAATGCTTTCACTGTTTTAATTGTAAAGAAAGGAAGAGAAAGTGCATTGCCTGAAATTGCAAATGCATTTATTGAACAATACAACGAAATCAAAGGAATTCATCAAGTTACATTAACAACAGCTGTTGCCGTTAGTGATGAAATGAAACAATCTATTGAACAAAAAGTAAAATCAGCTAATCAGTTCACTACAGTTGAATTAACAACTAAAGTAGATGAGGCCTTAATTGGTGGATTTGTTTTAGAGTTCAATAATAATTTATTGGATGCTAGTATCGCAAGAGATTTAAAAGATATCAAGAAGCAATTTTTGAATAACGAATTTATAAGTAAAATATAAAATAACAATTACATTAAAATAGACAGTTATGGCGGACATTAAACCTGATGAAATATCAGCAATACTAAGACAGCAATTGAGTAATTTCAATGCTTCGGCTGATTTGGAAGAAGTGGGAACCGTATTACAAGTGGGTGATGGTATTGCCCGTGTATATGGTTTAAATGGCGTTAGAAGTGGTGAATTGGTGGAGTTTGAAAACGGCGTTAAAGCAATTGCATTGAACTTAGAAGAAGACAATGTGGGTGTGGTATTGATGGGAGATAGTAAGTCAATCAAAGAAGGAAACAAAGTAAAGAGAACTGGTCAGATCGCTTCTATCAAAGTAGGAGAAGGTTTGGTGGGTCGTGTTATTAATATGTTAGGAGAACCAATTGATGGTAAAGGTCCTATCAAAGGTGATTTATATGAAATGCCATTGGAGCGTAAAGCACCAGGGGTAATCTTTAGAGAGCCAGTAAAAGAACCATTACAAACTGGTATCAAAGCGATTGACGCAATGATTCCAATTGGTCGTGGTCAACGTGAATTGGTAATTGGTGACCGTCAAACTGGTAAGACTGCTATTTGTATTGATACCATTATCAATCAAAAAGAGTTTTACGATGCAGGCCAACCAGTATATTGTATCTATGTTGCCATTGGGCAAAAAGCATCTACTATCGCTGGTGTGATGAAAACATTAGAAGAGAATGGTGCAATGGCTTATACAACAATCGTTGCAGCTTCTGCAGCGGATCCAGCTCCTCAACAGTTCTATGCTCCATTTGCTGGTGCAGCTGTAGGTGAGTTCTTCCGTGATTGTGGTAAACCAGCTTTGATTGTATTTGATGACTTATCAAAACAAGCGGTTGCATATCGTGAGGTATCATTGTTATTAAGAAGACCTCCAGGACGTGAAGCATATCCTGGTGATGTATTCTATTTACATAGTCGTTTATTAGAGCGTGCAGCGAAAGTAATTGCAAACGATGAGATTGCTAAGAATATGAATGATTTACCAGAATCAATCAAGCACTTAGTAAAAGGTGGTGGTTCATTAACAGCATTACCTATTATCGAAACGCAAGCTGGTGACGTATCTGCATACATCCCAACCAACGTAATCTCTATTACAGATGGTCAGATCTTCTTGGAAGGTAACTTGTTCAACGCAGGTATTCGTCCAGCGATTAACGTAGGTATCTCTGTAAGTCGTGTGGGTGGTAATGCACAGATTAAATCAATGAAGAAAGTATCTGGTACCTTAAAATTAGACCAAGCATTATACCGTGAGTTAGAAGCTTTCTCTAAGTTTGGTGGTGATTTAGATGCTGCAACTAAGAATGTAATTGATAAAGGTGCTAGAAACGTAGAAATCTTAAAGCAAGCACAATATTCTCCTTTCACTGTGGAGAAGCAAGTAGCGATTATCTATTTAGGTACTCAAGGTTTACTAAAAGAAGTAGCAGTAAGCAAGGTAAAAGAATTTGAAGCACATTTCTTATTAGAGATGGCGAATAAATTACCTAATGTTTTAGCTGAATTCAAAAAAGGTAACTTACCTGAAGATGGATTAAAACAAATGGTGGATCTTGCCAACGGTTTGATTCCTCAATACAAATAAATTCAATGAAAGCCCCGAACTAAATTCGGGGCTTTTTGTTATAAGTGTATGACCATCATTAATGTAGCGTCCTTGTGTAAAAATTTTGGCAGTCTTGAAGCAGTCAAGGACTTATCTTTCGAAGTGAATGAAGGGGAGATCTTTGGCTTTTTAGGCCAGAATGGTTCTGGGAAAAGCACCACTATTAGAATGTTACTTTCTTTGATTCATCCAACCAGTGGTCATATTGAAATTTTTGGACAAGATATTGTTGCGCACCGCAATCAGATTGCCAAAAAAATGGGTGCTATAATTGAGCGACCAGATTTATATCCTTATTTAACTGCCAAAGAGCATTTACAATTATTTGCCAAACTAAGTCAGAAAAAAATTAGCGCAAGTCAAATAGAACATACTTTACAACAAGTAGGTTTATCGAATAGAGCATTTGATAAAGCACAGACATTTTCTTTGGGAATGAAGCAGCGTTTAGGTATTGCTATTGCTTTAGTGCATCAACCAGAGTTGGTTATTTTAGATGAGCCTACCAATGGATTGGATCCTCAAGGTATCGCAGATATTAGACATTTAATTAAAGATCTTGCTCAAAAAGAAGGTAAGACCATTTTGGTATCTTCTCATTTACTTACAGAGATTGAGCAAATGGCACATCAGATTTTAATTATACATCAAGGTAAAAAAATTGCGCTAGGACCTACTGCTACTTTATTAGATCCTGCTAAATCTTTAATGAAGCTCAATACAACCAATGATGTATTATCCAAAGAAAAAATAGCAGTCTCTGAATTTGCTGCTTTTCAATTAGATAGAGAAGAGGGTATTTATTTCTCTATTCCCACAGAAAAAATAGCATCATTGCATCAGTTTATTGTCAATGCTGGAATACCTATTGTTTCACTTGAATCAAAGCGTTCTTTAGAAGACTATTTCTTACAAATCACTTCTCAATCCAATTAAATGTGGTCGATCATACAAATAGAATTATATAAAATTTACAAAAGGCCAAGAACCTATATTGCTTTTGGAGCTATTGCTGCATTGATTTGGGTGATACAAATGGGCTTAAAAATTGACGGAGAAGCATATGCGGCTTTTTTGATGAAGGATATCAACAATACTTTGATTGTAGATGGTAAAGTATTGAATGGTTATTTAATCTGTTATATTTTATTACAATTGCTTTTGGTGCATGTTCCATTATTGGTTGCATTGATTGCGGCAGATATGTTATCAGGAGAAGCGAATTTGGGCACATTAAGATTGCTTTTTACCACACCTTATAGTAGAACGCAATGGGTTTTGGCCAAATTTATTGCAGCAAGTATTTATACCATTTTATTATTGATATGGTTGGCAGCCTTGGCTTTGTTTTTGAGTATGTATATTTTTGGAACGGATGATTTATTCTTGATGAAGTCAAATTATGTGGTATTGATTGAAACACAGGATGTATTTTGGAGATATGTGGGCGCATTTGTTTTTGCCAGCTTCTCTTTATTAACAGTGACTGCTTTGGGTTTTTTAATGTCTAGTTTAGCCAATAACTCCATCGGACCTATTGTGGCAACTATTAGTGCTATTGTCTTTTTTACCATTTTAAGTACGCTAAATATTCCTTTATTCAATCTGGTTAAGCCTTATCTATTCACCACTCATATGAATAATTGGAAAGAATTTTTTGATATTCAGGTAACTGAAAACAATGAAGCTATTACTGGTAGTATATTAAATATTCAAAAGATCAAAACATCTTTATTGGTATTGAGTATTCATATTGTTTTATTTGTTGGGGCAAGTATATTGATCATGAAAAAGAAAGATGTTTTAAGTTAATATTATGAAAATTAAAAGCTTAACTATAATTGGTTTATTGTTTTTCGTATCATACTCTATGAATGCGCAAAATAATGCAGTGGTTGAAAAAGTGAGACAAAAATTAGCTACAGTGAATGATTATGTCGCAGAAGGTGTGATGAAAACAGATGTGTCTTTTATCAAGGCTTCATTGGGTAAAGTGAAAGTGTATTATAAAAAGCCTAATCTTATCAAAGTAAAAAAAGATGGAGGTATTTCTTTGCTTCCCAAAGGTGGTGTATCCATTACCATGAATTCCTTATTGAATACGGATCAATACATCGCCATTGCTTCTGGAAAGCAAGTATATAATGGCAAGAACCTAGAAGTATACAAGCTGGTTCCAACAGATGATCAATTAGAATGGGTCATTTCTACTTTATGGATTGATCCTGTGGAGTCTTTGGTCTACAAAACATTTACTACCACTAAAGAGAATGGAAGCTTTGAAATTACTATGGAATATGGCGCTTATGCAAATTATGGGCTGCCTTCAAAGATCATTTTTGGGTTTAACACAAAAGATTATAAACTACCCAATGGCATCACATTAGAATTTGGTGATGAAGCTCCTATTAGTAAGGAGAAAGCAAAGAAGAATAAAAAAGGAACTATTGAAATTACTTATAGTAAGTATACGATCAACAAAGGGGTATCCAATACTAACTTTTAAATAGAAACCACTAATTTTAAGGGTAGATGCGCAATTTTATATTCATATGCATTTGTTTTTGTTTTACCCAGGTACAAAGTCAATCTGTGCAGTTTGCTACAGAAATGAATCTTGCTGTAAAGTCTTTTGATTTGGCTCAATCAGCAAAAGAATATCAAGCTGTTTTATTAAAATTGGAGCCCATTGCAAAAACACATACCAATGAATGGCTTCCTTTGTATTACATGTCCCTTACAACAGCTAGAATGTCCATGTTAAAAATGGACAATGCAGACGATTTAGCGGATCGATCTATCGAACTTATTGAAAAGGCTAAAAAAATTCAAGTAAATGATGAAATACTTTGTGTAGAGAGTTTAGCTTACACTGCAAAGATGTCTGTAAGTCCCTATACTAGATGGTTAAGATATGAACGCAAGATAAAATCTCCATTAATAGCCGCTAAAAAAATCAATAAAGAAAACCCAAGAGTTTATGCATTAGAGGCAAGCTTGCAGTATCATATGCCTGTTATGTTTGGTGGAGGTTGTGCTAAGTCTTATGCTATTGCACTTATTGCTTCTGAGAAATTAAATGCACAAGCAAAATGGAATACCCAATATTATATGCCACATTGGGGCATCAATGTCATTCAAGAGATTATGGATAAATGTAAATAGTACTAAGCTTCGTCTAATCTTTCATCCACCGCTCCTGCAAACATTCTGGCACTCATTTTCTTTAGAGGATTTAATCGCATGTCATGATATCCTTGTCTAGCATGAATAATTCTAACACATTCAAAAATACTTGCAGTAAATGAACTAGCATCTGCTTTATTTTTACCTGCAATATCAAATGCCGTGCCGTGATCTGGACTAGTTCTCACAATTGGAAGTCCAGCAGTAAAATTCACACCTTCTCCAAAAGCCAATGACTTAAATGGAATTAAACCTTGATCGTGGTACATGGCCAAAACGCCATCAAATTTCTCATGCGCACCTCTTGCGAAAAATGCATCTGCAGAATAAGGTCCAAACACCAATATATTTTGCTTGCTTTCTTTGATAGCAGGCTTAATGATTTCAATTTCTTCTTTACCAATTAATCCTTCGTCTCCTGCATGTGGATTCAAAGCCAATACTGCAATACGCGGTTTATCTACGCCAAAATCTTTTTGTAAACTACTATGTAGAATAGCTAGCTTCTGTTTGATTTTGTCTTTTGTAATATGTTTTGCAATATCGCCAATAGTTACATGCTCTGTAACCAATGCCATCCTTATATTATCCGCAACCAACAACATTAGATTTTCTGTGTTTCCAAATGCGTGTTGTAAATAGGGTGTATGGCCACTAAAATTAAATGCATCGGATTGTATATTCTTCTTATGAATTGGAGCAGTCACTATGCCATCAATTGTTTTTTGCTTTAATGCTTCTACTGCTTTTTCTAAAGAAATGAGTGCATATTTACCACCTGTTGCAGTTAATTCACCAGGAGTGATTTCTACTTCTTCTTCCCAACAATTCAACACATTAACTTGTTTGGGATTGATTTTAGAAAGATCGTTTAAAACGGCAAAATTGAGGTTGAATTCTGGTAAGCCTTTTCTATAAAAATTGATGGATTTATTATTTGCAAAAACAACCGGAATCATGAAATCAAGCATTCTGCTATCAGACAAAGACTTAATAATTAATTCTAAGCCTATGCCATTCAAGTCACCACAAGTAAAGCCAATAACCGGTTTTCTGATCTCAGTACTCATATCCTATTGATTAGGCTGTAAAAGTACGCACAAAAACCTAACTTTGCTACATGCAATACACACTTAAAAAATCGCTCGGTCAGCATTTCTTAATTGACAAGACTGTTTGTGAAAAAATTCGTGCTGTATTGATGGAACAGCCCATAAATCAGCTGGTAGAAGTAGGGCCTGGAGCAGGGGCATTAACAGAGTTTATTTACAAGATTCCCACTAATGCTTACAAGGCTATAGAATTAGATACCGAGAAAGTGAATTACTTATTACATGCTTATCCAGATTTGGCGGGAAAATTGATCAATGAAGATTTTTTAGAAACAGCTATTCCATTTGAAGGATCCTTTGTTCTAGTAGGTAATTTCCCCTACAATATTTCAACACAGATCGTATTTAAAGTATTGGATTGGAAAGAACAAGTTCCCATGATGGTGGGTATGTTTCAAAAAGAAGTGGCAGAAAGAATTGCAGCAAAGCCGCATTCAAAAGCTTATGGTATTTTAAGTGTATTGGCACAGGCATTTTATGAAGTGACTTATTTATTTGATGTACCTCCTTCGGCATTTAATCCACCACCCAAAGTAGACAGTGGTGTTATAATGTTCAAAAGAAAAGCAATTTTTCCGGCGATGGCATCCGAAAAAAGTTTTTATCATATTGTAAAAATGGCGTTTGGACAAAGAAGAAAAATGTTGCGTAATCCTTTAAAGCCCTATTTTACTTCAGCACAATTAGAAGATCCAATTTTTACAAAGAGAGCAGAAAATTTAACTTTTGAAGACTATGCGGCGCTTACATTTAAAATGCATAATCCATAATATACCATGTCATCTAAAGTAATCATTACAGCACCAGTGCATCCATATATGTTGGAAACCCTTTCCAGCAAAGGTTTTGACTGTGTATATATGCCTTCTATAACTTATGAAACATTGGGCGATCAAATTGTAGATGCTGTTGGTATTATTGTAACGACTAGATTAACAATTGATGCTGCCATGATAGATAAAGGGGTTCAATTAAAATGGATTGGAAGATTAGGCAGTGGGATGGAATTAATTGATACAACATATGCAGCAACAAAAGGGATACAATGTGTATCTAGTCCGGAAGGCAATCGAACAACCGTTGGAGAGCATAGCTTAGGATTATTATTAAGTTTAATGAATCGTATTCATTCATCCTATTCAGAAATTCAAGAAGGTAAATGGGTTAGAGATCTAAATAGGGCAGATGAACTTACTGGAAAAACAGTTGGTATTATTGGCTTTGGAAATACAGGATCAGCTTTTGCAAAACTGTTAACTGGCTTTGATGTTCAAATTTTGGCAGTAGATATTTTACCAAAAACTTTTGAAAGTCCCCATATTCGATTGGCAAGTTTACAAGAAGTACAAGATCAAGCGGATGTGATTAGTCTGCATTTGCCACTTACAGAGTTGACCTATCATTATGCCAATGAAGCCTTCTTTGCGGGTTTGCAAAAGCAGCCTTATTTTATCAGCACTTGTAGGGGTCAGGTGACCAATACCAGTGCTTTGTTAAAAGCTCTTCAAAATCAATCAATTAGAGCAGCCGGTTTGGATGTTTTAGAGAATGAACAATTGGCTACATATACAGCAGTTGAAAAGGAGCAATTGGATCAATTGATGGCTATGCCACAATTCCTTGCAACCCCTCATATTGCTGGGTATAGCCATGAAGCTTACCAAAGAATGGCTAAAGTTACACTTGAAAAATTAGGCATCATTTAAGCTATTTTTTATATATTTGTGTACTGCAACGCTACAATTATGTGGCGTTGTATTTTTTTTATAGACAAAACAGAAGGATATGAGTGAAATTAATGCATACGTAACCCAGGAGACATTTGATAAAATGCGTGAAGAGCTTCATCAACTTAAATCAGTAGATCGTCCTGCTGCATCTAGAGCTATTGCTGAGGCAAGAGAAAAAGGAGATTTAAAAGAAAATGCTGAATATGATTCTGCCAAGGAAGCACAAGGTATGTTAGAAGCAAAAATCAAACAATTAGAAGCTACTATCTCCAATGCAAAGATTGTGGATACAAGTACCATTGATACGAGTAAAGTAACTATTTTAACCAAAGTGACTATTACCAATATGGCTACTAATAAAACGATTACTTATCAAATAGTAGGAGAGAAAGAAGCGGATTTAAAAGCGGCTAAAATTTCTGCTACTTCACCTATTGGTAAAGGGTTATTGGGTAAAAAAGTAGGAGAGGTTGCTGAGGTTCAAGCTCCGAATGGTACCATGAAGTTTAAGGTAGATAATATCACCGTATAAAAAATGACTATTTTTTCTAAAATTATTGCAGGCGATATTCCTTCTTATAAAATTGCAGAATCGGAATTGTTTTTTGCATTTCTAGACATTGCCCCTTTACAAAAAGGACACACTTTAGTAGTGCCTAAAGTAGAAATAGATAAAGTGTTTGATCTGCCCTCTAATTATTTAGCAGAAATGCTGGTATTTGCTCAACCCATTGCAAAAGCAATAGAAACATGTTTTCCTTGCAATAGAATTAGCATGGTAACAGTTGGATTAGAAGTGCCTCATGCACATTTACACTTAATTCCCATTAATGAGGCAAATGATATTCATTTTGGACAGCCTAAATTGAGTTTGACTGCAGAAGAATTCAAGGCAATACAAGCAAGTATTCTGCAGCATTTATAGATACCTATTTATTTTTCTGTACGCGTTCTGGATTTTTAGCAATAAAATTGGTCCAGCTATTGGATTTTTTTGCAGATTTCTTTCCTTTTACAACTGTTTTCTTAGGTATTGATAATCCTCTTGATTGTTGGTGATGACATAATGCTACAGCCAAGGCGTCAGTTGCGTCATAGTATTTGGGTTGCTTCTTGATGGTGAATACACGCTCTAGCATTTTCCAAATCATTTCTTTATCTGCATTACCATTGCCTGTGATTGCTTGTTTGACTTTTTTAGGAGCGTATTCTGCTACAGGCAAATCGTAATGCATTGCTGCAGCAATAGCTACACCTTGTGCCCTGCCTAGTTTTAACATACTTTGTACATTCTTGCCAAAAAAAGGAGCTTCAATAGCAAATTCAGTGGGGTGATGTTTCTCAATCAGCTCAATTATTTTTGCATGAATTAACTGCAGTCTGGCATAAATATCTTTTTCTTTGGTCAATTTAAGAACATCCATCTCTATCAACATTGGTTGAGCACCTCCTTTTAAAAGAGCATATCCAAGAATTTGTGTACCTGGATCAATTCCAAGAATAATAGGTGTTGTAGACATCTACAATAAAGTTACATATATCATATCAATTTCCGAACTTTGTGGTCTATGTTATCTACAACAGCTAATAGAATCATTGCCCTGGGAAAGAAAGGGGTGGGTATCTTCTTATTTATTATTTGTAGTGTTGCTATTTATAGAGAAGTGGGTAGTAACGAGAATGTAGTTCAATATGGCGCTCAAATTAAGATTCAATTTCAGAAAATTGCCATTTATCAATGGGCCATTTTATTTTTCTTAATGCTACTTAATTTTTTAGTGGAGTCATTTAAATGGAAAATTGTATTGAAGTCAGAAACTGCTATTAGTATTTTTACGGCGCTCAAAAGTGTATTCGTTGGCCAAGCATTTGCCTTTTATACACCTAACAGAATAGGAGAGTATGTTGGAAGAACCATGATGTTGGAGACAGAAAATAAAATCATTGCCGTAGGAAGGATGGCATGGGCCTCTTATGCACAAATGATTGTGACAATTATTATGGGAGCCATTGCTATTTATATCAATCCCCCATTTTTACCTTGGTTAAGATGGGCTACTCCTTTATTATTGATATTTGCATTGATTGTTTATTTTCACAAAGTAACTTTCTCTGGTATTTTAAAATCATTTAATTTTTTACAAATTGAAATACCCGTAAAAAAGAAGTTATTGGCATTGTCTTTTTTAAGATACAGTGTTTACTTAGCTCAATATACTTGGGCTGCACATATATTGAATATTCCTATTCCGTTTATCACACTTTGGGTGGCTTTGGCAGTGATGTTTTTAAGTTTGAGTATTGTACCTACTATCAGTATCACAGAATTGGTCATTAGGGGACAGCTTATTTTGTTGCTTTTGTCACCATGGTATCAAAATAGTTTGATGTTAATTTCATTATCTACGATTATATGGGCTGTTAATTTTTTATTACCTGCCATAATTGGCGCTTTTTTATTGTTGGGTTTTAGATTAAAGCAATAACTTTAATTTACCCTTATGATATTTATTCAATTATTTTTAATCCTAATTTCTTTCTTTACACCAGCAGATAATAATATTTGCAAGCAGCCAAATACATCTTATAAAGATGGAGAAAAAATAAAGTACAATATTTACTATAATGTTATTGGGATTTATGTTGGAGCTGGTAAAGCAGAGTTTACTACGCAATTAGGTAGTTTTGAGGGAAAAGATGTGTATACATTTACTGCTATTGGGAAATCAAATAAAAGATATGATTGGATCTTCAAAGTAAGAGATGTATATGAATCTATCGTTGATAGCAAAACATTATTACCTTATCAGTTTACAAGAAACATCAATGAAGGTAGCTTTCACCAAACTGATTTTATCAGCTTTAATCAAAAAGCAAGAAGTGCAACTACATTGGGGGTGACTTATCCAACTTCAGATTGCACCTATGATGTGATAAGTGCAATTTATGCAGCAAGAAATATTCATTATGAGAACTTGCAAATCAACGAAAAAGTATATTTGAATTTTTTTTTGGATAAAGAACTATATCCTTCTTATTTTAAGTATTTAGGAAAAGAGCAGATCACTACTCAGTATGGTACATTCAATGCAATTAAATTAGCTCCATTATTGGTCAAGGGATCCATGTTTAAAGGTGGGGAGCAAATGACAATTTGGGTTACAGATGATTCTAACCATATACCCGTTAGAATTCAAACACCCATCATTGTGGGTAATATAAAAGTGGATATGGTAGGCTATGAAAATTTAAGACATCCATTGAACTCATTGATTGAATTAGTTCAATAGTAATTCGTTTAATGTAAAAGTTTTAGCGGCTCTGATTCCTTTTTCTGTCATCTCCAAAGAACAACATTCATTCAAAGGATCATGTTCAAAGAATAACTGATAATTGTTTTTCAAAGCTTCTTGCAAGAAGATGTCTTTTTCGTTGAGCGTAAGCAATGGTTGCATATCATATCCCATTACATATGGAAGTGGAATATGCCCTGTAGAAGGAAGCAAATCTGCCATATAAACAATGGTTTTATCCTTATATTGAATTTTGGGCAATAACATTCCCTCTGTGTGGCCATTTACTACAATACAGCTTATCGATTTTGTAAAATGAATGGTCTGAAGACTATCCTTACTTTGAAAAGGAGGTAGACTGATTATTTTTAATTGACCACTTTCCAATAATGGATTTATATTTTCTTTTAAGAAGGATGCTTTCTCTCTTCTATTGGGGTGTTGCGCAGTTTCCCATTGTGGCTCACTCACCCAATAAGTCGCATTAGGAAAACTTACTTTTAATTGATGGTCTTTGATACTAACAGCACCACCTACATGATCAAAATGTAAATGGGTTAATAACACATCGGTAATATCCTCCATTTCTAATTGCAGCTTTGCTAAACAAGCTGCTATAGTTTGGGTATTGCTTAAATGGTAATGCCCCATAAACTTATCATCTTGTTTATTACCCATCCCAGTATCAATCAATATTTTTCGATCGCCTTCAATGACTAACAAACACCTTAGTGCCCAGTCACATAAATTGTTTTCGTCTGCAGGATTGAGTTTATTCCAAATAATTTTTGGAACTACACCAAACATGGCACCGCCATCTAATTTAAAATTTCCGGTATGAATACTATGCAGTTGCATTTTTTTGATATTGTGCTGTTCTATATAATAATGCTAATCCAATGACAAAGAAGCTACCTAAAACCAACACTGAATTTCTTTGAGAACCAGTTAACTCATTGATAAAGCCAAAGCTAAACATGCCAATTACAATAGCAATCTTTTCTGTGACATCAAAGAAACTAAAAAAGCTTGCAGTATCATAAGTGACTGGCATGAGTTTTGAATAGGTACTTCTACTTACAGATTGTATACCACCCATTACAAATCCTACAATCACCGCTAAGACATAAAATAAATACACATCATTTCTAGGCAGTAAATAACCCATTACACAGCCGCCAATCCAAATAAGCACTGCCACCATTAAAGTATTAAAATTGCCCCATGAAGTGGCTAATTTGGCCATTACGTGGGCGCCTGGAATAGCAACTATTTGAATAATAAGTATTGCAATAATTAGATTCGTTGTTGGAATATTTAATTCACTTTTTCCGTATAGTGTAGCCGCTAGCATTACAGTTTGAACACCCATATTATAGAAGAAGAAAGCGGTTAAGAATCTTTTTAGTAAGGGTAAGTGAATTAATTGTTTCCATACCTTATGCAATTCTTTATACCCTGAAGTGAAAATATTTTCTTGCTTCCTGCCACTTGCAATGTGTAAACCATTGGGTAATCTACCAATAGCCATCCAGCCAAAACCAATCCACCAAATGCCCACTAATAAAAAAGATATTTGTGAAGCTTTTCCAACAGTGATACCGAACAGTTCTGGTTTTAATACAAAAACAAAACAGATCAGTTGCAACAAAACAGAACCAATATAGCCCATCATAAATCCACGTGCACTAATTCGATCTCTATCTTCAGGAGCGGCAATTTCCGGTAAGTAGGAATTATAAAAAACCAAACTACTCCAAAAACCAACACAGGCAATAATAACAGATAGAAGACCACCCATGATATGATCGCTGTCAAAGAAATATAAAGACGCGCAAGAAAGACTTCCCATGGTACAAAAGAATCGTAGAAATTGTTTCTTATTTCCTTTGTAATCAGCAATAGAAGATAAAATTGGAGACATGATGGCAACAATCACAAATGCAATAGCTAAAACGTAGTTGTATAATGCAGTGTTGGTAAATTCATAACTACCAATTTTTACTTTATCAATCAAGGTATTTTCATTCCCATCTCCAGTGATGGCTTCATAATAAGCTGGAAAGATAGTAGACGTGATGACTAAATTATAAACACTATTGGCCCAGTCATACATGGCCCACCCATTGACTACTTTTTTGGAGGCAGTTTGCATAGCTTTTCGTTTGTATCTAAAAATACAACATTTCCTAGATCCAATGATTGAATAATAAGATCAATAGGGTAGTGCCCAAAATGATACGATACCATCCAAATATCGCAAACCCTTGTTTTTGAACTATTTTAATAAAAAATTGAACAGATAATAGGGCAACTATAAATGCAACAATAGCGCCAATACTTATGATGAGTAGATTGTCTGAAGCAAATACTTCAGGATTAGATTGGTATACAT
Organism: Chitinophagaceae bacterium; assembly: GCA_017856545.1. GTDB lineage: Bacteria > Bacteroidota > Bacteroidia > Chitinophagales > Chitinophagaceae > Sediminibacterium. The sequence goes on from JAFMEV010000002.1 coordinate 44,362, forward strand.
CCAATGTGCTTTTTGCAGACGCAGCCAACATGGTGGGAACTGCTAAAAAGAAGGAGAATTCAGCCGCCGCTTTCTTGGTTAGTTTTTGTGACATGCCTCCAATAATCGTTGCAGCACTTCTACTTAATCCTGGGAATACAATAGATAATACCTGAAAGCAACCAATAATAAAGGATGTTTTATAGGATTGTTCCTTTTCTTGTTCAGATGCTAGTTCGTTTGATTTAAATAATTTGTCAATGAATAATAAAATAACACCACCCACCACCATCACTATAGCGATGGTTGTTAAATTATTTAATGCAGCATCTATGTATTTTTTTAATAATGCACCAAAGATCAATGCAGGAATAACAGCTACAATGAGTTTAAAATAAAAACTGATTTGTCTAAAATTGAAAAATTGTTTTCTGTAAATAATCAAGACAGAAGCGATGGCTGCGAATTGAATAACAATTTCAAATAAATCTACAAATGGACTATCTGCAATACCTAATATAGGATTAGCAAATTTCATGTGTGCAGTACTTGAAATGGGCAAGAATTCAGTAATGCCTTCAATGATGGCAATTACAATAGCTTGGAAAACATTCATCAATTAGTCTTTTTTGAAGATGGCGTATATTTCAATCACAAAACCAATGATGATAACAATTGGCGCTAAAGTGATTCTTCTAAAGCTATACACTTCATTTGCATCAAAAACATCTGGATTAGGACTTTTCCCTCCTGACATTAAAAACATGCCAATGATGATACAAACAGCTCCAATGAGCATCCAGATATAATTTGACTTACCAAAAAACTGTAGTGATTTTTTATCTTTAGATGGATTCATAATATTTATTTTAATAAAGTTCGTCTAGTTTCATTTTTAAATACTTTACCACACTTCTGTAAGTACTTAGTACAGAAATGCCCACGCCTACCACGATTAATCCAAAAAACAATACAAGATTATTACCCATGCCTTGCAATGTTTGTATTTGTGGGAATTGAGCTGCTGTCCATTGGATTAAGCCAAACAAAACAATCAATGCAATACCAGCACTAATTAAACCATTGATTAAAGCGCGAATCACTAATGGCTTTGAAATAAAACTTCTTGTAGCACCTACCATTTGCATTGTTTTTATTAAGAAGCGATTGCTAAACATAGCAAGTCTGATGGTATTATCAATACTAATGATTACAATAACACATAATATAATGGACATCACTAAAAAGATAATGCCCAATTTATCAGCTCTTTCGTTTAAGCTAGACACCAAACTTTTTGGATATTGAATATCTGCAATATCGTTTTTAAACTCTGCACCAATCTTTGCTGTAAGATTGCTTAGACTATCTGGGTTTACATATTCCGCTTTTGCAAAAAAGTCAACACTTTCAGGTAGTGGATTAACGTCTAAAATTTTTGCCCAGTCTTCGCTATTTTCTGCGTTCCAAATAGCTTTTGCTTTTTCCTTATTCACATATTCCACATTCTTTGCATAAGGTTGACCTGCAATATATGCTTGTAATTTACCGATGGTATTTTTGTCGGTACTCTTCAAATACACGCTAATTCTGATATCTTCTTTGAAATGGTCACCAATAGTGCGAAGATTTAGAAATAACCACCCCATAATGCCCATAATAAACAGTACAATCGCCACCCCAATGATGCTATAGATATAGTTGGGTTTACTGCGTTTTAAAGATGCGGAGTTGGTTCCTGCCATAGTATTAAAATTTTACTGGTTCGCTTTGCAAATGTAGGGTTTTGAGCGCTAATGACTTACATTTGCAAAGGCTGAATTAGCCAAAATTTAGTCAAAAATAGGGCTATCACAGATTTTTTAAGATAATTTAAGAGATGGAGTATCAATTTAGGGCCATAGAGAAAAAATGGCAGGATCAATGGAAGGTTCAAAAAGCTTATCAGGTGTCTAATCATTCCGATAAGCCTAAGTGTTATGTATTAGATATGTTTCCTTATCCAAGTGGTGCTGGTTTGCATGTAGGGCATCCATTGGGGTATATTGCTTCAGATATTTACAGTAGATATAAACGTCTTAAAGGATATAATGTTTTACATCCTATGGGCTATGATGCTTTTGGTTTACCTGCAGAACAATATGCTATTGAGCATGGGGTTCATCCTGCAAAAAGTACGCATGCAAATATTGACAATTTTAGAAAGCAATTAGATAATATCGGTTTTTGTTATGATTGGGATAGAGAAGTGAGAACATGTGATGCCACTTATTACAAATGGACACAATGGATTTTCTTGCAATTATTCAATGCATATTTTGATCGTCAAGCAAAAAAAGCAAGGCCCATTCATGAACTCATTGCAACTTTTGAAAAAGAGGGTAATCAAAATAATGAATGCCCGGCCAATGCAAAACTTCATTTTGATGCTGCTGCTTGGAAAGCCATGAACGAAAAAGAACAACAAGATATTTTAATGCAATATCGATTGGCATTTTGTGGATATGGAGAAGTGAATTGGTGTGAGGCTTTGGGTACAGTCTTAGCCAACGATGAAGTGATCAATGGATTTAGTGAGCGAGGCGGACATCCAGTGGAGAAGAAAAAATTACGTCAATGGTATTTGAGAATCACCGAATACGCTGATAGATTGTTAAGTGGATTAGAAACCATCCAGTTTAGTGAAGCGATGAAAGAAATGCAATCTAATTGGATTGGTAAAAGCTTCGGTGCAGAAATTGATTTTAAAATACAAGGAACTGAACATAGTTTAAAAGTATACACTACAAGACCAGATACTGTTTTTGGTGTTGATTTTATGGTGGTTGCTCCAGAGCATGAGCTCATTGAGACAATTACTCCAGCAAGTCATCAAGCAGAAGTTGAAAATTATATTGCTTATGTAAAAAGCAGAAGCGAAAGAGAAAGAATAGCAGAGAAAAAAATTACAGGTTGTTTTACGGGTGCTTATGTAATTAATCCTTTTAATCAAAAAGCGATTCCAGTTTGGATTTCGGAATATGTATTGGCAGGTTATGGAACAGGAGCCATTATGGCGGTGCCTTGTGGAGATGAAAGAGACTTTAAATTTGCGCAACATTTTAATATCCCTATAACCAATATTATTGGAGATGCGTTTAATGGACAAGAAGCTAATCCTACTAAGGAAGCAAAATTATCCAATAGCGATTTCTTGAACGGGATGATACAAAAAGATGCGATTGCTATCGTGAATGATAAGATAGAAGCAATGGGTATCGGTAAACGCAAAGTAAATTATAAAATGCGCGATGCTGCATTTAGTAGACAACGTTATTGGGGTGAACCATTCCCCATTAAATGGAAGAATGGTATTGCTTATCCATTATCTGAAAATGAATTACCACTTATATTGCCTACTGTAGACCATTATGGACCTGGTCCAGAAGGTGAGGGGCCATTAGCAAATATTGATGCTTGGAAAGCCGAGCATTATGAAACCAATACCATGCCTGGTTATGCGGGAAGTAGTTGGTATTTTTTAAGGTATATGGATCCTACTAACGCAAATGAATTTTGTGGACGTAAAGCAAGTGATTATTGGGGGCAAGTAGATTTATACATTGGTGGTACAGAACATGCGGTAGGACATTTATTGTATAGTAGAATGTGGACCAAGGCATTGTTTGATTTAGGACATATTGGATTTGATGAGCCTTATAAAAAATTATTGAATCAGGGGATGATTCAGGGTAGTTCAAGATTTGTGTATCGTAAAAGAGGCACACAGGTTTTTGTGTCTGCAGGACTTGTTGGAACACAAGAAGTAGATCAGCTGCATGTGGACGTGAACATAGTAGATGGAGTTGAACTAGATACAGAAGCCTTTAAAAAATGGAAGCCGGATTATGCCAATGCAAGTTTTGAATTAGAAGATGGTAAATATATCTGCGGGGTTGAAGTTGAGAAAATGTCTAAGTCTAAGTTTAATACAGTAAACCCAGACGATTTAGTAACAAAATACGGAGCAGATACATTTAGAATGTATGAAATGTTTTTGGGCCCAGTAGAACAGAGTAAACCTTGGGATACAAAAGGCATTGAAGGGGTTCACAGATTTATTAAGAAGTTCTGGCGTTTGTTTTATGATGAAATAAAAGGTCAGGTATGGGTGGATGAAACGCCTACTAATGAAGAATATAAGATCTTACATAAAACCATCAAGAAGATCGAAGAAGACACAGAGCGATATAGTTTTAATACTGCAGTGAGTGCTTTTATGATATGCATCAATGAATTATATGATATAGGATGTCATAAAAAAGCAATTTTAGAACAAGTATTGATTCTAATCACGCCCTATGCTCCACATTTTGCTGAAGAGTTATGGACTTTGATAGGCAATAAAGGATTGATTATAGATGCGCCATTCCCAGTTTTTGAATCAAAGTATGTTATTGAGTCAAGCAAGGAGTATCCAGTAAGTATCAATGGTAAAGTAAGAGCAAATATCTCTATCGCATTAGACGCAACAGAAGATCAAGTTAAAGAGATTGTATTGGCAAATGATACTATTCAAAAATGGGTAGAAGACAAGCCATTGAAAAAGTTGATTTTTGTGAAAGGTAAAATGATTAATATCGTTATATAATTTTTAAATACGCTATATGAAAAAAGTATTTTTAGTACTAGGACTTTTGGTGATGTTGGCAGCAAATGCGCAAATGCCAGGAAATAATTTACCAAGATTTATTCGTTGGGTTGACAATGATCAAATTTTAGTGAGTACTAGATTGAATAAAGAAACTACTCCAAAGGAGTATTTGTATAATACAGTAACCAAACAATATAGTGCTGCTCCAGCTGCTACTTCAACGCCTGCGGAAAAATCAGTAGTGGTAAAGAATGCCAATATCTTCTTAAAGGAGAATGGTGCAGAGGTTCAGTTAACATTTGATGCAGATGAAGAAAAAAATCCAACGCTTTCTCCAGATGGCAACTATGTGGGTTACACAAAGAATAATAATTTATATACCCTTAGTTTAGCTGATAAGAAAGAATATGCGATTACTTCTGAGAAGACAAAAGGTATTTTAAATGGTTATGCTAGCTGGGTATATTTTGAAGAGATATTTGGTCGTCCTACACAATACCGTGCTTTCTGGTGGAGTCCGGACAGCAAGTATATTTCTTTTATGCGCTTTGATGAGCGTGAAGTACCTATGTTCCCAATTTACAATAGTGATGGACAACATGGTTTCATAGAAGAAACAAGATATCCAAAAGCTGGTGATCCTAATCCAACAGTTAAAATTGGATGGACGAGCCCAACCGGAGGAAACATTACCTGGGCTGATTTTAAAGAGCAAGAAGATCAATATTTTGGTTGGCCTATTTGGAATCCCAATAACAATAGTATGTGGATGTCATGGATGGATCGTGGACAAAATAATTTAATGATTTATGAATTAGACATGACTACTGGTGCAAAGAAAGAAGTGTATAAAGAATACCAAAAAACATGGATTGATTTAGAAGATAGAGTGAGTGGAAGAATTAATTTCTTGGCAAATAACCAAGGTTATATTGCTCAATCAGATGCATCTGGTTATAACCATTTGTATTTATACAATATGGATGGTAAATTAATCAATGCCATTACATCTGGAAAGTTTACAGTAACAGGAATCAAGCAAATTGATGAAAAAAATAAAACCATTTATTTTACTGCACGTGGTTTAGAGAATACTGCAAGAGTTGATTTGTATGCAGTGTACTTTAATGGAACTTCTTTGGCAAGATTAACCACTGGAGACTACAATAATAGTCAGGTATATTTATCGCCAGATACAAAGAAAATAATTACTGTCTATAGTAATGTGAATACACCTACTACCATGGGAGTAATCCATAGAAAAGATAAAACCAAAACCATTCAAGTTATTGCTACTGCCGTTGATTCTAGCTATAAGGCAGAAAATTTTGCAAAAACAGAATTAATTCGCATTAAAAGTGCAGATGGTTTATATGAATTACCAGCTTTAGTTACTTGGCCTAAAAATATGGATCCAACAAAAAAGTATCCAATGCTAGTAAGTATCTATGGCGGTCCTAGTGCTGGTACGGTGATGGATAATTGGTCCAATCCTGCTTATAAAGAACCTTTAGCAAAAGAAGGTTTAATTCAAGTAGCATTTGATCATAGAGCAAGTGGACATTTTGGAAAAGAAGGTGTGAACTATATGTATCGTAATTTAGGTTATTGGGAAATGACAGATTATATGACCATGGCAAAATGGTTTATTGAGAATGGTCATGCAGATCCAAAGAAAATTGCGATCACTGGATTTAGTTATGGTGGATATATGAGTTGCTATGCATTGACCTTTGGATCATCTGTATTTACACATGCAATGGCAGGCGGAAGTGTTACTGCATGGGAATTGTATGACTCTCATTATACAGAAAGATTTATGGATACGCCTAAAGAAAATCCAGAAGGATACAAGTCTGGATCTGTGATGACCCATATAAAAAACTTTAAAGGAGTATTACAATTAGTACATGGAAGTTCTGATGACAATGTACATATGCAAAACTCCATTCAATTATTAAGTGCATTACAAGATAATGGCAAAGAAGTGGAATTCATGTTGTATCCAGGTGGAAGACATGGTTGGGGTGGTGCAAAAGGAAAACATTTTGCAGATTTAAAAACAAAATTCATTTATACTCATTTATTAGAGAAGCCAGTTCCTGCTGCTAAATAATTGAATTAATCAACTATTATGTCGAATCCTATTTTAGATGCAGAAAGCCCAAATTTAAATCCTCAGGATAGAGAATTTGAAAATAGTATTCGCCCTACTGCAATTGATGCATTTTCGGGTCAACCTCAGTTAATTGAAAATATTAGCATCTTTATTAAAGCGGCTAAAATGAGAGGGGAGCCCTTGGATCATATTTTATTTCATGGCCCTCCAGGTTTGGGTAAGACAACACTGAGTCGGATTGTCGCCAATGAAATGGGTGTGCAAATCAAAGAAACTTCTGGCCCTGTAATTGATAAACCAAGTGATTTGGCTGGTTTATTGACTAGTTTGGAACCCAATGATGTATTGTTTATTGATGAGATACATCGCTTGAGTACGGTAGTAGAAGAATATTTATATGCTGCTATGGAAGACTTCAAGATCGATATCATGATTGATAGTGGTCCCAATGCAAGAAGTATTCAAATCAATTTAAATCCATTCACTTTGGTGGGAGCTACTACTAGAAGTGGATTACTAACCGCTCCATTATTGTCAAGATTTGGTATCAAATCAAGATTGGAATATTATCCTGCAACTGTTTTACAAAAGATCATCGAGCGAAGCGCTCAGATATTAACGGTAAATATTGATAGCCACGCGGCTGGTGAAATTGCAAGAAGAAGTAGAGGAACACCAAGGATTGCCAATGGTTTATTAAGAAGAGTAAGAGATTTTGCACAAGTTTTGAATGATGGGCAAGTAGATTTAGGCATTACCCAGCATGCATTAAAAGCTTTGAATGTGGATGAACATGGTTTAGACGAAATGGATAATAGAATTTTACTTGCCATTATAGAAAAATTCAAGGGAGGGCCAGTAGGCATTTCCACTATTGCGACTGCTGTAGGTGAAGAGTCTGGCACGATCGAAGAAGTGTATGAGCCATTCTTGATTCAAGAAGGCTTTTTACAAAGAACGCCTCGTGGACGTGAAGTCACCCACAAGGCGTATGAACATTTAGGAAAAATAAATATTAAGGGAAATACGCAGGAATTATTTTAGTTCACCACTAATCTAAAACCGTTTCCGTGAATATTAACGATTTCAATTTTTTCGTCTTCTTTTAAGTATTTTCTCAATTTTGCAATATATACATCCATACTTCTACCATTGAAGTAGGTATCGCTACCCCAGATTTTCTTCAATGCTTTTTCTCTGGTTAATAAATCATTTTTATGCTCAGCAAGCATTTTCAATAATTCATTTTCTTTTGGAGATAAAACTTGCACTTGTCCGTTGAATACCAATTCTCTTAATTTAGGATTGAAATGATATTTACCTAATTCAAATTCTTGGTTGTCTACTACTTTATTATCTTCTTCGTTTCTTTTAATAATGGCTTTGATCTTCATTAAAAGAACTTCACTATCAAAAGGCTTGGTGATATAATCGTCTGCACCCAATTTATATCCAGTGATAATATCTTCTTTTAATGTTTTAGCACTTAAAAAGAATAATGGAATATCTGGATCTGAGTTTCTGATTTCTTCTGCTAATGTAAAGCCATCCATATTGGGCATCATTACATCTAATAAGCAAAGGTCAAATTTCTCTCTTTGAAAAGCTGCTAAACCTAATCGACCATCTCTTTCTAAAGTAACTTCGTATTCGTCTAATTCTAGGTAATTTTTTAATACTAAGCCTAGATTGCTGTCATCTTCACAAAGAAGAATTTTATATTTTTTCTTGTCTTCCATATTGATTGCTTTATGTAAAGAAACAATTTTTTACAATGCCTCTAAAATTAGGGATTCCAATCTTTTGTTAAAATATACCTAATCCTTCGTACTTGTACAAATATCACAAATATTACATGAAATAGGGGATTTTTCTCCAAAATAACGTGCTAAATACTGACTTCTGCAGTCCAAATGTGCATCTTGAATATATTGGGTAAATGCCTTGATTCTTTCTAAAAATGCTTTTTTTCTGGCGGTATATTGGTCCAAATCCAATTTCATAAATTCGGCAGAAGTTCTATTCCAATTAAATTGAACAATGGGTTGGTTTTCTTTTTGATGATAATGAATCAATCCAAGTTCTGCTAAATAAATTAATTGCTTTTGAATAAAATAAATATCTCTTTGAACTAATTCTGCCAATAGTTGCTCTTGGATCATTTGAGGACTATCTAGAATGCCTCCATAGGTTCTTAATAATGTTTGTAAAACAGTTCCGGGAATCACATTATTTTTTTCAAATTGTTCAAGCGAATGCCTGTCTCCTAATACCTGCACCATGGAGGGTTTAAATGAAGCTTCAGAAAATTTAACATGACCTTCTTGCGCAATCCATTGCAAAGCATTTCTTGCAATCGTCTTGTCTAGATCAAATACCAGGCAAAATTGTTCAAAGTCAAAAGGAAATTGGTCTTGTTCGCCCATGCCAATAGGTAATTGAACAAAGTCTGCTAAATGTTGGTATATTTTTTTAATTACTTCAATAGGAGGGAATTTTTTATTTTGTAATGCTTCCCAGTATTCCCAATCAGATGGTTGATACATCAAAATTGCTTCAGCAGCTTTACCATCTCTACCGGCTCTTCCTGCTTCTTGATAATATTGTTCAATACTTCCAGGGATATCATAATGAATCACTGTTCTAACATCTGGCTTATTGATGCCCATGCCAAATGCACTGGTACAAACCACAATTTGAATTTGATTGTTCATCCAAGATTCTTGCACTGTTTTTCTAAGTGCAATGGGTAATCCTGCATGATATTCTTCCACACTAAATTTATATGCTTTTAAAAGCTGCGTAAGTTGTGAGACATTATTTCTAGTACCACAGTAAATTATGGTAGATCCTTTTGTTTGACTTAATATACTTCTAACACTATGAAGTTTAACAGCTACTTTTTTAACTGCGTAACTTAGATTAGGTCTTAAAAAACTACTGGTGATGACTGTAGGATTTTTTAATTGAAGTTGTTTAATCATGTCTTCTTGTACCATGGGGATGGCTGAGGCAGTCATGGCCAGTACTGGGATAGAAGGGAATAATTTTTTAATAATATCCAATTTTCTATAAGAAGGTCTAAAGTCATATCCCCATTGAGAAATACAATGTGCTTCATCAATGGCAATAAGCTGAATAGGGATAGTCTGTAAAAAATCTTGAAAGTTTTTTTGAGCCAATTTTTCAGGGGAGCAGTAAATAAATGAATACATACCTGCTTGAATATCTTTATATATTCTTTGCTGGGTATAAAAATCTATTTCCCCTCCCAAATTAATTGCATTGATATTTTTTGCTTTTAAATCTTTTACTTGATCTTGCATTAATGCAATCAAAGGGCTAATAACTATACCTATTCCTTTTTTACATAGCACGGGTATTTGATAGCAAATTGATTTTCCTGCACCTGTTGGCAATAAGGTGAGTACATCTCTACCAGCTAAAACAGCTTCAATCACTTCTAGCTGTTGAGGTCTAAATTGATCATACCCCCAATAAGTTTTTAGTATTTCTTGAGGACTACTATATGTACCAGTTGCTTGCAATCTTTACACTAATTTTTTCTTAAATAATCTCAAAGAGTTTAAAGCCAAGACCACGTCGCTTAAACCCATGATCAATGCACCATAAGTTGGCCCCCATGTTCCTAATAAACCAATCGCTGCAATAGGGATGGCAACAATATTATAAGAAAATGCCCAAGTAAGATTTTCTTTAATGGTTTCATAAGTTCTTCTCCCTAATCCTAAAGACATGGGTAGGTTTTTTAAACCCTGATTCATTAAAATAACCTGCGCACTTTGAATAGCAATATGCGAAGCATTGCTTAATGAAATGCCAATTGTTGCTTTGGCTAAGGCTGGTGCATCGTTAATACCATCACCTACCATGGCAGTAGGGCATGCTTTAGTCAATGCTTCTAATTTATTTAATTTATCTGCAGGGCTTTGTTCACTAATAATTTCTTGTATGCCCAATGCCTTACCCACTAATTCGCATTTAGATTTTCTATCACCACTCAACAAAATAGTATGAATACCTTGTTTATGCAAGGTTTCTATAACTTCTTTGGCCTCTGGTCTTATTTCATCTGTCACATCTATCCAGCCAATGAATTGATTATTTTTTTGAATATAAATATTGTGACCATCTTCAATAGTTTGATCTACCAATGTTTTAAATGAACCAGCCCAATATGTATTTCCTTCTTTATCAGTGGCTTTAATCCCCAATCCTTTTACTTCTTCAATAGCACTCCATTTTATTTCTGTTTTGGATTTCCATTCGGTGCTAATACATTTTGCAATAGGGTGGTTGGAATATTTTTCTAAAGAGTAAGCTAATTCTTTAAAATTGCTTTCCTCGATAGCGTTGGTGAAATGAATTTTGTCAACCACAAAATGTCCAGTTGTTAAGGTGCCTGTTTTATCAAAAACAACCTGTTTGATATCTTTAAATGTTTCTAAGCTTTTTGCATTTTTAAAAATCACTCCATTGCGTGCACCTCTTCCTAATCCCACAGCAATCGCTGCGGGGGTTGCTAAGCCCATGGCGCAAGGGCAAGAAATCACTAGTACAGCAATGGCTCTTAACATACTCTCGCCAAATCCGATATTGGTAAAGAAGAAGTTGCCCAATAAAGTAATCAGTGCAATACCTAATACCAGTGGTACAAAGATGGCACTAATTTTATCTGCTAAAATTTGCACAGGTGGTTTTTCTCCCTGTGCGTTTTTTACCATTTTTAAAATATTAGCAAGCACTGTATCATCTCCAACAGCAGTTACATATGCTTTGATGGTTCCATTTTCTATGGTACTCCCTCCTAATAAAATTTCACCAATTTTTCTGTGAATAGGTACACTCTCACCTGTTACGATAGCTTCGTTTACACTAGCTTCTCCCCACAAAATTTTACTATCCATGGGTACGGTTTCTCCAGCATTGATTAAAATAATATCTCCCACTTTTAGGGTCTTACTTTCCACATTGAAAATAACTTCCTTATGATGTTCATCAAATACAATCATATTGGCCATTACTTTCTGGGCTTTCACTAAATCCTTCAAAGCTCTTTGTGTAGATTCGATAGAAGCATCTTCCAAATAGTTTCCAAAAAATACCAAGGTTAAAATAGTAGCTGCTGTTTCATAATAAGCAAATGCTGCACCCTGTCCAATTAAAGTACCGTACAAACTATAACCAAAAGCAGCAGTAGCACCAATAGCTACAAGCACATTCATATTGGGAATACCTTTGAAAACACTATTCCATGCACTTTTTCCAAAATAACTCATCCCAACAATATACACTGGAAGGGTAATTCCTAATTGCACATAGGGATTCATTAAAAAATGAATATGCACACCAGGTATCATATGAATCATCAAAGGCAAGGTAAAAACCAAACAGAAAATTGCGCGCTCTTTATTATTGTCTAAAAATCTTTTGGTGATTTTTTCCTCAGACCCTCTCACTTGAAATCCTAAACTATTAATGCCTTTAATTAATTTTTCTTTGCTGGCCTCAAAGGGAAGTTCAAATTGCACTTCTCCTTCCATGAAATTTACTTTTGGCTCAACTACTCCTTCTGCTTCTAAATATTTATGGATAGATAAAGCACAATTCGTACAGCTCATTCCATCCACTTTCAATTGTACATTTTCCATAAGAATTCATTTATACTACAAAGGTACAACTCCTATATTGTATCTTTGCTTTATGGAAAAAATGTATCGTATTGAGCAAATTCCATCCATCGCCAAAGAGCTGGTGGAACAATATGGAAGCCATCCCGTTTGGGTATTTCATGCACCCATGGGTGCTGGTAAAACCACGTTGATTTCGACTATTTGCAAGGTGATGGGTGTTGAGGATACGGTATCTAGTCCTACTTTCTCTCTAATGAATGAGTATATGGCAGGCAATAAGCTGATTGTACATATGGATTGGTATAGAATTGAAGGTGAAGAGGAAGCTGCAAGAGCTGGGTTAGCTGCAGCAATGGATGAAGCAGATCATTGTTTTATTGAGTGGCCAGAAAAAGCCCCCCTGATTGTTCCAGAAGATGCCTTGCATCTAACTATAGAAATAGTAGACCCTATCACTAGAAAGATAATAGTTCAATAAGCTCTTGCTTTTTTGTAACTTAGATAAAAATTGCTACCATGAGTGCTATTAAGCCACAAATCCTCAGCTCATTTTCTTATGAAACACAGGAAGAAGTCTTGGATATTCCCTTTAAATCCAAGCCGCTCTTAATTGGCATACCTAAAGAGCGTGCTTTTCAAGAAAATAGAATTGCATTAATTCCAGAAGCAGTGAGTGTATTGGTAGCCAATGGACATGAAGTAGTATTAGAAGCTGGTGCAGGAGCTGGAAGCCGTTATTCAGATAAGGATTATGCTGATGCAGGTGCCAAAGTAGTTGCTGATAAAACAGAAGTATATCAATGCCCTATATTGGTCAAAACAGCCCCACCTGTTGAAGCGGATCTTCCTTTTTTACAAATGAATCAAACCATTATTTCTCCTGTACATTTATCGGCTTTGAAGAAAGAGTTGATGGAGCAATTGATGGCAAAAAAAATTACCGCTTTAGCTTTTGAAAATATTAAAGACGAAAACAATAATTATCCTATTCTAAGAAGTATGGGAGAGATTGCGGGTAGCGCGGTGATGTTAATAGCAGGTCAGTACTTAAGTAATTTCAATCAAGGCAAAGGAGTTTTATTAGGAGGAATAAGTGGCGTACCACCTACTAAAGTGGTGATTATTGGAGCTGATATTGTTGGTGAGTTTGCAACAAGAAATGCTTTGGCATTAGGAGCTAGTGTGAAAGTGTTTGATAACGATGTTTCAAGATTACAGAGACTACAAAATAATTTAGGACAAAGAGTTTGGACCAGTGTTTTGGAGCCAAGAATTTTAGCCAAGCAAATTAAAACCTGTGAAGTGGCAGTGGGCGCACTAAGAAGTGGTTTTGGAAGAGCGCCTATTGTGGTGACAGAGGAAATGGTAGCATCTATGAGACCAGGAAGTATCATCATTGATGTGGCGATAGATAGGGGAGGTTGTTTTGAAACTTCAGAATTAACCAATCACGAGAATCCTATTGTGATCAAGCATGATGTAATACATTATGGTGTTCCTAATATTCCTAGTGGATTTGCTCGAACAGCTAGTCAGGCAATTAGCAATGTATTGATGCCTTTATTGATTCAAATTGGCGATGTAGGCGGATTGGAAGAAATTATTTGGCAACATGTTCATTTAAGAGAAGGGATTTATTTATACAAAGGAGCTTTAACGGATTCTTATATCAGTCATAAATTTGACTTAAAGTATACCGATTTAAATTTATTGATTGCAAGTAGTAAGAGTTAAGCTTACTTGTAATCCATCAAGTTAATTTGCTGAGTACAAAATGCGTATTCTTCTGGATCGTTACTTCCTACAATGATTAACTTATGCATGGCATATTGCTGAATCAATTGTTTATATAATGCATATCCTTCTTTGTCTAAATTACTGCAAGGCTCATCTAGCAATAATATCGGTGAGGTAGAAAAAATAGCCAATGCTAGTTTTAATCTTTGTTTCATACCACTACTGAAATATCGAATTTGTTTATGCGTGGCATTTTCTAATCCTATCAATTGAATCATTTCTTGAATAGATAGGGTATCTACCAAAGATTTGAATGTGGCATGAAATTTAAAATGTTCAATAGTGGTCAATTCTTCTACCAATTCTAAATAAGGCGCTGCAATACTTATTTGATCATATGCAGTTTGACTATCTGCATTATTCCATTCAATGGTTCCTTTGCTTAGGGTAGTATATCCTGATAAAATTTGTAAGAGGGTACTTTTACCTGATCCATTATTGCCAATGAGTGCATAGTGCTGTCCTTGCTCAAATGCAACATTCAGAGATTGAAAAATCCAATCCTTATTGAATCTTTTACCTGCATCTATGAGGCTGATTTGTTTCATGTATTAATCTTCAACTACTTCACCCTTACCAAAACGCTTGATGATTCCTCTGCCACTCTCTCTAATGAAAGTAACAATTTCATCTCTTTCGTCGGTTGCTGGTAATTCCTCTTCAATAAATTCCAATGCCTGCGTAGTGTTCATTCCTTTATTGAAAATGTATCTGTAGATATCTAAAATATGATTGATTTTTTCTAAATCAAAACCTCTTCTTTTTAAACCCACACTATTGACACCACCATAGCTCAAAGGATTTCTAACTGCTTTAATATATGGAGGAACATCTTTGCTTACCAAGCTACCTCCAGCGATATAAGAGTGTTGTCCTATGTTTACAAATTGATGTACCGCACTCACACCTGCAATCCATGCATAGTCTCCTAAAGTTACATGTCCTGCCACTTGAACACTATTGCTTAAAATACAATTATTGCCAATAATACAATCATGTGCAATATGACTATAAGCCATGATCAAACAGTTGTCACCCACTTTGGTAGTCCATCTATCTGAAGTACCACGGTTGATGGTTACAAATTCTCTGATGGTCGTATTGTTGCCAATTTCTACGGTAGTTTTTTCACCATTAAATTTTAAATCTTGTGGATCTGCACCCAATACTGCTCCAGGAAATATTCTACAACCCTTCCCAATCTTTGTGCCTTTCATGATCGTCACATTCGATCCCACCCAAGTGCCTTCCCCAATTTCTACATCACCATGTATGACAGTGAATGGGTCAATTTTTACATTGTCTGCAATCTTTGCATTAGGATCTATGTATGTATAAGGATGTGTCATTGTCTTTTAATTTTAATCGGCTCTCTTCACTACTTGTGCAACTAAATCTGCTTCTGTAGCTACTTTGCCATTAACATATACAGTACCGCGCATTTCGCAAATACCTCTACGTATGGGTGCGGTTAATTCCATTTTCAATAACATGGTATCACCTGGCTTTACCATTTGCTTGAACTTACAATTATCAATTTTTAAAAAGTAAGTATCATATTGTCCCTCTGGCATGGCGTTGATACAAAGAATTCCGCCTGTTTGGGCTAAAGCTTCAATTTGTAAAACACCTGGCATTACAGGGTTGCTAGGGAAATGCCCAGGGAAGAACCATTCATTGAATGTTACATTTTTTACACCCACAATTACTTTATCAGTTAATTCGATAATCTTGTCAACAAATAAAAATGGATATCTATGGGGCAATAATTTTTCAATCTGCTCTAAGTTAAAAACTGGTGTAATGGATGGATCGTATACTGGTACATCTTTTACATGCTTATTCTTTTTAATGTACTGTTTGATCTTTTTAGCAAATTCCACATTGCTACTATGTCCTGGACGATTGGCAATAATTCTTGCTTTAATAGGAAAACCAATCAAGGCTAAGTCACCCACTACATCTAAAAGTTTATGTCTTGCAGGTTCGTTTGGAAATCTTAATTCTAAATTATTTAAATAACCCTCACTCTTTACTTCAATCTTGTCTCTCTTAAATACTTTAGCTAGTCTGGACATTTCTTCGTCTGTCACTGCCTTATCTACTACTACAATAGCATTATTGATATCTCCCCCTTTAATTAAGTCATTATCCAACAATGCTTCTAATTCGTGTAAAAAACAAAAAGTTCTACAAGGAGCAATTTGTGATTTAAAATCTTTGATGGTATTTAATGCAGCATGTTGTGTTCCTAATACTGGGCTATTAAAATCAATTAAAGTAGTGATTTGGTAGTCAAGAGAAGGAAGTGCTACCATTTCAACACGTTTGGCTTCATCGTAATGAAAAATATTTTCATCAATGCTATACCAAGCTTTTGCAGCGTCTTGTTCAATAACACCAGTCTTTTCTATTTTTTCAATAAAAGGAGAAGAGCTGCCATCCATGATGGGAATCTCGGGTCCATTTAATTCTATTAAAACATTGTCAACACCCATACCAACCAATGCTGCCAAAATATGTTCCACTGTACTCACTTTTGCATCTCCCACTTGTAAGGTGGTTCCGCGACTTGTATCTGTTACTAAATCACAATCCGCTTTTATAATAGGTTGGTTCGGTAAGTCTACTCTTTGAAATTGAATCCCAAAACCAGGGTTGGCTGGATTTAATTTCATATCCACTAAAACGCCTGTATGCAATCCGGTTCCACTAATAGAAATACTTTCTTTTAATGTATGTTGCTTATCTGGATTAAAATGCTGGTCCATAAGAAATAGTTTAAATACCCTAAATGGGTGATTTTCAGCAAAAATACGGCTGAATTAGCCTTTTTTAGACAGTTCCTGTACTAATATTTCGAGTTCTTTAACTCTTTTTTCCAATTCTGGGAGGTTTTTAACGTAAACCTGAGACCTAAGAGTAGTCGTATGGTCAGCTGCTGGGTTTCCAGTGAAGGTTTGATGAGGGGTCTTAATGGTCTTGGTTACACCACTTTGGGCAGCTATTTTGGTGCCGTCAGCAACTGATATATGTCCTGCAAATCCCACTTGACCGCCTACCATTACGTTTTTTCCAATTTTAGTACTTCCACTGATTCCTGTTTGTGCAGCAATCACCGTATTGTTTCCCAATTCTGCATTATGGGCAATTTGAATAAGGTTATCTAGCTTAACTCCTTTGCGAATAATCGTTGAACCAATAGTGGCTCTGTCAATGGTTGTATTGGATCCAATCTCTACATCATCTTCAATTACCACATTACCCAATTGAGGTACTTTTTGAAAACTACCATCTGCTTTTGGTGCAAATCCAAATCCATCACTTCCAATAATACTGCCTGCATGAATGGTAACATTATTTCCAATGACACAATCATGATAAACCACCACTCCTGGATGAATGGTAACATTGTTACCTACTTGCACATTTTCACCTAGAAATACATTGGGATAAATTTTTACCTGGTCACCCATTTGTACATTTTCTGAAATGCATGCAAAAACTCCAATAAAATGTTGAGCACCTAATTTTGCAGAAGGGGCGATAAAGGAAGGGGTTTGAACACCTACCATATTCGCCGCTTTTAATTCTTGGTATTTTGTCAATAGGGTAGCAAATGCTGCATAAGCATCGGGCACTCTAATTAATGTTGCTGCAATTTTATCTTTTAAAACCAAGCTATCGTTGATGATGATCACAGATGCTTTAGTGCTATATAAAAATTCTTCGTATTTGGGATTGGCTAAAAAAGAAATCTCTCCAGCCTTCGCTTCTTCTATTTTACCAAACTGCGTCACTTCAACGGTTGCATCTCCCTCGACTTTCCCTTGAATTATTTGGGCAATTTGATGTGCGTTAAATGTTAGCATGCTTTAATGGTTTTTGGGGGATGAATCATTCAGCGAACAAATGTAAAATTTTTTAACTGGGGCTGAAAGACTTTGATTAATCAATGCATTCTGAATTTCGGAAATATTGGCTATTTCACCTGATTTAAGCAATATTTTAATCGTCTCTTCATTAGCACGGTACATCGTATTAGACGTTTCGCCCTTAAAACACAGGTAGGATAGATCTGATTCGGGTATATCAAAACTTGCTTTCACTTGCTCTGAGCTAAGTGCAAACTGAGCTGCTTCAATTGGATTGGACTGCATGAAACATTTAAATATCTGTCTATTTAAAAAGCGGGTACAAAGAATAGACAATACTTTATCAGCATGATGCTGCCATTGTTTAATGGCAAATAAAATATCTGTATCGTCTAAGTCACAAAATGCCTTTAAATCTATAGAAGCTAATTGGCCGTCAAATTTTCCTAAAAAATAATCCAGCACCCCGCCTGTTGCAACTTCTTTATTTTGGTACTGAAATAAGTATTGAGCTCTTTCAATAATTTTCACCAACATATTTTCACTAGCCACAACTGTTTTATGTCTATATACCTGCCAGTACATTAAACTTCTTGACACTAAAAATTTTTCTACACTATTAATTCCTTTTTCTTCAACAACCAGCTCATTGTTATGAACAGTTAACATTTTAAGAATTCGTTCATATCCTACTACACCCTCACTCACCCCAGTGAAAAAACTATCTCTTGATAAATAATCCAATCTATCCACATCCAATTGTCCGCTAATTAATTGGTGTAAGAATTTTTTGTGGTATTGATTGGTGAAAATTTGAATTGCTAAACTTAAGCTACCTTTTAAAATGGGATTGTCTGATTCGTTTAACGAGTTCATGATCAATAAAGACATGGATTCATGATGCACGCCTTTTAACAGTACTTTTTCTAAAGCATGTGAGTAAGGTCCATGTCCAATATCGTGTAAAAGAATAGCAGCTTTTGCAGCTTGCGCTTCTTCTACTGTAATCTCTATACCCTTATCTCTTAATTCCGCAATAGCAATGGTCATTAAATGATAAGCTCCTAAGGAATGATGTAGTCTGGTATGCACTGCTCCCGGATATACCAATTGTGCCATAGCCATTTGCTGAATACGACGCAACCTTTGGTAAAAAGGATGTTTGATAATTTCAAATATCAGCGGATCATTAATTGTAATGAAACCGTGAACGGGGTCGTTAATAATTTTTCTTAAGGTAGATGCCATAAAGTTATACTGATTCAAAGGTACGAAATGTGAATAACTCCTGGTGCTTATTTAAAGACCTGATTTCACAAAAAAACTATATTTGTAGGGTTACTTACTACCCTATAAATCAATCCATAGCATGAAATTGACGCAAACCACATTGGATAAATTGGAAGATATTTTAAGCGAATCTGAATTTGTAGTTAGATACGAAAGAGGAAACTTTCAAAGCGGTTGGTGTTTGTTAGAAGCAAAGAAAATCGTGGTCTTGAATAAGTTTTTGAATTTGGAAGCTAGAATTAATACTTTATTGGAATTGATTCCGCAGTTGGATATAGAATTCGATAAATTAACTCAGGCTTCTCAAAAATTATATGAAGAGGTTCAAAAACTTTCTTTGACAGAAGCGTCTTCTTAAAATTGAAATAACTTGTTTGACATTACTATCTTAGGATCTGGCACCAGTACTGGAGTTCCACTTATTGGCTGTCAGTGTTCTGTTTGCACATCAAACAATCCTAAAGACAAGCGCTTAAGAACCAGTATTAAAATTAGTTCTCCCACCACAACTGTAGTGATTGATACTACCCCGGATTTTAGGTATCAAATGTTAAGAACAAATACCACACAATTACATGCAGTTCTTTTTACCCATCCACATAGAGATCATTATGCAGGATTGGATGATATAAGGCCCTTTAACTTTTTCTCTCATCAGCCCATGCATATTTATGCCAATGAATTAACGCAGGTGGCTATTAAAAGAGATTTTTATTATGCCTTTGAAGAGAAAAAGGATGTTGGATTACCAGAAATGATATTGCATACCATAGACAAAGAACCTTTTACCATAGGGGATATTCCCTTTTTACCTATTCAAGTAATGCATAGAGAAATGCCTGTACTGGGTTTTAGAATAGGGGATTTTACCTATATCACAGATGCCAATTTTATTGCTGAAGAGGAACAAAGAAAAATCAAGGGTTCCAAAATTTTAATTTTAAATGCGCTAAGGCCAGAGCCACATCCTACCCATTTCACACTAGAGCAAGCTTTGGATATGGCTGCCCTGTTGGATGTACCACAGGTTTACTTTACGCATTTTAGTCATCAAATAGGTTTGCACGAAGAAAGGTCTAAAAATTTACCCAAGGGAGTTGAATTAGCATACGATGGCTTGACATTTTCTGTGTAAGTACTTTATTGATTGATCGGGTATAAATACGCAAATTTACTACATGTTAAAATGGTATTTCTGTTCAAAGCAATACCATGAAATCCAATTGGAAAGCGTATTTTATTTTTTCCGAAAAAGAATTAAAAGCAATTGTAGTGATTGGTGTATTTATTATGGCAAGTGCTGTCTTGTCCATTTTGTTTCCAGTTAAAAAGCAAACAATTCGATTATTTTATTTTGATCCTAATACATTAGATAGTAATGCCGCAATGCAATTGGGTATACTGCCAAGGAATTATAGTACACTTGTAAAATTTAGAAAAAAGGGTGGAAGGTTTTACAAAAAAGAAGATTTGTTAAAATGGTATGGGGTATCTGAGGAATTGTTAAAAAAACTTTTACCCTACGTGCGAATTACTGCATCAAAAAATAATAAGTATACATCCAGCTATGCAAGAGCTGGCTTGTCAAAATTGGACATCAATAAAGCAGATAGCCTCCAATTAGAGGCACTCGGAATTAGGCCATACTTGGTAGGTAGAATTATGAAATACAGAAGTTATTTGGGTGGATTTGTGTCTAATAGGCAGCTCAAAAAGGTATATGGGTTAAGCGACTCAGTTTACGACTTCATAGTACCGAATCTACTTCCAATGCCAGGTCCTCCACCAAAAATGCATTGGAAAACAATGCATTATAAACAACTAGCTTCTTTAGGCATATTTGAAAGAAGGGAAATTTGGGAGATCCTTCATAGACGAAATGAAGATGGTTTACAGATGGATTGGGTCAGTGTGGTGACTCAATTTGACCTTAGTAGGGAACAGGCCAATCTTTTAAAGCAGCGAACTGATATTAGGTAGTCCAAGAAAGAAATGAGCAAAAAAATTTGATTTTTTAAAAAATATCCTTAGTTTGGATCTAGGATTTATTCCTGATTACCGATTGCTTGCTTA
>JAFMEV010000091.1 GCA_017856545.1 Chitinophagaceae bacterium
TCCGTTGCAGAAGATCCGTTCTCAGCGTGGTTTAATAACGCAGCAATTACGCGCTTAGCTGGAGATTGTAATAATCCAAGAACCTCACCAATAAGCTCGTTTTTAGTTTTGATGTTCTTCAATGCATTCAATGAATCATCTCCTACAAAAATATCACCATTGATAAACGCTGCTTTTAAAGTAGGTCTGTCACCTGGGTTATCTTTTCTGAACGCTGAAATAATTACAGCTGGTTCTTTAGGATTTTCAGAGAACATCAATGCAGTTACATTATTTAATGATTCAAATAATCCTGCATACTTTTCGCTGTCCAAGCCTTCTAATGCTTTCTTGATTAAAGTGTTCTTAGCCACTTTCATCTCAACTTGCTTGTTAAAGCAAGAACGACGCAAATTAGAAACTTGTTCTACGCTCAAAGATTCTGTGTCTGTGATATAGAAGTTATTATATTGATTGAATTTTTCTTTTAAAATTTCAATCACTTCGTTTTTTTGATCTTTGGTCATAACTAATTTTATTTTATTACCTGGGTCATTTCCTTGCGGATCACCAGGACTAGTTCATTAATGATTTAGTTTCCAATGCAATACCTGGGCTCATCGTAGAAGCCATGCTTACTGCTTTTAAGTAAGTACCTTTTGCAGCAGATGGTTTTAATTTGATGATTGCATTAATTAATTCAGCACTGTTCTCAGCAATTTTATCTGCAGAGAAAGATACTCTTCCAATTGATGCGTGCACGATACCAGCTTTGTCAACTTTGAAAGCAATCTTACCGCCTTTCACTTCGTTTACTGCTGCTGCAACATCATTTGTTACAGTACCAGTCTTAGGGTTTGGCATTAAGTTACGAGGTCCTAA
This sequence comes from Chitinophagaceae bacterium, assembly GCA_017856545.1. Classification (GTDB taxonomy): domain Bacteria; phylum Bacteroidota; class Bacteroidia; order Chitinophagales; family Chitinophagaceae; genus Sediminibacterium. The sequence goes on from JAFMEV010000091.1 coordinate 862, forward strand.
TACTTTACCTAATTTACCAATCTTAGGCATTACAGCAGGAGTAGCGATGATAACATCCATATCTACCCAACCACTTTCAATTTTTGCTACAAACTCATCTAAACCTACATAGTCAGCACCAGCTTCTTTTGCAGCAGCTTCTTTATCTGGAGTACATAACACTAAAACTTTTTTAGTCTTACCAGTACCATGAGGTAAAGAAACAGTACCACGAACTTGTTGGTCTGCTTTTTTAGGATCTACTCCTAAACGAATATGTAAATCTACAGAGCTATCAAACTTTGTACAGTTAATTTCTTTTACTAATGCAGATGCATCTTTAAGGGAATAAAATTTATTCTTATCCACCTTTGCAACCACAGCTTTTCTTTTTTTAGTCAATGACATGTTGATTATTTTTTAAGGTGAATAGATTAATTTTCCCAAGGAGCTTTACCGTCTACAGTAATACCCATTGAACGAGCAGTTCCAGCAACCATACTCATAGCGCTTTCGATAGTAAATGCGTTCAAGTCTTCCATCTTGTCTTTAGCGATGGCTTCAACTTGTGCCCAAGTTACTTTACCTACTTTTTCACGGTTACTTTCTTTAGAACCTTTTTGGATTTTTGCAGCTTCCATTAATTGAACTGGAGCTGGAGCAGTTTTGATAACGAAGTCAAAAGACTTGTCAGAATAAACTGTAATTAAAACAGGAACAACTTTTCCTTGTTTGTCTTGAGTTCTTGCATTGAATTGCTTACAGAACTCCATGATGTTGATACCCTTAGAACCAAGGGCTGGACCTACTGGAGGTGCAGGATTGGCTTGACCACCTTTCACTTGCAACTTTACGTAGCCAGAGATTTCTTTTGCCATTTTTATATGTTTTTTTGGTTAAGCGTCGGACCATTATGGAACCGACTCCCAAATACCCACACTTCGAAAAGTGTAAATTGGAGGGCGAAGGTATGACAAATCGGGATTCTGGCCAAAAAAAATCCCCCCAGATTACGCTGGGGGGACCTTTTTACCTTTTTCCTTCTAACTCAGTTTCTCTACCTGCATGTAGTTTAATTCCACAGGAGTAGAGCGACCGAATATCTTTACGGTCACTTTCAATTTCTTCTTTTCTTCATTCACCTCTTCTATGACGCCATTGAAGTCATTGAAAGGTCCCTCTATAATTTTGATCGTCTCGCCTAAAATGAATGGTTCGCTGATAGATCCGCCCATGTCGTTCATCTCATCCACCTTACCCAACATTTTGTTGACTTCAGACTTTCTTAATGATATAATATTGCCCTTAGAACCTTTACCGTCGGTTAAAAAGTGCATTACATTTGAAATATTGCTGATGTGCATTACGATATCATCGGAGATAGGCCCCTTTGTATCTAATACTTCCATCATAACATACCCTGGGAAATAGTTTTTCTCGCGCATAACTTTTTTACCGTTTTGCACTTTATATACTTTCTCCATTGGTAAGAATACTTGCTTAATGATGTTGGTCCAACCATTTCTAACAATATCCTTATCTAGGTATTCCTTAATTTTCTTCTCTTTCCCACTTACCACGCGCAACACATACCATTTAGTATCTGGAGCAGTTGCGGTTACTGGGGATGTTACTACTTCTGTTTCCATTGTTTACTTAAATAATGAGTATATCAACTTTAATAATTGGTTGCTTGAAAAATCCATTACCCAAACCAAAGCAGTTATAATAACAGTAGCTACCAATACTATCACTGTACTTTGCTGTAAATTAGCCCATGTAGGCCAAGTTACTTTCTCTTGTAACTCCAAGTAACTTTCTTTGAAGTAGTTAGCTATTTTGTTCATTTTGTTCTTTTTTTAAGCCGCTTATTTTGTAAATATAGCAATTTCTGCTATAAATCTCCGCACGGGCACTAGGATTCGAACCCAGATCAAAGGTTTTGGAGACCCGTATGCTACCGTTGCACCATGCCCGTATGAACCAAAAGTCTCTGGTAATAGCTTTCGCTTCACCAAAGACTTTCAGTTATATATTCAGTAAAATTACTTAATGATTTCAGTAACTTGACCAGCGCCTACAGTTCTACCACCCTCACGGATCGCAAACTTAAGACCTTTTTCCATCGCGATTGGTTGGATCAACTTTACAGTGATGCTAACGTTATCGCCTGGCATTACCATCTCAGTTCCAGCTGGTAAAGAACATTCACCAGTTACGTCCGTTGTACGGAAGTAGAATTGAGGACGGTATTTATTAAAGAATGGAGTATGACGTCCACCTTCTTCTTTTGATAATACATACACCTCAGCTTTAAAGTCTGTGTGAGGAGTAATTGTTTTTGGAGCACAGATTACCATACCACGACGGATATCTTTTTTCTCGATACCACGTAATAATAAACCTGCGTTATCACCAGCTTGACCTTGATCCAATAATTTTTTGAACATCTCAACACCTGTTACAGTTGAGCTCATTGGAGCATCCATCAAACCTACGATTTCTACTGCTTCACCCACTTTGATGATACCTCTCTCGATACGACCTGTAGCAACTGTACCACGACCTGTGATAGAGAATACATCTTCTACAGACATCAAGAATGGTTGATCAACTGGACGTGGAGGCAATGGAATGTAAGAATCTACAGCATCCATTAACTCAGTTACTTTGTCTACCCATTGTTGCTCACCAGCTAAAGCGCCAGTTGCAGAACCACGGATGATTGGTGTGTTATCACCATCAAAGCCATAAGAAGTTAATAAATCACGGATTTCCATTTCAACTAAGTCTAACAATTCTGGATCGTCCACTAAGTCTACTTTGTTCATGAACACAACGATTTGAGGTACACCTACCTGACGAGCTAACAAGATGTGCTCTTTTGTTTGTGGCATAGGACCATCAGTAGAAGCAACTACTAAGATAGCACCATCCATTTGAGCAGCACCAGTAATCATGTTCTTCACATAGTCAGCGTGACCTGGACAGTCAACGTGTGCATAGTGACGAGTGTCAGTTTGGTATTCTACGTGTGCAGTGTTGATAGTGATACCACGCTCTTTTTCTTCTGGCGCACCATCAATTTCATCGTAGTTTTTCTTTGCAGCTAAACCTCTCTTAGACAATACGTCTGTGATAGCAGCTGTTAATGTTGTTTTACCATGGTCAACGTGGCCAATGGTACCAACGTTTACGTGAGGTTTCTCCCTCTTAAAGGTCTCTTTAGACATCTTTATTAGTTTTTGTTTTTTTTTATAATTGCCGTTAATAGACCACCTAGTCCATCAACCATAGCTTTCCTTTTTTCAATTGCCGAATATAAACCTTTTTACGGATTTATATTTTGAGCCGTTGATGAGAATTGAACTCACGACCTCTTCCTTACCAAGGAAGTGCTCTACCACTGAGCCACAACGGCCTTTCTCATCTGCTCTAATTGGAGCGGGAGACGAGGCTCGAACTCGCCACCTATAGCTTGGAAGGCTATCGCTCTACCAAATGAGCTACTCCCGCGTTTCCGATTCACTCCAAATCAAAAGAACTTCCGTAAGAGCTGTCAAAGCTATTACTTTTTTTGTGGGCAGAGTAGGGTTCGAACCTACGTACTCGTGAGAGAACAGATTTACAGTCTGTCGCCTTTAACCACTCGGCCATCTGCCCGAAAACCTTTTCGAGCCGGAAATGGGACTCGAACCCGCGACCTGCTGATTACAAATCAGCTGCTCTACCAACTGAGCTATTCCGGCTTGTTACGACCCAATAAAAGAACAGTACCCATTTTTTGGGATGGCAAAGGTAATGGAATTCTTTATTTATCAAAATTTTAGGAAGAATTTTTATACCCTTTTTGGGGTATTTTCAAAAAAAGTGTAGGAAAAACATAAAAAAAGGCTCCTCGGAGTAATCTGAGGAGCCTTTTACCAAACTTACCTATCTAAAATGGACCTATGCCGCAAGTCTTTCTTTTGTTTTTTTAATTTGATTTACAATAGCATCAAATGCATGTTCAAAAGACACTTCAAATGTTTTTGAAGTTGATTTAACAAAACAATCTTTTCTGGGTATATGTACTTTAATTTCTACTACTTTATCTTTTATGGCATGTACTAAATTATCTAATTTAAGGTATACTTCCACCTTCGTTATTCGGTCATGAAAATGAGCTAATCTCTCTAATTTCTTGTTCACTAATGCTAATAGTTTTTCGTCTGCATCAAAATGCACGGTTTGGATAATAATGTTCATACAATTTCTTTTAAATGATTAAAAAAAGAACTGATCAGATGGTTTTACCTTCTGCCCTATTAAGTTACGACAAATTCAAGCAAACCAAGCACTAAAAATCTTTTTAAGAAAACTTTAGGATTAGCACTGATGAATATCATGCTTTGGGGTGCGCCTTGGCAAACACTTCTTTGAGCTTTTCAATGGTATTGTGTGTATATACCTGAGTAGCTGCAAGGCTTGCGTGGCCTAATAATTCTTTCACAGCGTTTAAATCTGCTCCATTGTTCATTAAATGTGTCGCAAAACTATGACGCAAAACGTGCGGACTTTTCTTTTGTAATGTAGTCACTTGAGATAAATAGAATTTCACAAAACTATATACTGCTCTAGCTTGCAAGCTCTTACCTTTTTCTGTAACAAATAAATGCGGATTCCCTTTAGCCAATGCAGGTTTTTCTTGCATGTATTGCACCAATTCTTGTGCGAGATTTTTACTAATAGGAAGTATTCTTTCTTTATTGCCTTTTCCCAATACTTTAATCACTGATTTACTGGCATCTAATTGTGATTCTTTACAAAGAATCAATTCACTTAAACGCATACCAGTTGCGTAAAATAATTGAATCACCATTTTTTCAGTATACCCCTTCCACCCTTCTGCAAAAGATAAATTTGCTAAGAGTTGTTCCATATCTTGTTCTGCTACAAATGCCGGAAGACGTTTGGTAATTTTGGGGCTGATCACTGTTTCCATAGGACTCTTCGCCAAACGCTCTTGTCTAATCTGATATTTGAAAAAAGATTTTAAAGAAGAGATTTTTCTGTTCAAAGATTTACCCGTCATTTCGGTCTCTTTCATTCCCGCTAACCATGATCTAACCATGGAGCCAGAAATTTGCTCTAGTGGTACTTTATCGTATTGAGTTTCTATAAAATCAAAAAACTGAACTAAATCGTTGGAATACGCGGTGATGGTATGCAAAGAGTAGCGCTTCTCAAATTGCAGATAAGCTAAAAAAGCATTCACATCGGTATAGCGTGTATTGTTGGACATTGCTTATTAAAGATACCAAATGTTTAGAAAGATATTCTAGAAAAGAAAAAAGCCCCGAGAGGGGCTTTAAAAATATATCAGAGGATTTTTTCGAGTCTTTATATTTAAATAAAAGACGCTGAAAAAATTAACCTTCAATTTTTCCGCTGAAAATTTGTTGCTTGTAGATTGCCTTTAACACTTGGAAACGTCTTTTAACAGATGGTTTCGTAAATGCTTGACGCTCTCTTAACTTCAATAAAGTTTTACTTTTTTCAAACTTCTTCTTGTACTTCTTAAGAGCCTTGTCAATGTTTTCGCAGTCTTTTGAATCAATAATTAACATAATATATACCTCCTCAGGCG
>JAFMEV010000092.1 GCA_017856545.1 Chitinophagaceae bacterium
TGTGTTGATAATATAAATGATACACCCCTTTTACATAAATCATCCCATTGGGATCATTCATCCATCCTGCTTTAGGAGTGAAATGTATCGCAGGACGATACAATTTATCTGAATTGAGCTTTTTCTTCAACCACTGCGCTTTAGTGGTAAAACCAATTACAAGTAGTAGGGTAATCAATACTATTTTTTTCATGCTACAATTTACTATTTAATATAAATTTGAGAATCTTATTAAAACACATAATTAATTTATTTAATATTAAGCGATTGTTAATTCAATGGGAATTGTGACAAAAAACACATTTTTATACCATATTTTAAGTAGTTTTGCGGCATAAAAATTAACATTTTATTAGGAATCACATATTCTATAAAATTTTAATATATTTTGAATCTAGAAATTAAATAACAAACAAAATGAAAAAAACAATCTTGTTTTTAGCAACCTGCATGACAACCATCATCAGTTTTGCACAGATTACAACTTCAACTATCTCGGGTGTTGTTGTAAACGAAAAAAAAGAAGTATTGGTTGGCGCATCTGTCACTGCGACACACGTTCCAACAGGTACTACTTACAAAACCGTAACTAATAAAACTGGCTCTTACGTATTTCCAGCTGTTAGAGTTGGTGGTCCGTTTACAGTAGCTGTAAGTTTTGTAGGTTATAAAAATGATCAAGTAACAGACATTGGAACCAATCTGGGTATTGCTTCAAATGTTGACTTTACTTTGTTCTCAACAGGTTCAAGCTTACAAGAAGTAGTTGTTTCTACCAATAGAAACGGAATCTTCTCTAAAGAAAGAACTGGTACTGCTCAACAATTTGGCAGAAGAGAGTTACAAAATATTCCAATCACTGGTGCTAGAACTATTGAAGGTATTACCAAATACAACTCAAACGGTAATGGTGCAAGTTTTGGTGGACAAGATTCTCGTTTAAATAATTTTACAATTGATGGTTCTCAATTCAATAATGGTTTCGGTTTAGGTTCTTCAGCACAAGCTGGAGGTAGAACTGGAGCTTCTGCTATCTCTTTAGATGCGATTGAGCAATTACAATTAAATATTGCTCCATTTGATATTCGTCAATCAGGTTTCACTGGTGCTGGTATCAACGCAGTTACAAGATCTGGTACAAATGAAATTGAAGGTTCTTACTACCAAACAGAAAGAGATAATACATCTAGATACAATGGAGATAAAGCTGCTGGTGTTAAAGTAACTCCTTCTAAATTTTCAGAGAAAGTACAAGGTTTTAGAATTGGTGCTCCAATCATCAAAAACAAGTTATTCATCTTTGCAAACTATGAAAAATTAGAGAAGACTGAACCAGGAACAAACTGGATCTCTACTGGTTCTCCTTTAACAGGATCTCAAATTTCAAGACCAACATATGCTCAATTAGAAACTTTATCTAATTTCATGAGAGATAAGTTTAACTATATCACTGGTCCTTGGGAAAATTACAACAACGCAACAGTTTCAGAAAAATTCTTGATTAGAACTGACTGGAACATCAATGATCAGCATAAATTAACTGCTCGTTATGTACACCATAATTCTAATGCAGATATCAACATTTCAAACTCTGCATCAGCAGGTTTTGGTAATAGAACGAATTCAGCATTGGCAATGAGTTTCCAAAATAGTGGATATGGTATTATGGATAATACACGTTCAATTGTTGTTGAATTAAATAGTAAAATCTCAAATACTTTACACAACAATTTAATTATTGGATACGATAAGCAAATTGAAGATAGATCTTACAGAAGTAGTATGTTCCCAACTATTGATATTAAATTAGGTTCAACTACTTTAACTTCAGTTGGATTTGATCCATTTACGCCAGGTAATAAATTAGATTACAATACTTTTCACATTACAAACAATATCACCAAATATGCTGATAAGCATACATTTGTGGGTGGTTTCAATTTTGAAAAATATCAATCAAATAACTTATTCTTTCCTGCATCAAATGGTGTATATGTATTTAATAGCTTAGAAGATTTCTACACTGCTGCAAACCAATCATTGGCTGCAGGTGGTGCACCTTCTGCTTTTGTCCCAGCTAGAACACAATTCCGTTATTCAGCATTACCAGGTGCAATTGAGCCATTACAAGTTTTAAATACATCTCGTTTAGATGTATATGCACAAGACGAATATCAATATAATAGAGACTTAAAATTCACTGCTGGTATTAGAGTTGCCATGATTGACTTTGTTAATACAGCAATTGAAAACCCTGCAATTACAGCAATGTCATTCGCAAATGGCGCTTCATTTAATACTGGAGTTATGCCAAAAACACAGTTTTTATACGAACCAAGATTTGGATTTAACTGGGATGTTGAAGGTAAAAAGAAAACACAAGTTCGTGGTGGAACAGGAATATTCACAGGTCGTCCTCCATATGTGTTTATTTCAAACCAAATTGGTAACAATGGTGTGTTAACTGGATTCATCGATGTGAGTGGTGCTGCAGCTGCGAAATATGGCTTCACTCCAAATCCAAATAAATATTTTATTCCATCAACACCAACATTGCCTTCTACATTTGATATTGCTTTAACTGAAGAAAATTATAAGTTTCCTCAAGTGTTTAAATCTAATTTAGCGATTGACCAAAAATTACCATTTGGCTTAGTGGGTACAATTGAATTCTTGTACAATAAGAATTTAAATGCAGTTCATTACTACAATGCTAACTTAGAAAACCCAGTAAGTACATTTACTGGTGTAGACAACAGATTTAGATTTGCTGGTAATGACAATGGCGTTAGAATCAATGATAACGTATCTAATGCGATAGTTTTAGCTAATAAAAACAGTGGTGATTTCAAATCAATGACGTTGAAATTAGAAATGCCATATAGAAAAGGTGTTTGGGGATCTTTGGCTTGGACAACTTCTAATGCTACAGATTTCATGAGTGCTGGTTCTATTGCTTCAGGTAGCTGGACAAGTGCAAGATCTGTAAATGGCAACAACAATTTATACCTTTCTAATTCAGACTTCAATATTCCAAACAGAATTGTAGGTTTATTTGGTTATAGATTAGAATATGGTGGAGAGTTTGGTGGAGCAACAAGTATCTCTGTTGGTTATGTAGGTTCTCAAGCAAATCCTTACTCATATACCATCTCTGGTGATATGAACGGAGATAGAGTAAACAATAATGAATTAATCTTTATCCCACTTAAAGGAACTGATATCAAATTTGCTCCTTTAACAGTTGGATCAACAACTTATAGCGAAGCAAACCAACAAGGTGCTTTAGAAAAATACATTCAACAAGATAAGTATTTGAATGCTAATAGAGGTAAATATGCAGAGCGTAATGCTTCTACAATTCCAATGTTACACCGTTTTGATGTATCTGTAGTACAAGAATTTTATGTTAAAGTAAAAGGAAAGCGTAATACATTACAATTAAGAGCTGATATCTTGAACTTTGGAAATATGATTAATGATGACTGGGGTGTATCTCAAAGAGTTACTAACCCACAAATCTTAGCATTTAGTTCAGTAAATTCAGCTGGTGAGCCATTGTACAGATTAGCAACTCAAACTGAAAATGGTAACACAAGTTTAATTAAAACTACTTATCAAAGGAATTCTTCTGTATTTGATATTTGGCAAGCTCAGCTTGGCTTAAGATATATCTTTGGAAGATAATTTATAAGATAATGGAAGCTTTAAACCGCCTCAAATTTGAGGCGGTTTTTTTGTGCCATATTAAAGCTACCAGATTGCAGATTTTAGAATATATTTAAGCTACAAAATAATATTATGGCCATTTCAGCATGGGAGCAATCCACTTATTTCGCGCCAAAAGATGTGGTGATTATTGGATGTGGATTTGTGGGTTTATGGACAGCGCTTGAGCTAATCAATAAATACCCCAAAATGCAAATCACCATTTTGGAAAGAGGCGTAATACCTTCTGGAGCAAGTACACGCAATGCCGGATTTAGTTGCTTTGGAAGTGTATCAGAATTGATGTACGATATAGCGTTGATGGGTGAAGCCAATATGTTAGAGACGGTGAAGATGCGTTATGATGGATTGCAAAAAATTCAAAGAACCTTTGATAAAAAAGTGATTGACTATGATCAATTTGGAGGCTATGAATTGTTTGAAAAAAATGGCCCCTATGATATTCAACAATTAGATAAGGATATTGCTTATCTCAATAAAATTTTGGCGCCTGTTTTAAAAACACCCAAGAAGAATGGGAAGTATGTGCCCATCTATTCTAATGAGTCCAAAAAAATTAAGCAATTAGGTTTTCAAGCAATTGAAGCATTGGCTTTTAGTCCATTGGAAGGACAGTTAAATTCAGCAAAACTAGTACTAGCATTACAACAAGCAGTACAGTCCAAGGGAGTGCATATATTATTTAATACAGAAGTCAAGAAGTTTAAGTCGCACAAAAAAGGAGTAACCATACATACTAATTTGGAAGCCCCTTTAGAGACCAAACAATTGCTGATTTGCACCAATGGATTTGCAAAACAATTGATGCCAGGTTTAGATGTGGTGCCAGCAAGAGGACAGGTATTTATTACAGAACCTATTCCTAATCTGAAGTTCAAGGGCACTTTTCATTTTGATGAAGGCTTTTATTATTTCAGAAATGTAGGTAACCGATTATTATTAGGAGGAGCAAGAAACAAAGATTTTAAAAACGAAAAAACCTATTCATTAGATACCTCTCCTATCATACAAAAAACCTTGGAAGAATTTATGATGAAACGCATCCTTCCAAAGGGATCCAAGAAACCCAAGATCGAATTAAGATGGAGTGGCACCATGGGTATGGGCAAAATCAAAAAACCTATTATTGAAGAAGTGCAACCCAATATATTCTGCGCGGTGCGTATGAGTGGAATGGGTGTGGCGATTGCACCAATTGTTGCAGAAAGAGTGGTGAAATTAATGAAGGGATAAGCTCAATCCATCTTCACTTTCTAATTAGTATCTTTGCCTCATGGGTCAGAAAAAATTAATCAAGTTTGCTGCTATAAAAGAATATGAAAATGTGCTAGAATATCCGCAGGATATGCAAGGCAAGTGGGCGGCATTTTTTGGAGCATTAGAAAAAGAGACTACCAATATTCATACTGAGCACCTCACAATTCATCCAATAACCAAACCATTGGTAGTAGAACTAGCTTGCGGTAGAGGCGAATACGCAGTGGGATTAGGCCGCATGTTTCCTGAACAAAATTTTATTGGCATAGATATTAAAGGGAATCGTATTTGGAAAGGTGCGAGCATTGCGAATAAAGAAGGATTAAAAAATATTGCTTTTGTAAGAACGCAAATAGATCAGGTGGCAACTTATTTTGGTACCAATGAAGTGAGTGAAATTTGGATCACTTTTCCAGATCCACAATTAAGATGGTCAAAAGCAAAAAAACGTTTAACGCATCCTAAATTTTTAAGATTGTATCAGCAGTTTTTGAAGCAAGCTGATGCGTCTAATAAAACAGGTATAGTACATCTAAAAACAGATAGTCCTAACTTATTTTTATTTACCCTTAAAGTAATTGAGTTATATGGCTTGAACCTTGTATACAAAACAGACGATTTGTATGCAGAAGCTACAATTGATCCTCGCTGTTTAATCAAAACATACTACGAAGGCAAAGACATCGCACAAAGCAACAAGATTCATTATATTCAGTTTACTTTAGATAAAGATCTACCACTATCACTAGATGAGGTCTTGAAAGAAGCGATTAAAGATATTCCTTTAGACGCAGGTGAACTGTTAAGAATGCAATCATATGAGCAAGAATAGAGAGGAACATGAGGAGTATTATATAGACGCTAAAGGCCGTTGGGTCTTTACTGCGCTATATCATGAGAAGAGAGGATATTGTTGCGGCGAAGCATGCAAACATTGCCCTTATGATTATGAGTCAGTACCAGAACCCATTAAAACAAGGGCTTTACAATTAAGAGAAGTGGCTAATAAAAAAGCACCCTCTAAGGATATCTCTATAAAAGACACACAAAAGCATTTATAGTAATGATTATCTTTGCTATAGATGCAGTACACGCCTAAGACCAAAGATTTTTTTCAAAACGTATTTGATGTAGTAAGACTTATTCCCAAAGGAAGGGTTACTAGCTATGGGGCTATTGCTAAGTATTTGGGTACAGGCGGAAGCTCCAGAATGGTGGGATGGGCCATGAATGCATCCCATGGTGTAAAACCAAAAGTGCCGGCCCATAGAGTGGTGAATAGAAATGGCATGTTAAGTGGGAAGGCGCATTTTGAAACCCCTACTCAAATGCAAGAACTCTTAGAGAAAGAAAAAATAAAAGTCCAAAACGAAACCGTAGTGGACTTTGACAAATTATTTTGGGATCCTATGAAAGAGTTGATCTAGTTATAATAAGGGCTAATCATTAAATATACCAATGGGCCAGTTACTGCA
>JAFMEV010000093.1 GCA_017856545.1 Chitinophagaceae bacterium
AACGAATCATTGTTAGTAAAATGTAAAAAACTTTCCTGTTTTAGCCTATAATCGCCTATTTTAGACTATCTTTGTAGCACGATGAAAGCAAATAGCAACTGGTTTTACTTTTTCTTTTATTTCTACTTTAATCAAAGTAGCCGGGTAGTATTTGTAAAAGCATAAACATAATAACTAAATATACAATCCCGGCCTAAACAGCCGGGATTTTTTATATGAACAAAAAAGTAACCATACAAGGATACGAGGGTAGCTTCCACCAAATGGCAGCAAGGCAGTTTTTTGGCAAAACGGTTGAGGTGATTGCTTGTGATACATTTAGAGAAGTGATAAAGATCGGGTCAGATCCAAAACAATCGGACGGAGCAGTCATGGCTATTGAAAATTCCATTGCTGGAAGCATTCTTCCTAATTATAATTTATTGCAGAAATCCAACCTGCAAGTGATCGGGGAAGTGTATTTGTCTATCAGCCAAAATTTATTAGTTAATCCAGGGGTACAATTAAAAGATATTAAAGAAGTGCATAGCCACCCAATGGCTATATTACAATGTTTGGATTATTTAGAGCAATATGATTGGAAATTAGTTGAATCAGATGATACCGCACTCAGTGCCAAAATGGTGCATCAACATAAGAGTAAACATATTGCTGCTATTGCTAGCAAGTTTGCAGCACAGCTCTACGATTTAAATGTGATCACACCTGATATTCATACCTTAAAAAATAATATTACTCGTTTTTTAATTATGGTGCCTAAACAAAAAGCCATCATGATAGAAGGGGTGAATAAAGCTTCTATTTATTTTCAAACAGATCATTCTAAGGGAATCTTATCTAAAATTTTAGCCAAGATTGCAAGTAGAGGGGTGAACCTAAGTAAGTTGCAAAGTATGCCCATTCCAGGCAGTACATTCAAATATGGGTTTTATGCAGATTTAGAATTTGAAAATTTAAAACAAATTGAAAAAGTGATTGCAGAAGTAAAAGATGCAACCAATAGTTTCAAAGTTTTTGGAATGTATAAAAAAGGGAAAGTTGTAAAGGGATAAATATGAATTGGACTTTATCAAATAGATTAGAAGGCATTGGTGAATATTATTTTGCCACCAAATTGCGTGAAATAGCTGAATTGAATAAAGCAGGTAAGCAAATTATTAATTTGGGTATTGGAAGCCCCGATTTGCCGCCGCATCCAGACGTTATTAAAACATTACAAGAAGAAGCTGCAAAAGACAATGTGCACGCTTATCAATCCTATAATGGCTCACCGGTATTAAGAGAAGCCATTGCTGAGTGGTATAAAAAATATTATGAGGTAGATAATATCGACCCAGCAAAAGAGATACTTCCATTGTTAGGAAGTAAAGAAGGTATCATGCATATCTGTATGACTTACCTCAATCAAGGAGATCAGGTATTGATTCCCAATCCTGGATATCCTACTTATACAAGTGCAGTGAAATTAGCAGGGGGCACTCCGCTATATTATGAGCTTACTGCAGAAAATAATTGGGCACCGGATTTTGACAGTCTAGAAAAATCAGATTTATCAAAAGTGAAATTAATGTGGGTGAACTATCCACAGATGCCCACAGGTCAGCAACCAAACAAATCGTTATTTGAAAAATTAGTAGCGTTTGGTAAGCAACATCATATTTTAATTTGTCATGACAATCCTTATGCATTTATTTTAAACGATCATCCAGAAAGTTTATTAGCTGTCGAAGGTGCGAAAGAGGTAGTGATTGAATTAAACTCTTTAAGTAAAAGTCAAAACATGGCTGGTTGGAGAGTGGGGATGTTGATTGCAGGGGAAGACAGGGTCAACGAAATATTAAGATTTAAATCTAATATGGATAGTGGAATGTTTTTGCCAGTTCAATTAGCTGCAGCAAAAGCATTAAGCTTAGATCAATCTTGGTATGATTCAGTAAATAAAATTTATACAGAGCGTCGTGAAAAAGTATTTGAATTGTTAGATCTTTTGGATTGTACATTTTCAAAAACACAAGTAGGGATGTTTGTATGGGCTAAAATACCAGCCATATATAAAGACGGGTACGCATTAAGTGATAAAGTGCTGTATGATGCGAATGTCTTTATTACACCGGGTGGCATTTTTGGTACCGCTGGTAATAATTACATCCGTGTGAGTTTATGCGGCTCAATGGAAAAATTTAATGAAGCAATTAAAAGAGTAAAAGCATGCGTTTAGCAGTAATTGGTATTGGATTGATGGGGGGCTCTTTAGCATTAACACTAAAGCGTAATGGCTTTGTGTCTAATGTGATTGGAGTAGACCATAATACCCAACACCAAGCAGAGGCTTTAGAATTGGGATTGGTAGATGAGATCATGTCATTAGAAGATGCCGTTAGATCATCAGATATCATCGCCATTGCTACTCCTGTAAATATTGCTGAAAAATTATTGCCTACTATTTTAGACTTAGTTGACCAACAAGTTGTGTTTGATGTAGGATCTACAAAAGAAAGTATTGTGAATATCGCAAATGGCCATCATAAAAAAGGCAGGTTTGTGCCAACACACCCAATGTGGGGTACTGAATTTAGTGGTCCAAGTGCAGCACAAAAAGATGCTTTTTCTGAAAAAGCAACCGTTATCTGTAATGCAGATTCGGTGGATACAGATGCATTGTTACAAGTAGAATCTTTGTATAAGTCTCTTGGAATGCATATTGTAAATATGGATGCGATTAATCATGATATACATGTAGCTTATGTAAGTCATATATCGCATATCACATCTTTCGCTCTTGCGAATACAGTACTAGAGAAAGAAAAAGAGTCTGATGCAATTTTTGAATTAGCAAGTGGTGGTTTCGAAAGCACAGTGCGTTTAGCAAAGTCCAACGCAGCTATGTGGGTTCCCATCTTTATGCAAAACAAAGAAAATGTATTAGATGTATTGAATGAGCATATCAGTCAATTAAAAAAATTCAAAGCATGTTTAGAAAAAGAAAACTTTGAATATTTATCTGATTTGATTGAAAATGCTAACGGGATTAAAAGAATTTTGAAATAATTCAAATTCTTATTTAAAAAATTAAGAAAAAAATAAAATGAAGAAAATAGAAGAGATGGAAGTAAAGAATGATTTAATCGAAGCAGTAAAAACAAAAAAGACTTTTGCTGAATTAGGTGTAAATGATCAATTGGTAAAATCGGTAACAGAATTAGGATATACACACGCTACGGAAATTCAAGAGCGTTCTATTCCTGTTTTGATTAGCGGAACAAAAGATTTTATTGGATTAGCGCAAACAGGTACTGGTAAGACTGCTGCTTTTGGTTTGCCTTTAATTCAATTAATCAACACTGCAGATAAATATCCTCAGGCTTTGGTGGTTTGTCCAACTAGAGAATTATGTATGCAAATTGTAAACGAAATTAATTTGTTCAAAAAACACGTTAGTGGTTTACAAGTTTTAGCAGTATATGGTGGTACATCTATTGGAATGCAAATCAGGGATTTGAAAAGAGGTGTGCAGATTGTAGTTGCTACTCCAGGTAGATTAATTGATTTGATAGAACGTAAGGCAATCAATTTAGAACAAATTGAATATGTTGTTTTAGATGAGGCAGATGAAATGTTGAATATGGGATTCCAAGATGATATTGAGTTTATCTTAAAAAATACCCCTAACAGAGAAAGTATTTGGTTATTTAGTGCAACCATGCCACCTGAAATTAAAAAGGTAAGCAAGCGTTATATGAAAGAGCCATTTGAGGTAACCATTGGTAAAGTAAATACTTCCAATAAAAGTATTGATCACCAATATTATTTAACCTCTGCCCAACATCGATACGAGACATTAAAGAGAATCATAGATTTCAATCCTGGTATTTATGGCATCATCTTTACAAGAACCAAGGCAGATGCTCAAGAAATTACACAAAGGTTAACTAGAGAAGGTTATGATATTGATGCATTGCACGGCGACTTAACGCAGGCGCAACGTGATAAAGTAATGGGAGAATTTAGAGATAAATCATTACAATTATTAATTGCTACTGATGTAGCTGCTCGAGGTATTGATGTAAAAGGGATTACCCATGTAATTAATTATGAATTACCAGATGATGTAGAAGTATATACCCATAGAAGTGGTCGTACTGGTAGAGCTGGTAGTCATGGTAATTGTATCTCAATTGTTCACTCTAGAGAATCATATAGATTACGTCAAATAGAAAATATCAATAAGTGCACAATGCACAAGTTAGATATACCAAGTGGTAAAGATGTTTGTAGAAAGCAATTTTTTCATTTGATGGATAAGTTAATGTCAACGGATGTAAGTCATGGTGATTATGAAACTTATGTACCTATGTTGGCAGAAAAATTTGCTGATATGAGCAAAGAAGAAATCTTAACAAGATTTGCAGCTTTAGAATTCAATCGTTTCTTAAGTTATTATGAGAATGCGCAAGATTTAAATATTAGAGCTGCCGATAGAGGTGCAAGAAACAATGATAGAGGAGATGCTCGTGGTCGTGAGAGAGGAAGAAATGAGTACGCTGACAGAAGTAACAGAAACAACGATAGAGGTTCCGAAAGAGGAGATGGTCGTGGAAGATCTGCTAATAGAGCTGCTGCTGGTTCAACTCGTTTATTTGTAAATCTTGGAACTAAAGATGGTTTTTACAAAGCTAGTTTCTTACAATATATCTTAGACATGAGTGAATTAAAGAAAGATGTTTTAGGAAAAATTGACATGAGAGATATGAATAGCTGGGTAGAAATTGAAGCTGGATCTGCAAAAAAAATGATTCAAGCTTTAGATGGCAAAAACTATAAAGGACGTCGTATTAGAATGAACGATGCTGATAGTGGTGGTCCAAGAGGCTTTAATAAGAACGAAGGGTAACCTTTAATTAATGAAATAAAAAATCTCAAATACTAAAATTGGTTTAACATGGCATCCTTGACTGAACAACAACAAAAAGTAAGCGCATTATTTAAAAAAACACCATTGATTATTTCTGGTCCTTGTAGTGCTGAAACAGAAGAGCAAGTAATGACAACTGCTAGGGGATTAGCAAATACAGGTAAAGTAGATATTATGCGTGCAGGTATCTGGAAACCAAGAACAAGACCTGGAAGTTTTGAAGGTATTGGAACAAAGGGGTTGCCATGGTTACAACAAGCTAAAAAAGAAACGGGTATACCAGTGGCTGTAGAAGTAGCAACAGCTAAACAAGTTGAAGATGCCCTGCATTTTGATGTGGATGTTTTATGGGTAGGAGCACGTACAACCGTGAATCCTTTTAGTGTGCAAGAAATTGCTGATGCATTAAGAGGTGTTAAGGTACCCGTGTTAATCAAAAACCCATTAAACCCAGACTTAGAATTATGGGTGGGTGGTATGGAAAGAATTGCAAAAGCTGGTATCGAAGATTTGGGTTTAATTCATAGAGGATTTAGTTCTTATGGCAATACAGATTTTAGAAATGCACCCATGTGGCACTTGGCAATTGAAATGAAGCGTCGTTTCCCCAATGTTCCTATGATTAACGATCCTTCGCATATTTGTGGTCGTCGTGATATTTTACAGTCTGTAGCACAACAAGCTATTGATTTGGATTTTGATGGTTTGATTATTGAATCACATATGGATCCAGATAATGCTTGGAGTGATGCCAAACAACAAATTACTCCAGAAGTATTAAAACAAATGCTAGAGAGTATCCGTTGGAGAAAAGAAAATGTTCAAAACGAAGATTTTCTTAGCGCATTAGAAAAGCTGCGTCAACAGATCAATCAATTAGATGATGAGTTATTACAGGTATTATCTACTCGAATGAAAGTTGCTCAAAAAATTGGTGAGTATAAGAAGAATAACGATATCACTATTTTACAAACCAATCGTTGGAACGAAATTTTAGATCGAGCAATTGCCAAAGGAAATAATTTAGGATTAAGTGATGAGTTTGTTACTAAATATATGGATGCTGTTCATATGGAAAGTATCAATCAACAGAACAAAATAATGAACAACTAGTATGAAAAACTGGAAGGTTAAATTTTCTAATTCAACAGTGTCCTTTGTATTAGATGGCAGTTTTACAGCTATTGATAAAATAGTAGATAAAACTCAAGCCATTTATATTACAGATGAAAACGTATATGCATTGCATCAGAAGAAGTTCAAAGGTAAAAAGACCATTGTGATTCCTGCTGGTGAAGAGCATAAGCAACAAGCTACTGTGGATTTTATTATTGAGGCCTTATTGAATTTTGGTGCAACCAGACAAGCAGTTTTAATTGGAGTAGGCGGTGGTGTAGTAACGGATATGGTAGGTTATGTAGCTGGTGTTTATATGCGAGGAGTAGCTGTTGGTTTTGTGCCTACCACTATTTTAGCCATGGTAGATGCTTCTATTGGAGGGAAGAATGGTATAGATGTTGGATTGTATAAAAATATGGTTGG